>JBPCTR010000280.1:0-13046 GCA_051011575.1 Acidimicrobiales bacterium | reverse complement strand
TCGACGACACGATGGAGTCGATCCTCAACTGGTACGCCGAAGAAGGAATGATTTTCAAGGGTGGTTCCGGAGCGGGCGTGAACCTGAGTCGGATCCGCAGCTCGGTCGAGGGCCTCGATGGCGGCGGCACCGCCTCGGGCCCCGTGAGCTTCATGCGCGGCGCCGACGCCTCGGCGGGCACGATCAAAAGCGGAGGCAAGACCCGTCGCGCCGCCAAGATGGTCATCCTCGACATCGACCACCCCGACGTTTCGGAATTCGTGTGGTGCAAGGCCCGCGAGGAGAAGAAGGCGCGTGCTCTCCGCGATGCCGGATTCGATATGGATCTCGATGGCGTCGACTCGTATTCGGTGCAGTACCAGAACGCCAACAACTCGGTCCGGGTCACCGACGAGTTCATGACCGCGGTCGAGAACGGCGACGAGTGGGAGATGCGATCGGTGATGGATGGCACCGTCATCCGATCGATCCCCGCCCGTGATCTTCTTCGCGACATCGCTCAGGCCACCTGGGAATGCGCCGATCCCGGCATGCAGTACGACACCACCATCAACCGCTGGCACACAACCCCCTCGATCGGCCGTATCAATGCCAGCAATCCTTGCTCGGAGTACATGCACGTCGACGACTCGGCCTGCAATCTCGCCAGCCTGAACCTGCTCTCCTTCCAACCCGTCGGCGACCACGCGGCCTTCGATACCGCCGGTTTTATCGAGGCGGTCGAGCTCGTTTTCACCGCCCAGGAGATCATCGTCGGCCGGGCCGACTATCCGACCGACCGGATAGGCGAAAACACGCGTCGGCTTCGTCAGCTCGGCCTTGGGTACGCCAACCTCGGAGCGCTGCTGATGGCGTCGGGTACCGCCTACGACTCGGCCGAGGGTCGGGCGTTGGCAGCGGCACTCACCGCACTCATGGGTGGGGCCGCCTACAACATGTCGGCCCGGATCGCCGGCCGTGTCGGTGCGTTCCCCGGCTACGAGAACGATGCCGACGCCGTGCAACGGGTGCTCGGCATGCATCGGACTGCGGTCGACGACATCGATCGCGAGCTCGCACCGGCCGACCTGCTGAACGCTGCCCAGGCAGCCTGGGACGACACCTGTGTTCGAGCAGCCGAAAGCGGCGTCCGGAACGCGCAGGCCACCGTTCTGGCGCCCACCGGCACGATCAGCTTCCTCATGGACTGCGACACCACCGGTATCGAGCCCGATCTTGGTCTCGTCAAGACGAAGAAGCTCGTTGGTGGCGGCACGATGCAGATCATCAACCAGGCGGTCGATCGTGCCCTGCACCGACTCGGCTACGACGAACCGCAGATCGAGGCGATCGAAGCCCATGTCGCCGATACCGGCTCGGTGCTCGGTGCCCCCGGCCTCTCGCCCGAACACGAAGCCGTCTTCGCCTGCTCGATGGGCGACAACGTGATTGGCCCGTCGGGCCACATCGAGATGATGGCCGCGGTGCAACCGTTCCTTTCCGGCGCAATCTCCAAGACCGTCAACCTTCCCGAGAACACCTCGGTCGAAGAGGTCGAGCAGGTCTACATCGACTCGTGGAAGCTCGGACTCAAAGCGGTGGCGCTCTACCGCGACAACTGCAAGGTCGCCCAGCCGCTCACGGCGAAGTCCTCGGTCACGAACGCCGTCGACGCCGTCGTCGCGGACGCCGCCCAGCCGGTGCGAGAGAAGCTGCCACGGTCTCGGTCGTCTCGCACCTTCGAGTTCCGGGTTGCCGACTGCAAGGGGTTCGTGACGGTGGGCGAATACGCCGACGGCCGCCCGGGCGAGCTCTTCATCCGAGTGTCGAAGCAGGGCTCCACGCTCGCCGGCATCATGGACGCATTCGCCATCTCGGTGAGTCATGGCCTGCAGTACGGCGTACCTCTGCACGCCTTCGTCGATGCGTTCGTGGGTATGCGGTTCGAGCCGGCCGGCATGACCGACGACGAAGACCTGCGAATCGCCTCGAGCCTCATGGATTACCTGTTCCGTCGGCTCGCCGTCGAGTACCTCGCTCCCGATGAGCGGCAGAGCCGGAACATCCTCACCACCGGTGAACGAAGCCAACCCACGCTGCCCGGAGTTGCCGAGGCGACCACCGAGACCCACCAGGGCCTCGATTTGCCTCCCGATCCGCCGTCCAAGGCCACGTCCGACGCGCCGTTCTGTGGCCAGTGCGGAACCCAGATGGTTCGTGCCGGAAGCTGTTATGCCTGCCGCGACTGCGGTTCGACTTCGGGTTGCTCATGACGCTCACGCCCTCGCGGATCCCCGTCCAACAGACAATTCCCGGAATCCGGGGCAATCAGGCTGTGATGGGCATGCTGCGGTTCTCGTTCGGAACCATGGGTTCGGGCAAGTCCACACTCGCCCTCCAGATCCATCACAACCTCACGCACGGCGGGCTGCAGGGAGCGCTGTGCAGCATGCTCGACCGCAAGGGCGCCCGAGTGAGCTCCCGCCTGGGCGTTTCCGCCGACGCCGTGGTGATCGATCCTTCGGTCGATCTGCGCACGGTTGCTGCCAACGACGGAGATCCGCTCGACTATCTCGTGTGCGACGAGGCCCAGTTCTACACCGCCGAGCAGATCGAACAGCTCGCCGAGATCGTCGACTCGATGCGGCTCGACGTGTTTGCGTTCGGCCTCCTCACCGACTTCCGTGGTCGCCTCTTCGAGGGGACCGCCCGCTTGCTCGAGCTCGCCGATCAGGCCGAGGCCATCCAGTGCGAAGCGCGGTGTTGGTGCGGCGACCGAGCCACGCACAACGCTCGCGTCGTAAATGGTGTTCAGGTGTACGAGGGCGAGTTGATGGTCGTCGACAACCCCGATGTCGTCCCCGAAGTGTCCTACGAGCTTCGTTGCCGCCGGCACTGGACATCGGGCCAGGGCCACCCCGACATCGTTCTGGACTGAGGGGTTAGCGCAGTTCGCAGCGGGCGAGTGTGTCGCCGGGGTCATCGGCTTCGCCAAAGCCAGCCCCGGCACACGTGTCGATGCCGACGCCTCCGTGAAGCGAATCAACCCCTGGCGACCCGGCGAGTCGGTCACGGCCGGCGCCGCCGCGCAACTGATCGTTGCCCGCGCCGCCGAACTCCCTATCGTTTCCGCCTTCGCCACGGATTTCGTCGGAGCCCACATTTCCGACCAGGCGGTCGCCGCCGGGGCCACCGATGAGTACATCGGCGCCAGTGCCGCCCCGAATTCGGTCTCGGCCGGCTTCGCCGTTGATGGCGTCCGAGCCACCTCCGCCATCGATGATGTCGCGGCCGCCGCCGCCGCAGATCGTGTCGGCGCCGCCGTTGCCGTTCACGACATCGTCGCCGGCGCCCGCGAGGATCACGTCGGCGCCCGGCGTGCCCGTGATCGTGTCGGCAAACGACGTTCCGACGATGGTTGGCACGAGTCCCATACACGTCTCGTTCGCGGGAATGACCCCGAACGATGACGGTGGTGGCAGGAGTAGCGATCCGTGACCGTATTCCGGGTCAGGTCCGGCGACTCCCTGGTCGGCGGTGATAAACGGGATGACCGCGTCGGCCCCGCTGGCAGATTCAACGACGCCGGCGGCGCGGAGCATGGCGAGGGCCCCGCTGATCACCGGTGCGCTTGCACTCGTGCCGGTGAAACAGCTGCCGAAGTTGGTAACCGGGAGACACGAGGGCCCGATGAGGTCGATACCGGCACGGTCGTCGAACGTCGGGCCGACCGAGCTGTACCCGGCACGCAACGGGCTGCTCGGGTTGCGACTCGCTCCCACCGTGACGGCCCCGGGGTTTGCCGAGTCGGCGCCAGGACCGGTGGCGGAATATGCGTTGACCCACTCTTCCATCTCGGTGAAGTTGCCCATGATCTGGATCTGGTCGGCGCCATCTGGCTGGGTGTCGACGAATCGGACGATGGCGAAATAATCGAGGTCGTTCGGGCCCGAGCACACGGTCTCGACGTGCTCGACGGGCGGGTCGGCGAGCGTGCTTTGATTGTCGTTTGCTCGGACCTCGGGGTCGGGATCGTCGACCTCGTCGTAGATCCACAGGTCGTAGTCGGTGGCGATCGAACTCGCCGACCAGTCGTCCCACCGCATACCCAGCAGGAAGCCGCAACGGAACTCCATGAGCTCGCCGCCGGATGCCCAGTTGTGCACGCCGTTGTCGTCGGGATCATTGAAAGTGCCGACCCAGTTCTGGCCCAATCGGCCGCCATCGCCGGCTGCGTTGCCGGCCGCTGCCACCCACACGATGTCGTTCGCCACGGCGAGATCGACGAGGGTTCCGAGCGGGCCCGAACCATCACCGGGGCCGTCGAACTCGCTGGTCTCGGATCGGTTGATCACCGTCACGCCGCGGTCCGCGAACCATTGGATGGCGGCGGCGAGATCACCAAGGGTCCGGACGGTCGCGAGATACAACTCGGCCTCGGGCGCGGATCGATGGATGATCTCAGCGACACCCACACCGTGCGCCGACGAGAGTGTGTCGGTGATGGAACACGAGGTGCCGAACTTCAGGCAGAACGTCCCAGTGGGAACGGGGAGCCTGCCCGACGCGACCGCCGCATCGAGCTCGGTGCGGCCAAAGATGTCGAGAATTCCGATTCGTTGGCCGGCACCTTTGTGACCATCGGCATGCCAGGCATTGAACAACACGGTGTTCTCGATCACGGACGCCAGTTCGGTCGAGCCTTGCAGCGTCGAGTCCGTGACCGTTGTGTCGGCGATCCGCAATACGGCCTCGGCCTGTTCGAGTGTCCGAATCGCGGTGGCGTCGATCGAGGCTTCGACGAAGAATCCCGGCACGCGTGCGTAGGGGTCGCCTCCGACGGCACGGATGGCGGCATCGACGGCCTCGAGATCCGGACCGTACACCTCGACGCTCAGCCTGGTTCCCGGTGGGAGAGCGCTGGGGTCGGATGCATTTTCGATGAGCGTGTCCGGCTTGTCGTGCCCGATCCGATCGCCGAGCCCGTGAGCGATCTGGGCTGTGTCGGCCTTCGGCTCGGTCTCGGCGGAGGCGGGTGCGGTGACGGTCGCGACGATCGCGAGCACCGCGAACACCCCTGCACCAAGACTTTTCCGCACAGCAGGTCAGAGTAGACGGTGCGGGACCTGAACAGGCCTCGGAGTCAGCGGCTCTCGACTGCTGTGTAGTCGCGCTTTCGCTCGCCGGTGTACACCTGACGGGGGCGAGCGATTCTGCTGTCCTGATCGAGCATCTCCTGCCAGTGCGTGAGCCACCCCACCGTGCGCGGAATGGCGAACAACACCGTGAACATCTCGGTCGGGAACCCCATCGACTGATAGATGAGACCCGAGTAGAAATCGACGTTCGGATACAGCTTCCGGTCGATGAAGTACGGGTCGGCGAGCGCCACCTCTTCCAGCTTGAGCGCTATGTCGAGAAGCGGGTTCTTGCCGGAGACCTCGAACACTCCGTGGGCCGCGTCCTTGATGATGCGGGCGCGGGGATCGAAGCTCTTGTAGACCCGGTGACCGAATCCCATGAGGCGCTCGTCGCCGCCCTTGACGCGCTCGACATAGGCATCGACGTTCTCGTAGCTGCCGATCTCGCGAAGCATGCGGAGCACCGCCTCGTTCGCTCCGCCGTGGCGTGGTCCGTACAGCGCCGCGCACGCGGCGGCGATCGAGACATAGGGGTCGGCGTGAGCCGAGCCGACGACGCGAGCGGCCGTGGTAGAGCAGTTCTGCTCGTGATCGGCATGAAGGATGAAGAGGATCTCCATCGCCCGCTTGAGGGCCGGGTGGGGCTCGTAGTCGTCTTCTGCGATGGAAAACATCATCGACAGGAAGTTCGAGGTGTAGTCGAGGTCGTTGCGGGGGAAGACGAACGGAAGCCCGCGGTTGAACCGATACGCCGAGGCGGCAAGCGTCGGCATCTTGGCGACGAGGCGCACGATCTGAGCCCGACGGTTTTCGGGATCCTCGATCTCCTTCGATTCCGGATAGAAGGTCGAGAGCGCCGCGACGCTCGAGGTGAGCAGTCCCATCGGGTGGGCGTCGTAGTGGAAGGCGTCGTGAATCCGCTTGCGGAAATTCTCGTGCAGGAATGTGTGGTGCGTGATCTCGTCGGTCCACGCGGCGAGCTGGGCGGTGTTCGGGAGTTCGCCGTTGAGAAGAAGGTACGACGTCTCGAGATGGGTCGACTTCTCTGCCAGCTGTTCGATCGGAATTCCCCGGTATTCGAGAACGCCGTTGGCGCCATCGAGGTAGGTGACCGAACTCTCTGTGGACGCCGTGGCGGTGAAGCCGGGATCGAGGAACCACGTTCCGGGAACGAGCTTCTTCCACGCGGTCGAATCGACCGCACCATCGACGATCGGAACTTCCACCGACTCACCAGTGCGATTGTCAGTGATGGTGATGCTCTCGCTCACGGGGTCTCCAAAAGGGGTGTGACTGAATCTGGACTTGCCTACCCCTCGCCGTTGAGCGGTGCGCACCAGATTCGATCATACGCGGTTCCCGGCCACGGAGCGCAGTTGGCGAAACGCGGTCTACAACGGTGTGTTGTCGTGACGGCGTCGGGGGAGGTGCTCTCGCTTCGAGGCCAGCAGCCGAAGACTCGTAGCGATTTCCCGTCGGGTATTTTCCGGGTCGATGACAGCGTCGACGGAGCCCCGCTCGGCGGCACGATACGGGTTGAGTAGCCGCTCTTCGTACGAGGATTCGAGCTGCGCGCGTTCCTCGGCGTCGGCGTCGCGATGCAGGATCTCGACGGCGCCTTTGGCTCCCATCACTGCGATCTCGGCCGACGGCCACGCAAAGGCCAGATCGTTGCCCATGTATTTCGAATCCATCACGATGTAGGCCCCGCCGTAGGACTTCCGCAGGGTCACGTTGATTCGAGGAACGGTGGCTCGGGCGTAAGCGAAGGCGAGCTGCGCGCCGTAGCGGATCATCCCCCGCCACTCGAGATCTTTACCGGGGTAGAACCCGGAGGTGTCGACGAGCGTGACGAGCGGGAGGTTGAAGGCATCACAGAAGGCGACGAAGCGTCCGCCCTTCTGCGATGACGGGATGTCGAGCGTGCCTGCGATGCTCATCGGCTGGTTTGCGACCACGCCGACTGGGATCCCACCAAAGCTCGCGAATCCGGTGACGATGTTGGTTGCGTAGTGAGCTCGGAGCTCGAGGAACCAGGAGTCGTCCGCCAGCGCGCCGATCACGTCGCGAACGTCGTAGGCGCCGGTGGCCGAGTCGGGAATGATGTCGCCGGCCTCGGGTGTGGGGCGATCGACGGGGTCGCCTGTGTCGACCATGGGTGCAATCGCGTCGTTGTTCGAGGGAAGCATGCTCAGCAGGTCGTCGATGAGCGCTTCCGCGTCTTCGGCGGTGGGCGCGGTGAGGCTGGCCAATCCGGCTTGCGTGGTGAGCACAGCGGAGCCGCCAAGTTCGGTGCGGCCGAAGTCGACGCCGGTGAACTCCGCCACCATCGCCGGCCCGCTCACGAATGCGTGACTGCCGTCGACCACCACGACGTGGTCCATCAGACCGAGGAGAAGTGTGGGTCCGGCGACAGCGTCGCCGTGCAGTACGCCGATCGTGGGAACCCGGCCGGAGCAATCGGTGATCGACCGGGCAGCCTCACCCATCGCGAAGGTGACCGCGAGCTCCTCGTCGACCGCAGGACCGTTCGCGGTAAACCTGCAGACGAACGGAATTCGTTGGTCGATCGCCAAACGTGCGCCGCGGGTGATGGTCTGTGCGTCGGCGGTCGTGAGCGGAGAGTCGGGCGTGTCGGGAAGCCGCACCACCACATGGCGGCGGCCGTCGGGGCTGCGCTCGGTGGAGAGCGTCGGCCGATCGAGTTCTGCGGTTGGCTCGGAGAGCGTCAATTCGTGAAGCTTTCGTGGGCTTCCGGGTCGACCGTCACGTGCAGCCCGGGCTGCTGATCGCCGAGAGCGGCAACGACCTCGGTGATCACCTTGTGGACCGCACGAGCAGGTGCCGGAAGTGTTGTCCATCGACGGTAGGCGAGCCCAACCGAGCGCGTCGACATCCCGTCGATGTGGACCGCCCTCCACCCATCGCCAGTCTCGGCGGGTGCCGCCGTTGCCGGAACCAGCGCGGGTGAGAAGCCCTGGAATGCGAGCGACGCCAGAAGACGCATTCCGTCGAGTTCGGCGCGGGCTTGAAGGGTCACGCCCGCTTCGGCGGCGGCCGCATCCACCTCGTTTCGAAACTGTGTTCCGGGCGGCGGAAGAACCATTTCGTGGTTCGCGAGCTCAGTGAGGTCGATCCGGTCATGCGCTGCCAACGGATGCCCCTCGGGCGCGATGAGGATTCGTTCCTCGTCGAAGAGAGGAACCGACGCGAGCTCGGGCTCCTGCAACGGCAGGTTGAGGACGGCCATCGTGAGCTGACCACTCTGGAGTTGGGGGAGCAGACCGGTTGTGGTTGCGTCGACGACCACGAGATGTACGCCGGGGTAGCTCTCCTTCAGGGCGGTGAGCAGCTCGGGAACGAGCCATCGGCCCGTGGTGCCGATGATTCCGAACCTGACAACGCCGCGGATGTCGTCGCGGAGAGCCGATACGTCGGCGGGGATCGCCTGCAATTCGGCGCGCACGCGAAGTGCCCGAAGCACCACGGCTTCGCCTTCGGTCGTGAGCTCGCCGGTTCGACGGTCGACGAGAACGGCATCGAGTTCGCGCTCGAGCCGCGCCACGTGTGTGGACACATTGCTCTGCACGGTGTGAAGCGCTCGTGCTGCCGCCGAGAAGCTCCGGTGCTCCGAGACTGCGATGAGGGCGTTGAGCTGCCGGAGATCCATGGGGGAGCGATCAGCTCCCGGTCTGTCGTCGGATCACGTTGAGCGCGCTTCCGGCGTGGAACCACTCGATCTGATCGTCGGACAGCGTGTGATCGGCATCGAACTCGAGACTCTCGCCCGAAGGCTTGTGCAGCACACAATCGACCGGACGGCCTGGTGACAGCTCGGAGAGGCCGGTGATCGAGATCGAGTCACCCTCCTCGATCGCGAGCCAGAGGTCGGGGTCGGCGAACGTGAGCGCGAGGACGCCCTGCTTCTTGAGGTTGGTCTCGTGGATTCGAGCGAACGATTTGGCGAACACCGCGTGGCAGCCGCGGAACCGTGGCTCCATTGCGGCGTGCTCGCGACTCGAACCCTCGCCCACGTTCTCCTCGCCGATGAACACCCAGTTGATGCCCTTCTCGTGGAGACTCTTGGCGATGTCGGGATAGCTCTTGGTCTGGCCGTCGGAGGGGTCGAGGGCCAGCTCGCTCTCACCGGTGTATGCGTTGACCACGCCGAGATAGAGGTTGCCTGAGATGTTCTCGAGGTGGCCGCGGTACTTCAACCACTGGCCGGCCATCGAGATGTGATCCGTGGTGACCTTGCCCATGCCCTTGCCGAGGATGGGGAGCTCGAGGTAGTCGGCCCCGTCCCACGCCGGGAAAGGGCTGAGGAGCTGGAGGCGGTCGGAAGTGGGGGAGACCGTGATCTCGATCGCCGAGCCATCTTCGGGGGGAGCGATGAACATCGACGTACCGTCTTCGAAACCCCCCGATGGCAGCTCGATCGCATCGCCGACGTGGAGTTTCACTTCCTCACCTGCGTCGTTGGTGAGCGTGTCGGTGCGAGGGTCGAAGTCGAGGGTGCCCGCGAGGGCGAGGGCAACCGTGGTTTCGGGTGAGGTGACGAACGCGAGCGTGGCGGCGTCGCCATCGTTGCGCTTCGGGAAGTTCCGGTTGTAGCTGGTGACGATCGTGTTGAGCGTGCCTTCCTTACCCTCGCGATCGTCACGTTTCCACTGGCCGATACAGGGTCCGCATGCGTTCGCGAGCACCACACCGCCTATCGCCTCGAGCGCTTCGAGCATGCCGTCCCGTTCGATCGTGCGCATCGTGGCTTCAGAGCCAGGTGTGACCATGAAAGGCACCTTGGCCTTGAGCCCCTTGGCCGCAGCGTCGCGAGCGATCGATGCCGCCCGGCTGATGTCCTCGTAGCTCGAGTTTGTGCACGACCCGACGAGCGCGGCGCTGATCTCGAGCGGCCAGGCATTGGCCTGGGCTTCCGCCCCGAGTGCCGAAAGTGGGCGGGCGAGGTCGGGGGTGTGGGGGCCGTTGATGAGCGGCTCGAGGTTGGCGAGGTCGATCTCGATGACCTGGTCGAAATAATCGCCCGGGTTCGCGTAGATCTCGTCGTCGGCACGGAGGTGATGGGCGACGGCGCGGGCGGCGTCGTCGATCTCTTCGCGGCCGGTCGCCTTGAGGTATCGGCTCGTGGCGTCGTCGTAGGCGAAGATCGAGGTGGTCGCGCCGATCTCGGCGCCCATGTTGCAGATCGTGGCCTTGCCCGTGGCGGACATGCTCTCGGCGCCGGGACCGAAGTACTCGACGATGGCGCCGGTGCCGCCCTTCACAGTGAGGATTTCGGCGACCTTGAGGATCACGTCTTTGGGGGCGGCCCAGCCCGTGAGTTCGCCGGTGAGGTGCACGCCGATCGCCTTGGGCCAGCGCACGTTCCAGGGGAACCCGGTCATCACGTCGACCGCATCGGCGCCGCCCACGCCAACGGCGATCATCCCGAGGCCGCCCGCGTTGGGGGTATGGCTGTCGGTGCCGAGCATCATGCCGCCGGGGAACGCGTAGTTCTCGAGCACGACCTGGTGGATGATGCCCGAGCCGGGCGCCCAGAATCCGCCGCCGTAGCGGGCGCTCACGGTCTCGAGGAAGTCGTAGACCTCCTTGTTGGTGTCGACTGCGACAAGAAGGTCGGTTTTCCCGTCGACCCGGGCCTGTATGAGGTGATCGCAGTGTGTCGTGGTGGGAACTGCGGTCTGTTCGAGGCCGGCGGTCATGAACTGGAGCCACGCCATCTGGGCGGTGGCGTCCTGCATGGCCACGCGGTCGGGGCGGAGGTCGGTGTACGAAACGCCTCGATCCATTCCACCGGAGGTGGGATCGTCGAGATGGTTGATGAGGATCTTCTCGGTGAGGGTGAGTGCTCGCCCGAGGCGTTGCCGTCCGGTCGCCAATCGCTCGTCGAGAGTGCTGTACACCTCGTTGATGAGCTCGATCGGAGTGTTGGCAAATACGGCCACGGCGAGGCACCTCTCTGTAGGAATTGCGGGGTTGATTCTACTCGGTCGGGGTGGCGCTGGCCCCGGGGTGTGGCTAATTCCACGGCCCCCGATGCCGACCGGATCGTTGATGTTCCGCCACATCCGGGCTTTCGCCTGTACCACCGTTGTACTCGTCGCCGTCTCCGGCTGTTCGGGCGCGCTCGACGATGCCGCGCCGACGCCTGCGGCGGTCGATACGGCTGCCGTCGACTATGTGTTGTCGATCGAGTCCGGTGATCTCGACGTGGGGGTCATCGAGGAACCGAACTCTCTCGACGATCCCGAGTTCGACTCACACGCGCTGTCAGCTGTGTCGGATGGGCTCGCCTTCATCGATCGTTCCACGGTCGATCCGGCGATCCGTTTCGCCGCGGTGAGAAGGCTGCAACTGGGCGGTCGCACGGTCGAGCAGGCCGACTGCATCGTGAATCACCTGATCGACGCGGGCGCGGCGGCGCTCGTCGAGAGTGATGGATTGGGGTTGGGCGCCGATCCCGTCGAGGCCGCCGCTCTCGCCGCCTGCTTCTGATCAGCGGGGCCAGGTGCGGCGACGAGGACCCTTGCGGGTCTGTTGGTCGGCGTCGAGCTCCC
Organism: Acidimicrobiales bacterium; assembly: GCA_051011575.1. GTDB lineage: Bacteria > Actinomycetota > Acidimicrobiia > Acidimicrobiales > SHLQ01 > SHLQ01. Next base: position 1,351 of record JBPCTR010000280.1, on the reverse strand, counting down.
ATACTCGACGCCACGACGCGGTTCGGGGGCCGGTGAGCGCAGGGGTCTCGTCTGCGTGAGCCCGTTTGCGGGCGTCGTACCAGTTGGCCATCGTTTCGTCGGCCAGCTCTGCGACGCGCTGTTCGAGACGGGTGTTGAACTTGCGTGCGTCCTCGCCGTCGAACGGCCACATCGGTTCGCCGAAGGTGATCGTCGTGCGGGCGGGCTTCGGTTTCGACATGCCCTTGCTCAGGATGCGGCCTGTGCCCTCGATGTGAACCGGAACCACCGGCCGCTGGGTCCGTAGCGCGAGGAATGCGGCGCCGCCCCGGAACGGCTGACCCCACCCGTCGGGGCTGCGGCCGCCCTCGGGAAAGACGACCAGCGACCAACCCTCGCTCACCAGGTCCTGTGCCAGGTCGGTCGACGTACGGCTCACACGTTTGCGATCGATCGGAATAGCGCCGATGACCAGTGCCGAAAGGGCGCCGGTCACCCGAGTGCCGAAGAAGTAGTCGGCGGCGGCGCCCACCACGACGCGATGACGCCATGGTGTGGGGAGCGAGCTGAGCAGCAGAGGCGTATCGATGTGGCTGTGATGGTTGGCGGCGAAGATCGCAGGACCGTCGAGGTCGGCGAGCCGATCGGTACCGAGGCGAGTGGGCTGGGCGAGGCCGGTCATGACCGGCTTCACGACCGTCTCGATGAGAACCGCCCGAGTGCGGCGGGCCGATTCGGTACGAGCCCAGTCGGTGGGGAATTCGGTGCCCGTCGAGCCGCGGCGAGCAGGAATCTCGACGCTCTGGGGCACGGTCGGCGCTCGATAGGGGAAGGGGAGCGCCTGAATCGGCCGCCTCAGCCGACCCACGAGTGGCACGTCGGTACCGGCCAGCCGCTTCCCGATTCGCCGCCGAGCGTCCTTCACCGCACTCATGTCACGTCGGCCATCAGCATCGGCGGATTGTGGAAGTGGGTGATCGTGGGCTGGGGGCCGACAGTATCGGTCGCCATCTCGAGCGCATCCTGCAGGGTCGAGGCTGGTCGGAAGCCCAAGCGACGCACCGCTCGGGGATCGCCCCCGACGATGATGACCTGACCCACGTGCTCCATGCCGTGTGAACCCCAGTACCACATGTAGAAGGGGTGCACACCGTGGTAGGCGAACGAGGTCCGGTAGAGGTGGCGATACCAGTCATCCTCGGCGAACGACCGTTCGTACTTTTGACTCATCTCCACAGGGTCGGTGGTCTCGGACAGGACCTGCTCGAAGAAGTCGATGTAGCTCGGGTGGTGAACGGGATGGAAGTCCCATGGGGTGGGGTGGCTCATGATGAGCACCCCGCCTTCACGAACCAGCGGCTTGCCCCGGTAC
>JBPCTR010000279.1:0-43350 GCA_051011575.1 Acidimicrobiales bacterium | reverse complement strand
AGGCCGAGCCGGTCCCCTCACGTTCTCTCACCACAGGCAACGACACTGCCCAGCGGAACGCAAGCGAGACGACTCGACAATTCAACCGATCGTGAGAGAAGAGATCCATCAGCGGAGGCGCTGGTGGGTCTCTTCGGGGTTTTCAGGCTCGATCTTCGTCAGCCGCCGCGGGCGAGGCGGGCGATGAGGTCCACGAGCCGCGGGGCGAACGCCGCCGGCAGCTCGTGACCCAAACCATCGACGAGCTCGAGGCGGGCACCAGAGATGGCCCCGGCAAGCGCCTGGCCGTGAGCCACCGGATGAACCGGATCGGCAGTCCCGTGGACGACGAGGGTGGGCACATCGACGCTTCCGAGCTGCGACATACGACTCCCGGCCTCGACGACCGCTGCGCCGTGACCCGCCTTCCCCCTCCAGAAATCGGACACCTCGACGACCGCGGCCGCCATCACCCTGTCCTCCTCGAACGGAAACCGCGGACCAGCGAACCAACGCTGCTGCTCGACCAGCCACTCGACACGCTCGGTCGGATCGGTGGGCTCGGCTGCGAACAGTCGCTCAGCCATGTGATCGACCAACCATTGCTCGGGCGGTCCGAGGGCTTCGTCGGGACCGGGAGTCGTGGAGATCAGCGTGAGCGACGCAACCCGTTCCGGATGGACGATGGCGACGATCTGGGCCACCATCCCGCCCATCGACCGGCCGACCACGTGAGCTCGGTCGACACCCAACGCGTCGAGTACGGCCACCGCGTCCGTGGCGAGGTCGTCCAGCCCATACAGGGGCTCCACCCACGAGCTTCGTCCGCTGTCGCGTGTATCGAAGCGTATGACCGAGCCCAGCTCGGCGACGAGCGAGTCGATCAACGGCTCGGGCCACCGGTGACTCGGAGCTTCGGCCTCCGACAACAACAACACGGGCGTGCGACCGTGAGCGGAATCGCCGATCCGTTCGACCCACATCGAGATGTCGGGATCGATCGCAACGTATCCCGCCCAATCACCGTCTGGGGGGGTCGTATCGAAGTCATCCATCGGATCGGGGGTGGTCATGTGGGTGTCCTGGCGACCGATAGGTTTCGATCATGTTCGGTCGCGTCGCCGCCCAGTTTGCCAGCGGATTCGCCATGGGCGCGTCCGACGTCGTGCCCGGCGTCTCGGGAGGCACGATCGCCCTGGTCCTCGGGATCTACAACGACCTTCTCGCCAACATAGGACGCGGCTCGAAGGCGCTCGGAAGGCTCGTCAAGGGCGATCCGACCGGGTTCGTCGAGGGGCTGCGCCGCGTCGACTGGAAGTTCCTGCTCCCACTGCTCGCCGGCATCGGATCCGCGGTCGCGGTTCTCGCTGGAATCATCGAGAGCGCCCTGCACGATCATCCGGAGACGATGGCGGGGTTGTTCTTCGGTCTCGTGATCGGCTCGATCGTCGTCGCCCGCCGGCTGTTCCACGCTCCGTCTGTCGCCCACGGCATGATCGTCGTCGCCGTGGGAGCGGTCACGTTTGCCCTACTGGGCTTCCAGTCAGGGCCACTGGCCGATCCCTCGCCGTTCCTACTCGTCCTCGCAGGTGCGTTGGCGATCTGCGCCATGATCCTGCCGGGCATCTCGGGTTCGTTCATTCTGTTGATGATGGGCATGTACGCCGCGGTGCTGGGAGCCGTCGACGACCGAGCCGTCGCCGACATCGCGCTTGTCGGCTTCGGAGCCATCGTCGGCCTCGCGCTGTTCTCCACCCTGCTGAGTCGAGCTCTCGAGGAGAACCACGACCTGGTGATGGCGGCGCTCGTCGGGCTGATGTTCGGCTCGTTGCGAGTGCTCTGGCCCTGGCCGAACGGAGTGGGGATCATCGAACGCGACGCGTCCGAAACGATCTCGGGCACAGGGCTCGGCCTACCCGACGGCGCCCCCTGGGGCATGGCGGTCACGCTGGCCATCGTGTCGGCGGTGCTCGTGGTGGGTCTGTCCGAATTTGCGACTCCGTCGAACGACCGGGAAGTCGAGACCAGCAACGCCTGACCGCCGTTACGGCGAACGCACGATCTCGATCCAGCCGCCGCCGCGATCGTCGACCACGAGTGCTCGGGCGTGCCGTTCGTCGCCTCCGATCGCCGGGGCCCACCCCACGATCGACAAGCCGGGCCGGACCTCACCGACCGGCAATTCCGCGACGATCCGGTCGAGGTCCAGGTCGAGTGGACCGGCCTCGGAATGCACCAGCGCCCCATCACGGCTCGCCCACCCCCGCCACCGGTCGGTCTGTTCGGGAACGCCCCACCAGTGATCGCGAACCCCGACGCCCTCGATCTCGTACCGACTGGTCCCGAGCAGAACCTCACCGTGCGCCTTGCCCACCAGTCGATAGCCATCGGTGCCTGGAACTGGCGCTGGTCCCGGACCGCCGTCGGTGTCCCAATCGAGTTCGAAACCGACCGCCGTTCGCTCACCCCACGCGCCTTCCCACACATCGGTCGGCGAATCGACGGCCACGCCGAACGCCTCGATATCAGTTGTGAGGTGTTCGAAGGGCCGAAGCACCGTGGTCTCGGTCCACAGCCCCGGGTTGCGCAGCTCCATCGAGCCCCGACGTGGGAGCGGCGCGTCGTCGACCAACACGGTCACGAGTCGGTCGTCGAAGCCGAGCAGACTCGCCCAGTACCAGCTCACGCCGTCGTGGGGTCGAATCGTGAGACGCACGTAGCCTCCGATGCCCTGCTCCGGAATCACGAACCAGTTGTCCCACACCTCGATCCACCCCGGGTCGCTCTCCGGCGCGCGGAGCGTCTCCAGACTGTGATCGAGAGGTTCGGGCACGTTGTGCAGTGTCGCAGGACGAGCGGCAGACTGAGCACATGAACGAGTTCGCCGCCGCCACCACCCGGGCCACCGAACACCTTCGAGACGACCCCCGACTCGCCGACGTCGACCTCGTGATCGAACAGTGTGTGCGCGACAACGGCGCCGAGGTCGAGCGGTACCACGTATGCGTCGGCGGCCGCGCAGTTCGGGTGGTCGAGGGCGCAAGTGCCAAGCCCGATATCACGATCTGTCAGGACATGGAGACCGCTCGAGCGCTTCAACGCGGCGAGCTGCACGCACAGGGTGCCTACCTCACCGGTCGACTCACGATCGAGGGGAACGTCCAGAAGCTCCTTCAGCACGCACCACTCCTTCATCTGTTGGTGGCCACACCCGATGCCTGAGATCGGCGAGATCCGAGCCCACGCCGAGCGCGTCGAGGCTGAATTCAGCAGCCGCACGCTCGAGGCGTTTCGTCCGATCAGCTTCCAGATCCTGAAGACCTTCGATCCTCCGCCGGAATCAGCTGTAGGGGCGTCGCTGCGAGGCATCTCCACGCGGGGCAAGTTTCTCCATCTCGACTTCGGGAACGTCGGCTACCTCGTGCATCTGATGCAGGGCGGGCGGCTTCGTCCCGACGAGAAGCAGAGCGCGAAGCCGCGCGGCGGTCAGGCGCGATGGCGGTTCGACGATGGCAGCGCCCTCCTGCTGACGGAGGCGGGCCACGACAAGCGAGCGGGCGTCTGGGTGGTGCCCGGCGATACCGAGCTGTTGTCGTTCGGGCCGCTTGCGGGTCTGGGTCCCGAGGCCGACGAGGTGACCGTTGAACAGCTCGCCCAGCTGCTCGCCGAGAACTCCATGCGCCTTCACGGACTGCTCCGACGGCAGGGGATCATCGCCGGCATCGGAAGGCGCCTCGCGAACGACATCTGTCACGAGGCACAGATCTCGCCATTCGCCTCGACCGCGAAACTCGCAACCGACCAGATAGAAGCGCTACACATCGCGATCGGCACGTGTATCGAACGGTCACTGGTGTTCGAGCGCGACCAAAGCGAGATCGTGGCGTCGGCCAAGCGACCGTCGCAGGTTCACAACAGAACCGGCGATCCTTGCCCTCGTTGCAACGACGAGATCCGCGAAGTGAGCTATGCGAAGTATCAGGTGAACTACTGCGCGACCTGCCAGACCGGTGGCAAGGTTCTCGCCGACAACACCACGAGCAAATTCCTCAAGTGAAACGAGCCCCTCAGTGACCATCGATGTCGACCGCGTACGCGCCCTGACTCCCGGATGTGCAAACCGGATCCACCTGAACAGTGCAGGCGCCGCGCTGATGTCCCAACACGTCATCGACACTCAGCTCGATCACATTCGCCTCGAGGGCGACATCGGCGGCTACGAAGCTGCGCGCGAACGATCCGACGCGTTCTTCGCCACCTACGACTCGGTCGCCACGCTCGTGGGCGGGAAGCCCGAGGAGGTCGCGATGGTCGAGAACGCCACCGTGGCGTGGAACCTGGCCTTCGGGTCGATCGATTTCGAGCCGGGCGACCGCGTCCTCACGACCGAGGCCGAGTACGGCGCCAATGTGGTTGCCTATCTGAAGGCGGTCGACGACCTCGGCATCGAGATCGTGGTCGTTCCCAGCGACGAGACGGGCGAGATCGACCTAAACGCCCTCCGGGGCGCGATCGACGACCGCACGAAACTGATCAGCATCACCCACATCCCCACCAACGGCGGGTTGGTGAACCCGGCCGCGGGCGTTGGCGGCATCGCCCGCGATGCCGGCATTCCCTTTCTGCTCGATGCCTGTCAGTCGGTCGGCCAGCTCGATCTGGACGTGGAACAGATCGGGTGTGATTTCCTGTCGGCGAGCGGCCGCAAATACCTGCGGGCGCCGCGCGGCACCGGCTTCCTCTGGATTCGAGAGTCGATGCTCGAGCGGGTCGAGCCGCCGGTGGTCGATCATCACTCGGCGAATTGGGTGGCGCTCGATCGCTATGAGCTGCTTCCCGACGCGAAACGCTACGAGAACTGGGAGTTCAACCACGCCGCCGTGATCGGACTCGGCGCGGCGGTAGACGAGGCGCTCGAGCTCGGGATGCCGGCCATCGAGGCGAGCGTCCGCGACCTGGCCATGTCATTGCGCTCCCGCCTCGACGATGCCGGCTTCGAAACGTTCGACCTCGGACGTGCGCCCGGTGCGATCGTGACGACGGCGGTGCCCGGCGTCGATGCCGGAGCTGCCCAGTCGAAACTGTACGACCGTGGCATCAATGTCTCGGTGAGCACACCCGACTCGACGCTCATCGATGCCGAGAAGCGGAACCTTCCGGAGATGATCCGATCATCGGTCCACTACTACAACACCGAGGATGAACTGGACGTGTTCGTCTCGGCGGTGGAGGAGATCCGGGGTTAACGCCGCGGACCCTGGCGCTCAGATGAGGCCGAGGCTCGCCACGGTGTCGCGCTCGGCCACGAGCTCGGCGTTCGAGGCATCGATCTTCCCGCGGCTGAACTCGTTGATGTCCAGCCCCTGCACGATCGAGTACTCGCCGTTGGTGACGGTGCACGGGAACGACGTGATGATCCCCTCGGGTGCGCCGTAGCTAGCGTCCGACGGGATCGACATCGATACCCAGTTGCCGCCGGGGGTGCCGTGCGCCCAGTCGTGCATGTGATCGATGGCGGCATTTGCGGCCGATGCTGCCGACGACAGCCCGCGAGCCTTGATGATCGCCGCCCCGCGCTTCTGCACCGTGGGGATGAAGTCGTTCTCGAGCCAGTCCTGATCGTTGACGGCCTCGGCGGCGTTCTGGCCGTTGACCGTCGCATGGAAGATATCGGGATACTGGGTGGCCGAATGATTGCCCCAGATCGTCATCTGCGTGATGTCGTTCACCGTCGAACCGGTCTTTTGCGCAAGCTGGGTGAGCGCCCGGTTGTGGTCGAGACGGGTCATCGCCGTGAACTGGCGCGGGTCGAGGTCGGGCGCTGCCGACTGCGCAATCAGCGCGTTGGTATTGGCGGGGTTGCCCACCACGAGCACCTTCACGCCGCGGCTGGCGTTGTCGTTGATCGCCCTGCCCTGAGGGCCGAAGATGCCGCCGTTCGCCTCGAGCAGATCAGCGCGCTCCATGCCTTCCTTGCGGGGCATGGCGCCAACGAGCAGGGCGAAGTCGGTGTCGGCGAAGGCCACATTGGCATCGTTGGTGCGCACGGTTCCGGCGAGCAGCGGGAAAGCGCAGTCATCGAGCTCCATTGCGACACCCTCGAGTGCGCCAAGGGCGGGCGTGATCTCGAGCATCTGGAGGATCACGGGCTGATCGGCGCCGAGCATCTCGCCGCTGGCGATGCGGAAGAGCAGGCTGTACCCGATCTGCCCCGCGGCTCCGGTGACTGCAACGCGTACGGGATCCTTCACGATCTGCTCCTTGGCTCAGCGAACGAACGCTCAGGATATCCGGCCGCACGCGAGAGAGGGGCCGCCGGTCGGCGACCCCTCGGCTCAAAGTTTCTGGTGGCGGTCGATTTCAGAGAATGGGCAGAACGTTCGCGATCACCCTGATCACGAAACCGATCGCCACGACGATCGCTGTCTTTCCCGTCGAGATATCGAGGCCCGCTCGCACCGCCTTGAACACGACCCACAGGAACCACAGGCCGGCGAAGAACCCGATGATCGGAATCACCGTGAGCCAGAGCACGACGTGGGCGAAGCCGATCACGCGCAGCATCTCGCCGAGCGAGGACTGCGCACCGAACCACCGCGAGCCGACAAAGTGGGTGGCGGCGGCCCATACCAACCAGGCGATCAATGTTGCCAGCACACCGACGATGAATCCCTGGCCGGCCGACCCGTCGTCCTGGGTGCCCTGGAAGATGGCGGCGCCCGCGCCTCCGAGGACCGCGGCAATCACCACCACGATGGCGGCTTGGATGGTCGCAGACTCGTCGTGTTCGACCTCTTCGAATGTTGCGACGTCACCCTTCAAGGCACCGATCAAGCGTGGAATCATTGGCTTCTCCCCGTTCATGCCGGCACCCGTTGCGCGCCGAAGACGAGAAGTTGCTACCAAATGCAGTCGGTCGAGCGCCATTTCACGCTCATGACGATTGCGTGTTCCCCACCCAATCAGTATGAAGAGCGGCATAAATCCCACTGTGCGTGAGAAGTTCTTGATGGGAGCCGGATTCGACGATTCGGCCTCGGTCCATCACGACGACGAGATCGGCTCGCTCGGCAGTCGACAGTCGGTGGGCGATCGACACGGTCGTGCGGCCCCGACTGAGTCGGTCGAGCGCCGCCGCCATACGTACCTCTGTCTCCGGATCGACGGCACTCGTGGCCTCGTCGAGTATCAGGAGGCCGGCATCAGCGAGCTGCGCTCGGATCAAGGCGACCAGTTGGCGTTCACCCACCGAGATCGACTCTCCCCGCTCACCCGCCGCGGTGTCGAGACCATCGGCGAACGATGCCATCCAGTCGGTGAGGCCCAGCTCGGCTACCGCGGCCGCCACGTCGGAATCGGTCGCACCGGGCCGACCGAAGCGGATGTTGTCGGCGAGTGTCGCGTCGAACAGGAACCCGTCCTGGGGCACCATTCGGATCACTCGGTGTCGGCTGTCCTCGTCGATCTTTCGCAGATCGGCTCCTCCGATGAGGACTCGACCACCGGTCGGATCGGCGAGTCGGGTCAGCAGCGTCGCCAGCGTGGTCTTGCCGCTGCCGGTTTGTCCGACGATCGCGACCGACGATCCCGCCGGAATCTGCAGCGTCACATCGTGCAGAACCTGGTCGCCGGTGCGATAGGAGAAGTCAACGTGCTCCAACTCGACGTCGGGCGCACCGGCGGGAAGCACCACACCATCGGAAGGTTCCACGACCTCGACCGGCACGTCCATCACCTGGAGGATCTTCCACCACCCGGCGAGGGCCGTCTGGGTCTGGTCGAGTACCTCGCCGAGTTGAGAAACCGGTTGAGTAAGCAGCGTGACGAGAAACAGGAACGCGGTCAGCTCTCCCACGGTGAGCTCGCTGGACCCGAGCACCACTCCGACCGTCGCCACCATGCCCGTCGCGAGACCTCCGAACATGTCCATGGTGGGGGCGAGGATCGAGAAGAACTTGTGGGCATTCACCTGCGATCCAACGAGCGACCGGTTCGCATCGTCGAGTCGACCTTCGACATCCGCCTGATAGCCGTACGCCCGGATGGTTGCGGCTCCGGAGACCGCCTCGGACGTTTGGGCGATCGTGTCGCCGACGCGTGTTCTCACCACGTTGTACGCGCGCAGCTGGCGGCGCTGAATGATCCGGAGGATCGGAAGCAGTGGTAGGTACACGACGATCGTGAGGAGCGCCAGTTTCCAGCTGTAGACCGCCATGACGGCGAGCGTCCCGATGATCAGTGCGGAGTTCACCACCCACGCCAATGCGCCCCATTGCGCGAACTGCGACAAGGTCTCGACGTCGCTCGTCACGCGTGCGGTCAGCACGCCTTTGCGAGCTTCGGTGTGCTCGGCCACGCTCAGACGCTGGATGTGATCGAACGTTCGAACCCGAAGGGCGAGGAGAGTGTTCTCTGCGGTCTCGATCACGCGGCGGTAGGTGAGCGTCGTGAGCACGTATATCGCGAGGATCAGGACGCCGGCGGCCGCGGTTGCCCGGGCGATGAAGCCGAACTGCACGTCGCCCGCCTCGAACCCGCCGTCGAGCGCCTGCTGGATCAGCACGGGCAGAACGAGTCGAGCCAGCGCACTCAGCAGCGCGAACACAATCGTGACCCTCAGCCCCTGGCGGAGCTCGGGGCTGTCGGCAACGGCCCGCCGCAGAATCTGCATCGCCGGCGTCTTGTTCTCGTCGACGAGCTCGGTGCCGCGGTTCATCGGGCGTCGACCTCCGCTTTCGACTCGTACGCCCGCACCAACGTTGAATATCCGTCGAGCGCCAGAAGTTCGTCGTGTGAGCCGATCCCGGCGATCCGACCGTTCTCGAGAAAGGCGACGCGGTCGGCGAGCCGAATGGTCGAGAGTCGGTGCGCGACCATGAGCACCGTCACCTCGGCCTCTTCGTGCAGGCCCTCGAGGATCGCCGACTCGACCGACGGGTCGACGGCGGAGGTTGCATCGTCGAGGAGAAGGACCGATGGCTTGCGGAAGAGGGCCCGGGCCAGAGCCACTCGCTGCCGTTGACCTCCCGAAAGGGTCACGCCTCGCTCCCCCACGACGGTGCCGTAGCCGCCAGGGGTTGCCGTGATGAAGTCGTGCGCCTGCGAGGTGGCAGCGGCGGCTTCCAACTCGGGCTGGTCGGCGGGCTCGCCCATGGTGATGTTCTCTCGAATGCTCACGGCGAAAAGGAAGGTCTCCTGAAATACCATCGCCAAGCGCTCGGCCCGAGCTCCCGGCGCGAGATCGGAATATCGAACACCTCCGAGCGCGACGGACCCGGAGCCTGCGTCGACCAGGCCCGAGGCCAGCTCGAGAATCGTGGTCTTCCCGCTACCGGTGGCTCCGACCAGCGCCACGGTCTCTCCCGCATGCACCTCGAGGTCGAGGTGATCGAGCACCACATCGTCGCCGTGGGCGAACGACACCCCGTCGAATCGAAGCTCGAGCGGACCCCCATCAAGATGGCCGACCGAGCCGGCGTGTGCGTCGGGCAGCGGCAGATCGAGCACCTTGTCGATCCGTTCGAGCGCAACCACCGATGCCGGCATCGACTGGAGGAAGAACCCAACAATCCGGATCGGAAGACCGAGCACCGTGAACAACGACATCGCGCCCACGAGCTCGCCGAGCGAAATACTGCCACGGTCGATCAGCCACGCTCCGAGCAGAAGCAGCACGACGACGCCGACATCGGGCAGGGTGGCGAGCAGCGGCTCGAATACGGCCCGCAATCGACCCACCCGGAGCCGTTTCGTTCGAAGTGTTCCTGCCGCTCTCCGGAGCCGATCGACTTCGTCGTCGGTGCGACCGAGGGTCTTCACGACCATCACGCCGTCGAAGCTCTCGTGCGCAACGTTCGTGACCTCGGCGACGGCCTGCTGCACCTCGGCCGCCGGCTGGGTCACGATCTCGGAGTACACGCGATTCAACACGATCAGGATCGGCAACAACACGAACGCCACCACGCCGAACAGGGGGTGCACGAGCGTGAGACTGATCACGGCAAGAACGGCCAGGACCACGGTGGCGACGGCGAACGCGAGGGGCTTCAGGACCATGCCTGCGACCACGAGGTCGTTGTCGGTGTGCGCCAGCAACTCACCCGTGGGCCTCGATCGATGAAAGCTCAGTGGCTGGCGCAGATACTGCGCGAACAGTTGAGCCCGCCATGTCCCGCCGGTCCGATACTCGGCCATGGCCAGGTAGTACCGACGGAGAATTGCTCCGGCACCTCGTAATGCCGCGACGCCGAGGATCAGAAGAAACCCGGCGACGAGCCGATCGTTGCCCACTCCCTCATCGCTGAGGCCCGGGACGATCACGTTGTCGGTCACCCAGGCGACGGCGCGGCTCAGCGCAACCACCGAGACGGCGAAGAGCACCGCCCCTACGACGGCGATCGAGTGCGGAACCGGGTGCGCCCGCATACTCCGCCCAATCAGGCGGAGCCCCCTCCGGAAGACGGTTTCCTGGGTCAGGAGTGTGCCCGCTCGGCCGCCGCCACGGTATTGGCGAGCAACATCGCGACCGTGAGGGGACCCACGCCGCCGAGACGGGGAGTGATCCACGACGCAACCTCAGCGACGTCTTCGTCGACGTCGGGGAGGAGCTTCTTTCCCTCCCAGCTGATACCACCACTTACGACGACGGCGCCGGGCTTGACCATGTCCTTCGTGACCGTCCCAGGCCGACCAACGGCCGCGACGACGATGTCGGCTTCACGGGTGTAGTGGGCAATGTTGGGCACGCCGGTGTGGACCACCGTGACCGCGGCATTTGCCCCCTCCTGCTTCGTGGTCAGCAACAAGGCCATCGGTCGACCAAGAGTGGTGCCACGACCGACGACCACGACGTTCCTCCCCGCCACGTCGACGCCATAGAACTTCAGCATCTCGACGATGCCCGCAGGCGTACACGGGAGAGGTCCCGGCTCCTGGAGGACGAGCTTTCCGAGGTTCTCGGGGTGGAGCCCATCGGCGTCCTTTGCGGGATCGATGAGTGCAAGCGCTTCGGCCGCGTCGAATCCGTCGGGAAGCGGAAGCTGGAGGATGTAGCCGTGCACGCTGGGGTCGGCGTTGAACTCGTTGAGCGCGTCGACCAGGGCGTGTTGTCCCGCGTCGGCCGGAATCGCCTTGTGATGCGAGACGATGCCGACCTGCTCGCAGGTCTCGTGCTTCTTCTTCACGTACGAGGCCGACGGGCCATCGTCGCCAACAAGAATTGTTCCGAGGCCAACCCTGATTCCCTTGGCGGCGAGGGCGCCGGCTCGCGCTTTCACATCGTCGAGAACCGATTCAGCGACCGGGCCGCCCGCAAGAAACTGTGCTGTCATTCGGCGAACGGTATCCGGTCGATGTGCCAACATGCGCCGTCGTGCCACGACGCGAGCCGCCCGCGTAGCCTGTCGATCGATGCAGGAGTCACATCGCACCATCGCTCAAGTCTCCGTCGCCGTGGTGATCAGCCTCGTGCTCGTCCGCGTCGTTCACGGTCGGGCGGGCGACGAAACGCTCGTGTGCGATGTCGGAAGATGCACGCTCGGGAGTGGCGCCAGCTGGCTATTGACCGGTGCGGCCATCGCCATACCGCTCATCGGCCTCGCCGGATTCCGGTGGAGTCGACGACTCGACCGTCGGGGTCGACTCGGACCCTTCGCGAGGCGAGCGATTCCCGACGGCGAGGAGCTGTTCGAAGGCCTCGCCGTGATCGCCGCAGCGCTCGTCTCCTGGTGGCTCATTCGAAACGGCCCATCGCTCATAGCCGTCGACGTCGGATTCCCGAACGACACCGTGGGCGAACGCGTCGTCACCGCCAGCGGCGGACGCGACCGAGTGCCGGCCCGTCGAACCTGGTTCCTCGTCGGCATCCTGCTCGCTGCACCGTTCGCGTTCAGCCTGGGGTCGATGATCGGGCGAGAGTGGTACGGACGTGCGCGCCGACGCGCCGAACGCGACGACGAGGGCGATCAGGCGGATGCACCCACCGGACGTGCTCGGTCGGACCACGCCGACACCAATGCCGCTGGGCTCCTCGATCCGATCGAGGAAAGCGCCGACGACCTCGACGACCTCGTGATCGACGATCTCGAGACGTTCAGCCTGGAGAGCCTCGACTACGACGAGAACTGATCGAGGATGTTGTTGAGCGTCGAACTCGGGCGCATGGCGGCCCCCGCGACTGCCAGGTCCGGGCTGTAGTAGCCGCCCATCTCGACCGCCGAACCCTGCGGCTCGTTGAGTTCCGCCACGATGGCATCCTCGTTGTCGGCCAGCGCATTTGCGAGTGGCGCCATCGCGGCCGCAAGTTCGGCGTCGGCGGTCTGGACCCTCAGCGCATCGGCCCAGTAGAGGGCGAGATAAAAGTGGCTTCCGCGGTTGTCCAGCTCGTTCACCTTCCGCGAAGGCGACTTGCCCATGACGAGCAGCTTCTCGGTGGCGGCGTCGAGCGCTTCGCCGAGTACGGCTGCCCTTGTGTTGCCGCTCATCTCGGCAAGATGGTCGAGCGAGACGGCGATCGCAAGAAATTCTCCGAGCGAGTCCCAACGAAGGTGATTTTCGGCGACGAACTGCTGCACATGCTTCGGCGCCGAACCACCGGCGCCCGTCTCGAACAGGCCACCACCATTCATCAGCGGCACGATCGACAGCATCTTGGCGCTTGTGCCGAGCTCGAGGATCGGAAAGAGGTCGGTGAGATAGTCCCGAAGTACGTTGCCCGTGACCGAGACCGTGTTCTCGCCCGCCTTCACCCGCTCGAGCGTGAACCGGGTCGCGTCGGCGACGTTCATGATGCGGATGTCGAGGCCATCGGTATCGAGCTCTCGAAGGTAGGTGTTCACCTTTGCGATCAGTTCGGCATCGTGGGCACGGTTCTCGTCGAGCCAGAAGATCGTCGGCCAACCCGTGGCGCGAGCGCGGCGCACGCCGAGGCGAACCCAGTCCTGCACCGGAGCGTCCTTGACCTGACACATTCGCCAAATGTCGCCTTCGTCGACCGCCTGCTCGAAGACGACAGCGCCGGAGTCGTCGACCACCAGCACCGAGCCCGCTGCCGGGATCTCGACCGTCTTGTCGTGCGAGCCGTACTCCTCGGCCTTCTGTGCCATCAGCCCCACGTTAGGGACGGTGCCCATCGTGGCCGGATCAAACGCGCCGTGTTCCTTGTGAAACGCAATGGTCTCCTCGTACAGGTCGGCATAGCTGCTGTCGGGGATCACTGCCTTGGTGTCCTGCTGGTCGCCGGCCGCGTTCCACATTTGGCCCGACGCTCGGATCATCGCCGGCATCGATGCATCGACGATCACGTCGCTGGGAACATGCAGGTTCGTGATGCCCTTGTCGGAATTCACCATCGCCAGCCCAGGGCGTTTGTCGAGGATCGCGGCGACTTCGGCCTCGATCGCCGCCCGCTGGTCGCCGGGCAGTTCGGCGAGGGTGGAGAGGACGTTGCCCCATCCGTTGTTGGCGTTGGCGCCTGCCTCATCGAGTGCATTGCCATGGGCCTCGAACACCGGGGCGAAAAACGCGCGCACCGCGTGGCCGAAGATGATCGGATCGGAGATCTTCATCATCGTGGCCTTCAGGTGTAATGAGAACAGCACGCCGGAGGCCGCGGCGTCGTCGATCTGTTCGGCCAGGAAGTCGAGCAGCGCTTCGCGGCTCATGAAGGTTGCGTCGACGACTTCACCCGCCTGGACCGGTACCGAATCCTTGAGGATGGTCACCGAGCCGTCGGCTTCGTGCAGCTCGATGCGAAGCGAACCGGCCGACGCGATCGTGGTCGATTGTTCGTTCGACCGAAAGTCGCCGCTGTTCATCGACACGACGTGCGACGCCGAATTCTCGGGCCATGCACCCATCGAGTGGGGGTTCTTCTGTGCGTACTTCTTGACCGCGCCCGGCGCACGACGGTCGGAGTTCCCCTCGCGCAACACCGGGTTCACGGCCGATCCCTTCACCCGGTCGTAGCGGAGGCGTGCATCGACCTCGGCATCGGTCTCGGGGTCGTCCACGTATTCCGGGAGGTCGAAGCCCTCGGCCTGGAGCTCGGCGACCGCGGCCTTGAGTTGGGGAACCGACGCCGAGATGTTCGGCAGCTTGATGATGTTCGCCTCGGGTCGCTTCGCCAGTTCACCCAACTCCGCCAGGTAGTCGGGCACTCGCTGCTCTTCGGGCAACAGGTCGGCGAAGTTGGCAAGGATCCGGCCGGCAAGACTGATGTCGGCGGTCTCGATCTCGATGTCGGCGGCGTTTGCGAAAGCCTGGACGATCGGAAGGAGCGAGAGCGTCGCGAGGGCGGGTGCTTCGTCGGTCCAGGTGTAGGTGATCTTGGCGTTACTCATGCCCGGTCGAGGTTAGCCGTCAGCGATCGATGCCCGTCTCGAGTGCGGCGGGGAGCTCATCGAGCGACCGCACCAGCTGATCGAGGGATTTCTCGATCATGAGGTTCACCACCTCGTCGTCGAATCGCGAGCGCCAGTCGGTATGCAACCCGATCAGGGTCTTGCCGAGGGCGTGGGCGTAGCCGATCTCCCAGGCGGTCCCGTCGTCGGTCGTGAGACCGTTCAGGCTCGCCACGACGATCGAACACCGCTCGATGCCGTCGACGTTGTTGGAGAAGATCGCGCCCACCGTGTCCACCGTTTTTGGCGGATTGTCCCGGTGTGGGAGAAACGTCGAGAAGCCTTCAGCCGCGACGGCCGCCTCGACTCGCTCGATCCACCAGCGCTCACCATCGTCGAACAGCGGACCGGCGACGTACACAAGTGTGTCCAAACGTGACATTGGACCATCGTGCCAGACCGAACCGCGTCGACGACGACTGCCGGGTACCGTGAAACACGTGGATGAAGAATTCGACGACCGCAGCTCGAGTGCGATCAGCGCCGAGGTGTGCCGGGCGGTGGGAGCCCGGGTCCGCGAACTCCGAACCGACATGGGCCTGACGATGGCCAAGTTCGCCGATGCGGCCGACATCTCCCTCGGCATGCTGTCGAAGATCGAGCACGCGCAGACGGCCCCGAGCCTGGCCACCCTCGTGCGCCTCTCATCCGCGGCAGGTGTGCCGGTCACTGCACTGTTCCGAGGACTCGACGAAGAGCACGACATCGTGATCGTCCGCGCCGACGAACGGCACGAGATCATTCACGAGGGCAGCAGCCCGACCAGGATCTACGAGGACCTGGGATCGTTGCGGGGCCCGAATCGCACGATCGAGGCGATGACCACAACCCTCACGACCGATGACGCCGAGTTTCCGCTGTTTCAGCATGCAGGCGTCGAATTTCTTCATGTTCTCGAAGGCTCGATGGAGTACGGCTACGGCGCGAACTCCTACAAGATCGGGCCGGGCGACACGATGCAGATTCACGGCGAGGTCTCGCACGGCCCCCGCGCCGTCCTCGAGACACCCGTCCGCTTCCTGTCGGTGAAGGTCTACCCGACGAACCTCCCTACCGACTGAGCGTTCGGATCCCGTAATCGACGTCGGCGTACCCTGCGGGTACCGCGCCGTCGACGACTCGATGCGCCGCGATCCGACCGAGTTCGTCGGCGGATTTCGCAACCTGCCCGTTCGCGGCGAGCAGCGCGTACACCGATGTTCCATCGAACCGGTCGATGAACTGGCGGCCTGTTGGCGACTTTGTCACGACGCAGGTGTCCGTCGTCCGGTCGGCGAGATCGATATTGGGAATCATCGCCTCGAGCTCCTCCAGGAGCCACGCTGAAATCTCCGGGTCACCTTCGGATTGAAACCATGGGATCAGTTCCGAGGCCGGGTTATTCATCGGATGGCCCACCGACTGCCCGATCTTGATTCGAACCGAACCGTCGGGATACGAGGCTGGCGGCATCACATACACGCTCTCGCCCACGCCGTCGCCGCGCTTGTAGATCACCGACGGCATGTCGGCGAGGTACTCCACCGCGTCGGCAGCGAGCGTGGCCATGACCACCGTGTGATGGACGACCTCGACGTCGATCGGCTCGGGAATCACATCAAAGTGGTGTGCGAACGCGCCCGTCGCCAGCAAAATGGCCTCGGCGCCGATCGCGGTTCCACGATCGGTCGTGACGGTACGTGTCACCGAGTCCACATGGACCACCGTTTCCTCGATGACTCTTCCTCCGCCGCGCCGCACAAGCGCGGTTTGGGCCTCGATGAATTTCCGAGGATCGATCCAGCCGCCCGTGCCTCGCTCGACGACCGACGTCATACCCGGCCCAAAACCGAGCGCCGGAAACATCGCCGCGAGCGCCGCATCGTCCAGCACGTCGTAGTCCAGCTGGTGCACCCGGGCCGCCTCGACGAGGTGGGCGGTGTACTCGGCCATGGGACTCACCGCGACATGCCCGACGGGATGAAAGAACTCGACACCCGACCCGGCCTCGATCTCGGCGTAGCGCCCAATCGACTCCGCCGATACCCGGGCGTAGTACGGGTCGCGGTCGATCACCCGCGTGATCCGGGCCGAGTCGTAGTGGCTCCCGAACACGCCCTGGTGGCGTCGCCGCTCGACGGGTTCGCCCGGGCCCACGAGCGACACCGCCGCACCCAGCTCGGTCAGATGCCGAGCAGCCGACGACCCAAGGAGCCCTCGACCCACCACCACCACATCGACAGAGCCAACATTCGGCGTATCCACTGGAGCGGAAGGTACCACCACCACTAGGGTGCACGCGGTGGGAGGGTTGATCCGCAGGCTCATCGCGTGAGAGAGGCGACAACTTGAGTGTCTTCGATACGCCCCGAGTCCTCGAACCGGGGCTGAATCTGCTCGGGTCCGGCATGGAGCGCTATCGCATCAACGGCCGCTCGGCGACTGCCGTGTCGGTTTTTGCGGGCGACCGGCTCGAGATCGTGAATCTCGAAGGCCGCCAGATCGGCGAAGTCGTCGTGTTTGACGGTCAGGGTCGATCGGCATCGCCGTTCATCGGCGCCGCCGATGATGGTCCCGCCTCGGGAACGCAACAGATTCTCGGCGCGGCGCTCACCGATGCTCGCCGCGTTCGCGCCGGCCTCGACGTGATGGGAATCGACCTCACCGAGGCCCGTGCGACCCGAATCTTCTCGCCCGACACGCCGGCGCACTCGGTCGAATGCTTCACCGCGACCGCCGACGCGACCGTCGTCGTCGCGGCACCTGGTCGACGGATGGACCCGCACCATCCCGAGCCCAGCACGGCACTCGTGCTCTACGTCCATCGCGCCACGCCGCCCGAAGAGGGCGAATTGCTGCTCCCGACGCCGCTCGGCGATATGACTCAGGACATCTTCGTGGCTCGCCGCACAGCCGAGGCGTTCGAGGTGAAGGCCGGCGAATTCATCCAGGTGATCGACCTTTTCGGCCGCGAGTGCAGCGACTTCCAGGCCTTCGACGCTCGCTCGCTCGACGGTGGCGTGGAACGAGCGCTCGACGCCACGACCACCCGCAGCCTGATGGGCGCCAGCTATCCCGGACCGGGGCTGTACTCGAAGTTCTACGACGGGGCCATGAACCCGCTGCTCGAAGTCGTGCAGGACACGGTGGGCCGCCACGACACGTTCAATCTCGCATGCACGGCCAAGTACTACGACGATCTCGGCTATCCCGGCCACGCCAACTGCACCGACAACATCAACGATGCCATGGATCCGTACGGCGTCGACCCTCGCCGCGGATGGGAAGCGATCAACTTCTTCTACAACACCAACGTTGACGCCGCGAACCAGATCTATCTCGACGAACCCTGGTCGCGCCCGGGCGATTATGTGTTGCTCAAAGCGCTCACCGACCTGGTGTGTGTGTCGACGGCGTGCCCGTGCGACATCGACGCCGCCAATGGATGGAACCCAACCGACATCCAGGTGCGCGTCTATCCCGAATCTCAACCCTTCACGAAAGCGATCGCCTTCCGCATGTCTGCCGACGCCGACCCCGAGCTCACCCGCGAAACCGGATTCCATCCCCGAACCAGCGAACTCACCCGCAACTTCAGCGAATACGAGGGCTTCTGGCTCGCCGACAACTTCACGGGACACGGCGCGATCAACGAGTACTGGGCTTGTCGAGAGAAGGCGGCTGCCATCGACCTGTCCCCGCTGCGCAAATACGAAGTCACCGGCCCCGACGCCGAGGAACTCCTCCAGACCTGCCTGACCCGCAACATTCGCAAGCTCGCCGACGGCCAGGTCAGCTACACCGCGATGTGTTACGACACCGGCGGCATGATCGATGATGGCACGATCTTCCGCCTCGGCCGCGAGAACTTCCGGTGGATCGGAGGGTCCGATGCCAGCGGGATGTGGTTGCGCCAGCAAGCCCAGGAGCGCGGACTTCGCGCTTGGGTGCGATCGTCGACCAACGAGCTGAGCAACCTCCAGGTACAGGGGCCGCTGAGCCGCGAGATCCTTCGAGAGGTCGTCTGGACTCCGCCGAGTCAGCCATCGATCGACGAGCTCGGCTGGTTCCGGTTCGCGATCGGCCGCATTGGCGATCACGACGGGATTCCGGTGGTCGTGTCGCGCACTGGCTACACCGGCGAACTCGGGTTCGAGGTCTTCTGCCACCCCAGCGCCGGGTCCGACGTGTGGGACGCCATCTTCGAGGTCGGCACCCCGATTGGGCTCACGCCGATGGGCCTCGAGGCGCTCGACATGTTGCGTATAGAAGCCGGTCTTATCTTCGCCGGATACGAGTTCTCTGATCAGACGGACCCGTTCGAGGCCGGCATCGGCTTCACGGTTCCACTGAAATCGAAGGACGACGATTTCATCGGGCGCGAATCGCTGATCCGCCGAAAGGAGAGCCCGCAGCGTGCGCTCGTGGGCCTCGAGTTGGTCGGCGGCGAGCCCGGAGCCAACGGCGACGGTGTGTTCATCGGGCGCCAGCAGGTTGGCGAAATCACGAGCGGAACCATCTCGCCGACGCTGAAGAAGAACATCGCCCTGTGTCGGATGATGATCGAGCATCAGAAGATCGACACGGAGGTCGAGATCGGCAAGCTCGACGGTCACCAGAAGCGAATCCCGGCTCAGGTTGTGCGCTTCCCGTTCTACGACGCGGACAAGACCCGGGTCCGCGACGTGGCACCCGATTGAGAAGAGCCGCTACAACAGGATCCTGTAGCCGGTGAGGCCGGTGACCCAGAGGGAGAAACTGAATGACACGTGTTGCGGTGATCGGTGCCGGACCGAGTGGACTGGCGCAGCTTCGAGCATTCGAATCGGCGGCCGGACAGGGGGCCGCCGTGCCCGAGATTGTCTGTTACGAGAAGCAGCCGGATTGGGGCGGCCTCTGGAACTACGACTGGCGGACGGGTCTCGACAGCAATGGTGAAGCCGTCCACGGGAGCATGTACCGGTATCTCTGGTCGAACGGCCCCAAGGAGTGCCTCGAATTCGCGGATTACAGCTTCGAGGAACATTTCGGGAAGCCGATCGGATCGTTCCCACCTCGCGCCGTGTTGTGGGACTACATCAAGGGCCGGGTCGAAAAGACAGGGATACGTGACCAGATCCAGTTCGACACCGCGGTTCGCAACGTGTCGTACAACGAGGCCTCGAACGACTTCACCGTGACCGTGCACGACTACGCCAACGATCGCACCTCATCGTCGAACTTCGATCACGTCGTGGTGGCATCGGGGCACTTCTCCACGCCCAACATGCCTCACTACCCAGGCTTCGAGAAATTCCCGGGCCGCATCCTTCACGCCCACGACTTTCGCGACGCGGTCGAGTTCGCCGGCAAGGACATCCTGATCATGGGCGCGAGCTACTCGGCCGAAGACATCGGGTCTCAGTGCTGGAAGTACGGCGCCAAGTCCATCACGTGCACGGCGCGCAGCGGCCCGATGGGTTTCGACTGGCCCGACAACTGGGAGGAGAAGCCAATCCTCGAACGGGTCGAAGGCAACACGGTTCACTTCAGCGACGGCACCAGCACGCACATCGACGCCATCATCTGCTGCACCGGTTACAAGCACTACTTCCCGTTCATGGACGAGGACCTTCGGCTGGCGACTACGAACCGGCTCGCCAGCGCCATGCTGTACCGCGGTGTGGTGTTCCAGCCCAACAACGGCATCCATTACCTCGGCATGCAGGACCAGTGGTACACGTTCAACATGTTCGACGCGCAGGCGTGGTACGCCCGCGACGTGATCATGGGTCGCATCGAGCTCCCGAGCGCCGACGAGCAGCAGCAGTGGATCGACGATCTGGTGGCGGCCGAAGACGAAGTGCCCGACGACTATGCGGCGATCGACTTCCAGGGCGCGTACACCCAGGATCTCGTCGATCAGACCGACTATCCCGACTTCAACATTCCGCTCGTGAACCAGCTGTTCAAGAACTGGAAGAAACACAAGTACGCCAACATCATGACGTTTCGCGATGAGGGCCACGAGTCCCCACTCACCGGCACGATCGCTCCCCCACACCACACGCCGTGGGTCGATGCGATGGACGACTCGCTCGAGTCGTACCTCGCCGACGGCCCCACCTGACGTCGGGCCAGCATGCATCTACTCGTCTTCCAGCACATCGACTGCGAACATCCGGGCCAGCTCCGTTCCTTTCTCGCAGAGAACGAGGTCGAGTGGACGGCCGTCGCGCTGGACGCCGGTGACGCGATTCCGCCCCTCGGGGAGTTCGACGCCCTCTGGGTCATGGGCGGGCCGATGGATGTCTGGGACGTGGCCGAACATCCGTGGCTCATCCCCGAGAAGGAGGCGATTCGGCGGTGGGTGCGGGAGCTGCGCCGCCCGTACCTCGGGCTGTGCCTCGGGCACCAGCTTCTCGCCGACGCGCTCGGAGGTACCTGCGGTCCCATGAGCCCGCCCGAGATCGGGGTACTCCCGATCGAACTCACCACCGAGGGCGCCTCGGACCCGATCTTCGCGGGCGTGCCCACGAGCCATCGTGCGCTTCAGTGGCACTCGGTCGAGGTCGCGCGGCCGCCCGACGATGCGATTGTTCTGGCCAGCTCGCCCGCCTGCTCGGTGCAGGCAATGCGGGTTGGCCCACACGCGTGGTCGATGCAGTACCACGTCGAAGTCGAGCCCGACACGGTTGCCAACTGGGCGCAGATCCCGGCCTATCGGAACGCGTTGGAGACAACCCTGGGCGCAGGTGCCCTCCACGAGCTCGAGGCCGACGCCGCCAGCGACATGGCCAGCTTCGTCGAGATCTCGCGACACGTGTACGACAACTTCATGGCCGCCTGTCGAGCGGCTGCGTGATCGACGGGGCGTCCCGGTCCCGATTCCACGACGAAGGTTTCGGTCGTGTCCTGGCGGGTGTTCTCAGCTGATTGATTCGGCCCGGCCGTACACGGAGAGCAGCGTGCATCCGTCGGAGCCGCTCACAAAGCCCAGGTCGAGCGAACCGGTATTGGCCACGCTCGCCCAACCCGCGTGCATCCACACTCCAGCCTGCCGTCCGCTCCCTTCGAGCATGTAGACAAACTCCGGGTCGACGTGTCGGTGATTCGGGTAGGGCGTGTCCGGCTGCATCCGGACGAGCTGCATCTGCTGGCCGATGTCGGATATCCCGAGATCCATCACCTCGATGCCTTCGCCTTGACTCGACGGCCGCCAGGACCCGGTGCTCGTATCGGTGAATTGGTATCCGTCTTCGTCCGTCACGTCTCTACCTCCGGCGCCGGGGCCACCATCGCTTGTCATTCAGTTTCTTGCAACCAATCGAA
This sequence comes from Acidimicrobiales bacterium, assembly GCA_051011575.1. Classification (GTDB taxonomy): domain Bacteria; phylum Actinomycetota; class Acidimicrobiia; order Acidimicrobiales; family SHLQ01; genus SHLQ01. The sequence goes on along the minus strand of JBPCTR010000279.1, from coordinate 21,682 downwards.
GACCCACGCCGATCAGCGCCGCACCAGCCACGGCGTCGACGGAGCGCTCCACCCTGGGCCGGCGGAGCCACGGCGCGAGCGTGTCGAGTGCGAGCACGTAGGCCGTGAGCCAAAGGAGCCCGAGAACGATGAAGACCCCGAACAGGATCGCGAGCTGGAGGCCAGCGGGCGTCGACGAGCCCCGGACCACGAACTGCGGCACCAGGGCGAGGAAGAAGACGATCAATTTCGGATTGAGCACGTTGGTCACAAAACCCTGAGCAAATGGCGCTCTGGTCGTGGCTGCGATCGGGGCGTCGCCGCTTGCAACTCCCTTGGCCGCGCGGAGAATGCTTTGCCCGCCGAGCACGATCAGATAACCGGCGCCCACGACCCGGATCATGTCGAAGAGAAGATCGCTCGACGCGATCGCCGCCGACACGCCAGCCAGCGAGAGCACCGCATGAACGAGCAACCCGCTGCACACGCCGAGCGCCGTGACCAGCCCGGCCCGCCTGCCACCGGCCATCGTGTTTCGCGCGACGAGCGCCATGTCGACGCCCGGAGTCACAACGATCACGATCGCCACCGCCACGAACGCCCACACCGCCGGCACGGCTGATCAGGTCCCGGAGATTGTTACGCCCGAGCCGTCGTCGCCGCTCGCGGTCTGGTCCTCTTTGAGCATCAGCAGGTTGTACGCGGCATCGCCGTGCCCGGCCTCGGCGGCCCGTTCCCAGAGCTCGGTTGCCGAGCCAGGCCCGGTGAATCGCCCTTGGGAGTGTCGAAGGAGGCCGAGATTGCACAGCGCATCTGACTGACCGAGCTCGGCCGCTTGTTCCCACCAGGATTCCGCCGAATCCGGGCCGAGCGAACGACCCTGCTCGTGGCGCAGGAGGCCGAGATTCAGCATGCCATCCGGACTACCGGCGTTCGCTGCCTGCATCCACCACCTCTCGGCCGAGTCGGAGCCCACGAGCTGGCCGCTCTGGTGACAAACGAGGCCGAGATTCGTCATCGCGTCGATGTTGCCTTCGTTCGCCGCGGCCCGCCACCGGTTGACCTCATCGGGCTCGGGCATCTCGTCGCTCATGGTCCGCGACGGTAGCGACATTTTCGTCCCACGGGCGATCCCGGATACCATGTGCGCCGATTCGATGGGAAGGGAGGGACGCATGGGCGCGATGATTCTCGCCGGCCGCGAAGACAACCTCGTCCTCCTCATCCTTCTTGTGGCCCTTCTCGGCCTGACGTTCGCGGAGAGCCGTGAGCTTGGGCTCGACAAACGGCTAACGATCTGGTGGCTGCTCTTCGTGGCGCTCACCCACGCGCTCGGCTATCTCGCACTACGACTCTGGGGGCCATGGTGGAAGAAACAACGGGCGTGATCGATCGAATCCGTTCGGCCGATCGACGCAAGCTCGCGTTCGTCGTGGTCGGAGGGCTCCTCGTGATCCTCGCGCTGACCGGCTTCATGAACGCGAACCGAGACGTCGATCTCACGCGGGAGGAGGCGGTCGAACTCGCGCGGCCGCACGTCGACTTCGAGCCAGTCAACGCCGACGCCCGCCTGGTGCGCCAAGGATTCCAAATGTCGCCGGTGTGGGCGGTGTCGTTCTCGATTCCTGAGGAGGGCGGGACCGGCCGCGACTTCGAACGGATCACCACGGTCGAGATCAATGCGCAGACGGGCGAGGTGGTACGCATCTCGGTCGACAACTTTGACGAACGACGAGACGCCGAGGACAGCTCGGGCTGATCCCGGATGGTCTCGCCAATTTCACTCTGGTGAGAAATCCTCCACCGTGATAAGTTGCCGCAGTTGGAACCGGGGGGGTTCCGACAAGCTGACAGTTGACAGCAATACACAGTAACAAGGGGGACATAACTGTGATCCTTGCCCAAGAGACGGTCGACCTTACGGCCACCGTCTTCACCGAGGCGTACTACTTCTTCACGGTGGCCATCATGTGGCTCCTGCACGTGGGTTTCATGACCTACGAGGCCGGGGTCAGCCGCCGGAAGAACGTGATGGTGACAGCGATCAAGAACATCTTGACCATCGCCGTCGTCACGCCGACCTTTTATTACTTCGGGTGGTGGTCCTACTTCTGTATGGAGGAAGGACTGATCCCGACCACGAGTGCTGATGGCAACAACCCGGAGGGCAGTGCCTTCTACTTCTGTGGCGACGGCTACGGCCTACCGTGGGACGGAAGCGCAGGGCCCAATCTCGGCGACAACATCACCGGCGTGTTCTGGGCCGCATTCGTGCTGTTCAGCTGGACGACCGGCTCGATCATGTCGGGCGCCATCATCGAGCGGGTCCGCACCTCTGCGTACCTCTGGCTGACGGCCCTCATGGGCGGCGTCATCTGGGTCATCGCCGCCGCCTGGGGCTGGAGCTTCGGTGGTTGGCTCACGCTGCACTTCGGCTATCACGACTTCGCCGCATCGGGCGTCGTGCACGGCATCGCCGGCATCTTCACGTTGGGCGTGCTGTTCAATCTCGGCCCACGCATCGGCCGCTACGACCGCGATGGCAACACGAGATCGTTCCGGCCGCACAACCTGCACATGACGCTCCAGGGCCTGATGTTCATCTTCACCGGGTTTTATGCGTTCTACGCAGCCTGCCTGGCGATCACCGCCGACACGGTTCCGGGGTGGGCGAACATCTACTTCAGCCCGGCCACACTGTCGGCGATCACGTTCACGATCACCGTCGGATTCGCCGGCGGGTTCGCCGGGGGGTACTTCTTCTCGAAGCGTGACCCGTTCTGGACGATCTCGGGTGGACTCGCCGGTGTTGTCGCCGTCTCGGCGGGCGCCGATATCTACTCGCCGAACCTGGTGTTCATCCTGGCTTTCTTCGCGGCGGGCTTCGCCGTGTACGTGGGCACCTACCTCGAGCAAAAGGTGCGCATCGACGATGCCGTCGGCGCCATTGCCGTCCACGGGTTCACCGGATTCTTCGGTGTCCTGTTGGTTGGCATCTTCGCCGGCGGGTACCCGACGGGTGCTCTCGGTGTCGAGACGACGCTGCTCGGCCAGCTCGTGGGCATCGCTGCCATGTTCCCCCTTGCGTTCCTCTCCGGCTACATAGCCTCCGGGATCCTGCGCAAGCTGAACATGCTGCGGGTTCCTCCTGCGGTCGAGCTCGAAGGGCTCGACGTGGCCGAGTACGGCTCCGACTTCTTCCCCGAGCACGCAGCCGCGGACGAAGTCATCATCGAGGCCGACGGCACCGAGGTGCCAGCCGAGCCCATCCTGCGCGAGGCACTTGCCGACGCTCTCGCCGCCACCCGGGGCTGACCGTACATGTTGCAGTTCATCGCCTCCGTCGTCCTCATGTTCTCCGTGGTTTATGCCGCGGGCGTGTGGATGACGAGGCGGCGGGCGCAGCTCGAATCTGAACAGAACGACTGAGAACGAAGGAGAACATCATGGATACCTTCCCGTACGAATCCTGGGAGGAAGCGATCGCTGCCGCCGACGGCACGACCGGCTACTTCACCTGGGGTCCCGGAGGAAACACCGCATCGGTGATCCTCGCCATCCTCGGCATCGCGCTCGCGGTGGGGTGGATGTTGTGGCTCACGAAGAATGAAGACGACCATCTCAACCACACGGCTGAGGGTCTGAACGAGAAGTGGGGAATCTGAACATGGCCGACAAGCACCTCGAGTTCCCCGAGAAGCAGACACACGACCGAAACTTCGAGAAGGCGATGATCGGCTTCTCGATCGCATGCATCATTTTCGTGATCATCGCGGTCAACGCGGTTGCCGGCGGAAGTTTCTGACGGCGATCCACCACGGATCTGAGATCCCGGCCTGTTGATGGACGACACACGACCATTTGCAGGCCGGGAGACCAGAGCGGCGCTCGGACTTCTGGGTCTGACCGCCATCGCCATGTTTCTGCCGTGGTCCCGCGTATCCGGGAAAACCGACTATGGCATCGGCACCAGTGAGGGGGTCCTCACGCTGCTTGTCACCGTCCTCGCAATGGCCCTCACCGCCGCCGGCATCAAGCCCGCGTGGATTGCGTCAGGTCTTGCGGCCGCCACACTGATCCGTCAATGGGTCGATCTGGGCGGCGATGCCCGCATCGGCCTGTGGGTCGGCAGCGTGTGCGCTTCGATCGCCACCGCAGCGCTGATCACCCGCATGTTTGCTTCGATCGAACGGCCCGACGGAGCAGAATCCGAGGGTTGACCGATCAGTCGGTGCCGTACTCGCGTTCCTCGATCGAGCCGCGGCGGTAGGCGGCCAACGACTTATCGAGGGTGTGGTAGTCGCTCGCATCTGCGGTGAAGATCGCACGGGTCGTCTGCAATCCCGTGGGAGTGTCGAGCGTGCCCGCGGCGATCGAGATCACAGCCGGACTCTTGTCGGACCGCCAGAAGAGCGTCGACCCGCACGTCCCGCAGAAACCGTAGGCAACCGTGGGCTCGTCAGCCGGGGTGTACCAGCGGAGGTCTTCGCCTTCGATCTCGACGTCTTCGATCCGAGAGCTCGTCGCCGCCATGAAGTGCCCGGTCATGCGACGACACCGCTCGCAGTGGCAGTTGATCACGGCGCGCAATGGGCCGACGGTCTGATAGTTGACAGCACCGCACAGACAGCGCCCGCGACCGGATTCCACGATCAGCTCCAGGGATACGGCGAGTTACTCACCGGGTGGAGGTTGCCCTCGGCGTAGCGTCTGTAGCGGAACGGCTCGAGCAACGCCTGGCGCTCGCCGAGCAGCTCCTTGGCAACCAGTGCACCCACGCCGATCATTTTGTACCCGTGATTCGAGTCGGCGATGAAGAACACGTTCTCGCGGAAGGTGTCGAACACCGGGAAGCTGTCGGGAGTGAAGCTGCCGATCCCGCCGGAGGGCTCTTCCTTGATGAGGTGCCCCTTACCCTCGAAGCGCTTGTGGCAATGCGAAAGCGCGGAGGTCCACGTGCGGTAGAAGTCGTCGCCCACGACGAAGTCGGGACTATCGGGACCGTAGGGATCAACCGCCACCTCGTGAGCTTCCTTGTCGACGATGTAGGGCATGTAACCACCCTGCACGCCGCCGAAGGCGAAGTCGGGCTTGTAGTACACGCCCCAGGGACCCTCGGTCACGAGCTCGCCGTCGTCGTCGAAGAGTGGTGCGTCGGTGTCGATGTGCACGACCGGCGGCATGTTCCCCTCGTTGTCGACGAGGTAGCCGGGGTCGACGCCGAGCGTGCCCTCTTGGAGCGCCCAGTAGGTCCAGGTTTGTCGTTCGATCGAGTTGCCATCGGGCCCGGCGATCGTGGTGGTTGCCGGGAGGTCGAGCATCGCCCAGGGTGCTTGCACCCAGGGGCCGACTGCGATCACGACATGGTCGCAGCTCACGTTGCCCTGGTCGGTCTCGACCGCAGCGACGGCTGTTTCGTCGGAGGTGAAGCCGGTTACCCGCACGCCACCAGCGATGGTCACGCCGAGGGCCTCACACTTGGCTCGGAGTCCGTTGAGCGACTTCATGTTGTTCGCATAGCCGCCCTTCTTCTCATGCAGAACAGATGTGATTCCCTGGGCTCGCCAGTCGTGGAAGATGCCCTCCATGTACAGCTGGCAGTCGTCGGCGCCCTCGATGAAAACGCTCTCGTAGCCAATGGCCTGCTGCTGCTCGTAGATGGAAGCCACGTCGGCGTGCATGCCCTCGTGGCTGATCTGCATGTAGCCCACCGAGTTGTACGAGTAGGCGTCGGGATCGCTCTCCCACACGCTCACCGAGTGAGCCATGAGCTCGCGCATGGCGGGCTGGAAATAGTTGTTGCGAACCACACCGCAGGCGATGCCCGAGGCACCGGCGCCAACGTCCTTCTTGTCGACAACGAGCACGTCTGACCCGGAGCCGAGCCCCGCGGCGAGATGCAGCGCGGTCGAGAGGCCGTGAATGCCGGCTCCGACGATCACGTACTTCGCGGAAGCTGGAAGTGCCATGCCCTTGCTCCAGTTCTGCCTTGCGGCGATCAGTGCCCGGCGGGGGCTTCCCAGCCCTCGAGTACCGGCGGCTTCCAGTCGTCGCCCACGGTCTTGCAGCCGTCGACGTCGACCCAGGAACCGAGGTCGATCTGGGGGAACTTGCAGTGGTATTCCTTCAGGATGATCCCGTAGGAATTGCCGGAGATGAGGTGCTTCATGAGCACCTTGCGGGCCAGCTCGTTTTCGCGGCCTTCGGGGATGTCGAAGTAGATCTTCAAGAACGCGTTCGAGTAACGATCGAACACGGCCGGAATGCCGTCTTCCTCGAGCAACTCGATGTCTTCGAGCCAGTTGAGATCGTCGCCCGGCGTGACGGCCATCAGATCGATGTCCTCCACGAGCGAGATGTCACTCTGATACTCGAATCGCTTGCCGGCGAGCTGCTCGGCATCGATACCGATCGTGCGTGTTCCGGTGTCGTCAGCCATCAGATTCCTCGGGTTCCCTGCTTGCTCATGAGTTCTTTCATCTCTGCGAGTGCACGCTCTTCGCTCACACCGGGGATGTAGGTGGTGCCGGCGAGCGGCACCTTCGCCATCGCCGAGGCCTCATAGGTGAGCGCAGCGAGATCCTCGGGCTCGAGACTGTGGATGTCGGTCTTTCCGCACGCACGGGCGAGCATCTGAACCTCCATCGTGAGCGTGATCAGGTAGTTGTAGACGCGTAGCGCGGCTTCGTCGACGTCGAGGCGCTTGCGCAGCTCGACGTCCTGGGTGGCCACACCCACGGGGCAGCGACCGGTGTGGCAGTGATAGCACTGCCCCGCGGGCACGCCGATGGTGCCTTCGTAGTCGGTGACACCCTCGATGTGCTTGTTGCAGTTGAGCGCCATCAGCGCGGCGGTGCCGATGGCCACGCCCTTGGCTCCAAGGGCCAGGCACTTGGCGATGTCTCCACCATTGCGGATACCACCGGCGACGACGAGATCGACGTCGTCGGCCAGGCCCACGTCTTCGAGCGCGCGGCGAGCCTCGGGGATCGCTGCCATCAGCGGGATCCCCGTCTCTTCGGTGGCGATGTGGGGGCCGGCGCCCGTGCCGCCCTCGGCGCCATCGAGATAGATGGAGTCGGGGCCACATTTCGCTGCCATGCGAACATCGTCGTACACACGTGAGGAGCCCAGCTTGAGCTGGATCGGCACCTGGTAGTCGGTCGCTTCGCGAATCTCCTGAATCTTCAGGCTCAGGTCGTCGGGGCCGATCCAGTCGGGGTGACGGGCGGGCGACCGCTGATCGATGCCGGCCGGGAGCGAGCGCATCTCGGCGACCTGCTCGGTGACCTTTTGCCCCATGAGGTGGCCACCGAGGCCGACCTTGCAGCCCTGACCGATGAAGAACTCGACCGCGTCGGCCAGCATCAGGTGGTGGGGGTTGAAGCCGTAGCGGCTCTGGATCACCTGGTAGAACCACTTCGTGCTGAGATCGCGCTCCGGCGGGATCATGCCGCCCTCACCCGAGCATGTGGCCGTGCCGGCCATCGAGGCGCCCTTCGCGAGCGCCATCTTGGCCTCGATCGACAGGGCGCCGAAGCTCATGCCGGTGATGTACACGGGGATATCGAGCTCGAGCGGCTTCTTCGCGAAGCGGCCACCAATGACGGTCTTGGTCTCACACTTCTCGCGGTAACCCTCGATCACAAAGCGCGTAAGTGTGCCTGGGAGAAACACGAGCTCGTCCCAGTGCGGGATCTTCTTGAAAAGCGAGAACCCACGCATTCGATAGCGGCCGAGCTCGGCCTTCACATGAATGTCGTTGATCACCGTGGGAGTGAAGATCTGGCTCTGTCCGAGGGTGTCGGTGTTCGCGTTGACGAGCACGGAATCCTGCGCGGCCTGATCGGCGGCGGTGTTCTTTGCCATGTGTCCGTTCTCCTCAGATGACGAGCTTGCGCTCGGACGGCTCGAGGGCGTCGTAATTGTGTAGTTGTTTGCCACAGACGAACTTCTGGAACTCGGGCGGTGTGCCCAAGCCATAGTTCGTGAACTTGCGGTTGATGAACTCGGTGTCGGCGTCGGTCCAGTCGCCGGCGACGCAGTCGACGCCGAGAGACGCGACCGTTCCGCCCACGTAGAGCGTGCCGTCGTACATCGAGTCGCCCAGGCCATCGCCGGCGTTTCCGCAGATGACCTGTTTGCCGCGCTGCATCATGAAGCCGGTGTTGATACCCACCGAGCCCATCACAATGATGTTGCCGCCCTTCTGGTCGATGCCGGTACGGGCACCGACATCGCCCTTAACCACGAGGTCGCCACCCCGAAGGGCAGCGCCGGTGAGCGAGCCGGCACCGTGCTCGATGACCACACTTCCGGCCATCATGTTCTCGGCGCACGACCAGCCGACGCGGCCATCGATGTGCACCTCGGGGCCGTCGATCAGTCCGCAGGCGAACCAACCAGGAGAACCTTCGAAGTTGATCTTGCAGCGCTTTAGGATGCCCACGGCAAGCGAATGCTTCGACCCGGGATTCACGATCGTGACCTCGTGAATGCCCTCGACGTACACGAGGCGCTTCAGCTCGAGGTTGATCTGACGGGTGGTGAGATCGGTGGCGTCCACTCGTGCGTGGTCACCCTCGATCTCGGCATTCATCGGCGCGACGGCATCGGGCTCGGCGAGCCCCCGAGCGTCGTAGTCGATCCCGGTTCGGGACCCTGCACTCACACCTGCCATACCAATACCTCTCGCTCGTACGGATCGCGCGTGACCACTTCGTGCCCGACCAATGCGCGGATGGCGATCTCCTCGGAGGCGACGGCAACAAGGTCGTCGGACTCGAACAACACGAGCGGCTTGGCGGCCATCTCGTCCTTCGCCACACCCAGCTCGTTTCCCGTAACGCACAGATAGGTGAAGACACCGTCGAGGTCGTCGAGGCTGGTCTTCATCGCGGTCTCGAGCGACATGCCACCTTCCATCTTCTCGGCGAGGTACACGGCGATGATCTCCGAGTCGCACTCGCTCTGGAAGCGGTGTCCGTTGCGCTCGAGCCGGCGGCGCCACTGGTGGTAGTTGGTGAGCTGACCGTTGTGCACGACCGCGACGTCGGCGAACGGGTACGCCCAATACGGGTGGGCGCTGGCCAGGTCGACATCTGACTCGGTGGCCATCCGAACGTGGCCCATGCCGTGAGTTCCGGTGAACCCGGGGAGGTGATACTGCTCGCCGACCGTGGCGGCGTCGCCAAGGTCCTTCACGATCTCGAGGCTGTTTCCAAGCGAGAGAACCTCGCAACCGGGAACGTCCTCGAGGTAATCGGCCAGAGGCTTGAGCTCACCCGAGTACCGCACGGTGGCGCGGAAGGCGTAGCCGGTCTCGCTGGTCATCTTGGCCACGTTGGCCCCGATCTTTGCGAGGCGCGCCTCGACCTCGGCGCGGTTCCGCTCGAGACGCTCGTCCATACCGAGGCCACCGGCTTCCGCCGGCTCGGCCAGAACGAAGCGGATGACGACGAGGTCGTCGGCCGGCCCGTACAGGGCGTAGCCCGTCGAGTCGGGGCCACGATGCTTCATCGACTGAAGCATGCGGGTCAGTTCTGCCCCGAGGTCGGCGGGTCCGTCACGATGAATTACACCGGCTATCCCACACATGGCTTGTCTCCTTGTGTCTCGTTCTTGTTGTTCGGTCGATCTTGTCGATACGGATCAGGGAAGAATGTCGAGGTACTCGTCGACGTCCCAGTCGGTGACGGTTGCCATGAAGCGCTCCCACTCGTCCCGCTTGTAGTGCTCGAAGACGCGGAACATCTCGCCCGGCAACGCGCTCTTGATCACGTCGTCGGCCCGGAGGGCATCAAGTGCTTCTCCGAGGTTCATCGGAATCTTCTTGACGTCCTTGCCCGCCTCCATGGCCTCGTAGATGTTGCGTTCTTCGGGTGGACCGGGGTCGAGGTTCTCGTCGAGCCCATGGTCCATGGCCTTGATGAGGCCCGCCATCGAGAGGTAGGGGTTGACCGCGGAGTCGACCGATCGGTACTCGAAACGACCGGGCGCCGAGATGCGCAGCGCCGTGGTGCGGTTCTGGAATCCCCAGTCTGCGAACACCGGCGCCCAAAAACCGGTGTCCCAGAGGCGGCGATAGGAGTTGACCGTGGGTGAGCCGAGACACGTGAGCGCTTGCAGGTGCTCGATGATCCCGCCGATCGACTTCATCCCGATCGGTCCTGGGATCTGGGGATCGTCTCCTTCGGGCATGAACTTGTTCTCGTCGCCTTCCCACAGCGAGATGTTGTGGTGACAGCCGTTGGCGGACACTCCCATGAAGGGCTTCGGCATGAAGCACGGGAAGGCACCGAGCTCTCGGCCCACCTGTTTGCAGATTTGCCGATATGTACTCAGTCGGTCGGCCGTCAGCTCCGCCCGATCGAAGTTGAAGTTCAGTTCGAGCTGTCCCGGGGCGTCCTCGTGATCGCCCTGGATCATGTCGAGACCCATGGCCTCGCCGTACTCGACGACCTTGTGAATGAGCGGCTGTAGCTCGGCGAACTGATCGATGTGATAACAGTTCGGCTTCGTGAGCCCCTCGACGGTGGGCTTGCCGTTCGCATCAGCCTTGAGCCACATCATTTCGGGTTCGCAGCCTGCACGAAGGTGAAGGCCGTGCTTCGCTTCGAACTCGGCGTGGATACGTTGCAGGTTGCCGCGACAGTCCGACGTCAAGAACGCACCACCATCTTCCTTTTCCTCGCGACCTCGGAAGAGTGTGCAGAACACGCGCGCCGTCTTCGGGTCCCAGGGGAGCTTCATGAAGGTTTCGACTTCCGCGACTCCGACGAGCTCTTTCGACTCGGCCCCGTACCCGATGTAGTCACCATGGCGATCGACGAAGAGGTTGGCGGTCGAGCCGTAGACGAGCTGGAACCCTTTGCGTGCCATCACCCCGAAGTGCTTTGCCGGAATGCCCTTGCCCATGATCCGACCGGTCACCGAGATGAACTGGCAGTACAGGTACTGGATGCCCTCGGTTTCGATCTGTTTCTCGACTTCGCGGATCTGCTCCTCGCGGCCCGGTGCTTCCACGAATGCTTCGAGATCGGTCACGCCGTCTCCCCCTTGTGATTCTTGCGGTGCTGGTCTTTTGAAACCGCGGCGTACTTCCCCGAGCGCGCGGCGGCGCCCGAAACCATAGCGGGCCCTGACCGTCCGCACCAGTGAAAAGTCTTTCTCACCGGGTTGTATGCATCTATGAGAAACAGTCCTTCCTCATAGTGAAGATCGCGAGAGGAAACCCCGTCACCTCACCAATCGGCGACAGCGACCGCGGGCAGTTTGAGTTCATGCGCGGTGCTCACGAGGGAACGTGATCGAGGAAAGACTCGGTCAACCCTCAAATCGGATCGGCCATGCGCGCGAAGCTACCGCCGATACCCTGAGACCCTCTCGGGGCGGTGCCATCCATCGCCTCCGATTCCAGGAGACTCCGTGCCCACTCGTTCCGACTCACACGCGCCTTCATTCGAAGCGCTCGGCGTGGCACCCGATCTGATCTCGGTGCTCGCCCGCAACGGCGTGGTCCGCCCCTTCGACATCCAGGCCGCAACGATCGCCGACGCACTCGCTGGGCGAGATGTGCTCGGACGCGCCCCCACCGGTTCGGGCAAAACGCTCGCCTTCGGCATCCCACTCGTCGAGCGACTCAAGCGCGCCGAGCCACGACGCCCGACCGGCCTCGTCCTCGCTCCCACCCGCGAACTCGCCGAGCAGATTCGCCGCGACCTCGACCCACTGGCCCAGGCGCGCGATCTACGGGTTCTCGCCATCTACGGCGGCGTCGGATTCGGCGGACAGCTCAACGCCCTACGACGCGGCGTCGAGCTCGTCGTGGCCACACCCGGCCGCCTCCAGGACCTGATCCAACAGGGTGAGGTCTCCCTCGATGCCGTGCGGAGGGTCGTGGTCGATGAGGCCGACCGGATGGCGGACATGGGCTTTCTTCCCGCGGTGAAACAACTGCTCGATCTGACCCACTCCGATCGCCAGACCGTGATGTTCTCGGCGACGCTGGGCAAAGAGGTCAAGGTCCTGACCGACCGGTATCAGTCCGATCCCGTGCAGCACTCGGTGGGCGAGGTCGAACCCGATCTTTCGCTCGTCACCCACCGCTTCATTCGCTCGGACCGCCACAACAAGGTGGCGCTCGCCGCGCACATCATCGAAGAGGTCGACGGACCGACGATCGTGTTCTGTCGAACACGGTACGGCGTCGACCGAGTCGCCCGGCAGCTCAAGGGTGAAGGGGTGAAGACCAGCCTCATCCACGGAAAGCGCAGCCAGAACCAACGCGACAATGCGCTCGCTGCGTTCGTCGATGGCAAGGTCACCGCTCTCGTCGCGACCGATGTGGCAGCACGCGGTATCCATGTCGATGGCGTCGCCTGCGTGATCCATTTCGACCTGCCCGAAGAGGAGTCGGCCTACGTGCACCGCTCCGGTCGAACGGCCCGGGCTGGTGCGAGCGGTGTCGTCGTTTCGTTCGTGAACGGCGACCAGCTCAAGGACGCTCGCCAGCTCCAGCGGACATACGGGCTCGATGCCGACATCGAGGACACACCGGATCTGTCACACCGCCCCGCTCCCACGCCCCAACCTCGCAACCGCGGTGGCCAGCAGGGCAAGAAGCGCCAGGGTCAGGGGCAACGCAGCGGCAAGCCGGGCTCGCGGTCCGGCGGGTCGAAGCCACGCCAGAATCCGAAGAGCAAGAACCGCGGCAAGAACAGCGCCAAGAATCGTTCGGCGAAGTCGGGCTCGCGGTCCGGAGGCGAAAGCCGCGGAGGCCCGAAGCAGGGCGGTGGCAAGCCGGGTGGGCCCAAGCGCAGCGGCCCCAAGCGTGGCGGCCCCAAGGGTCGGGGCGGCTCGTCTCGCCGACCGCGCCGCTGAAGCTCCCGGGACGATCCGGTCAGTGCCGGAAGTGGCGCTCACCGGTGAACACCATCGCGATGCCGGCCTCGTTTGCGGCCGCGATCACCTCGTCGTCGCGGACCGAGCCACCCGGCTGCACCACGGCAGTGCAACCGGCTTCGACGGCAGCGTCGAGGCCATCGCGGAACGGGAAGAAGGCGTCGGATGCACACGCACCCCCGGTTGCGCGACCAGCTGCCTTCTCGGCGGCGATTCGCCCCGCGTCGCGGCGGTTCTGTTGCCCGGCGCCGATGCCGAACGCCTGACGATCCTTCGCAAGCACGATCGTGTTCGAGCTCACGCGGGCGGCCACCGACCAGGCGAAGGCGAGGTCGGCCATCTCGGCCTCGGTGGGCGACCGATCGGTGGCGACGGTCCAGTCCGTTGGCTGAGCGATCAGCCGGTCGGTCGTCTGCACGAGTAGCCCACCGTCGACGCTTCGCATTTCGAGCAGGGCGCTCGAGGGCGGGCTGGCCTCGAGCACTCGCAGGTTCTTCTTCTCTTTGAGTGTGGCAAGAGCATCGGCGGCGAAGGAGGGCGCCACGATCACCTCGGTGAAGATTTCGCTCAGCGCGTCGGCAAGCTCGGCGGTGACCTCACGGTTGACTGCCACGATGCCGCCGAACGCCGACACCGGATCGCAGGCGTGAGCCCGCCGGTAGGCCTCGGCGATGTCGTCGTGGGTCGCCACGCCACATGGATTGGCGTGTTTGACGACGATCACGGTGGGGTCTGCGGACACCGCGAATGCGAGCTGCCATGCGGCCTCGGTGTCGAAGACGTTGAGGTAGCTGAGCTCCTTGCCGTTGTGGACAACGGCGTCATCCCACCAGCTCTGCTGCCCCGCAAAACGGAAGCGGGCACCCACCTGATGTGGGTTCTCTCCATATCGGAGATCCTGCACCCGGTCGGCGGCGAGATGGAGCGAATCGGGAAGCGGATCGTCGCGATCGGATGCCTCGTCGGTGTCGTCGAGCCAGGAGACGATGGCGGCGTCGTATGCGGCCGTGTGCGCGAACGCCTTGCGTGCCAAGGTCCGTCGCGTCTCGAGCGAAAGGCCGCCGCCGGCGACCTCCTGGGCCACTGCGGCGTAGTCGGCGGGGTCGACGACGACACCAACGTGCTCGTGATTCTTCGCCGCGGCCCGCACCATCGTGGGGCCCCCGATGTCGATCATCTCGATCCCGGGCTCGGTGTTGAACGGATACAGGTTGACCACCACGAGATCGATGGGGTCGATGCCGTGTTCGTCGAGGTCAGCCTGGTGCTCGAGATCGTTTCGATCGGCGAGAATGCCACCGTGGATCTTCGGGTGAAGAGTCACCACTCGATGACCGAGCATGATCGGCGAGCCGGTGTGGTCGGCCACATCGGTCACCGGCAAGTCCGCGTCGGCGATCGTTCGTGCGGTTCCTCCGCTCGACAGGAGTTCCCAGCCGGCGTCGTGCAGCGATTGCGCCAAATCGACGACGCCCGTCTTATCGAACACAGACAGCAATGCCTTCATGTGAACTCCTGGTCAGATTGCGGTGTCGAGGACTCGACCGCGGGCATGGATGGTGAGAAGGGTGTCGATGTAGAGGCGACGTTCGACGACCTTGATCCGCTCATGCAGCGCGGCCTCGGTGTCGTCCGGTTCCACCGCCACCGCCTCTTGCGCCAGAATCGGACCGTCGTCGACAACCGGCGTGGCCACGTGGATGGTGCAGCCCGTGACCTTAACGCCGTGCTCCAATGCGGCCGCGACCGCATGCCATCCCGGAAAGGCGGGAAGGAGGGCCGGATGGGTGTTGATGATCCGACCGGGAAAGGCGGCGAACATGGGCTCAGCGAGGATCGTGCCGAAACCGGCCATGGCCACAAGATCGATCTCGTGTTCCACCAGAAGGTCGGTGAGGCGCGCCGAATAGTCGTTGCGATCGAAGCCCGGACCCCATTCCTTGCGCTCGAGCAGGACCGACGGAGCCGTGCTCCGTTCGACGAGCTCGAGCCCGCGGCAGGTTCGATCGGCAACGACGAGAGCGATGGGCAGGTCGGCGCGCACCATCGCGTCGAGCAGGGTTCCGCTTCCACTCACCAACACGGCCAGACGCACCCGCCGAACCTAACCGGATTCGGTGTCCTCCCCAACGACTCCATCTGGCACCTCGCCGGTGGGTCCAAGGTCGGGGTCGACGCAGTTGCCGAGTCCTCCCCCACCACCCGATGAACGAATACCGAAGCTCGGTTCGACGAAGCCGCCGCCCGGGTCGTCGGTCGTGAACCAGCGAACCACCGCGGCCGCGATCGACGCGGCCTCGGCATCGCGAAATTCGTCGGTTCCGAGCAAATCGAGCTCTGCCGGATTTCCCATGAAGGCCATCTCTGCGAGCACGGGCGGCGTTAGCGGTCGACGCACCATCCCGTAGAAGTCCTCACCCGTATCGCGATTCGGCCGGTAGGTGGCGCCGGTGTCGGGGCCGTTGAACCACTCGATGTCGAACGCTCCGAGGCGCGAGGTGGCCTCTTCGAACAGAAGCCCGGCGAACCGCTGTGACTCGGGTGATCCCTGTTGGTAGTACACCTCGGTCCCCGGCGCGGGACCCACCGGCACGTCGCCACCTCCCTGATGGTGGATCGAAATCAGCAGTGCCGCCTCGAGCGTGTCGGCGATCTCGACGCGGCTGACGATCGGAATCCGGTAGTCCGCGGTTCGGGTGAGCACGGCCTCGAAACCGAGCTCGTGCAGTGCTGAGATGGTGCGCATGGCAACGTCGAGGTTGAGCTCGGCCTCGACCAGGCCGTTGGCTGCCACCGCACCGGGTTCCTCTGGGCCGCCATGCCCGGGGTCCACAACAACGTGCACTCGTTCGATCGGCGCGCCTTCTAGTACGTACGCAAGCTCCTGGCAGGGCGTACGCACGACCCAACCCTCATCCGTCGTGAGAACAACGGGCACGACCACGCCCGAGTTCGTCGTGAGTGCCCGTGCGACACCATCGCGATCTAGCGGGGGCGCGATTGTGGTCGTCGTGGTGGTGGGTGCCGCCGTCGTCGTGGTCGTCGACGTTGGCGCCGGCTCGACGAGGCTTCGTTCAGCCGGGTCGGGCGCGGCCTGAGCGACATCGGGCGCCGAAGAGGCACAGGCCGCCGCCAAGAGCATCATGGTCAGCACGAGCGTGAGAATCGCGCGCATCACGACCAACCCTTGCACAGGTGCACCGAGTCAGACGGCCCTGAGCGGCCAACGGAGCTGCGGTACCATCGTTTGTATGCAACTTCTCAAACGCCCCGGAGCCACCCTCCTCGTCATTGGGCTGGCTCTCTTCTTCGTGATTCGCCCGGTGATCGGCAGCATCTGGTTCATCGGCGGGATTCTCAGCGGACTCGCCTTCGTCGTCGGACTGCTCGGCATGGTCGGCGGCGGATACCTCCTGTTCAGGAGCTTCAAGGGCGCCGCCTGATGGCGGAGCGCATCACCCTTTCCGACATCAGTTCGTACGCATGGGAACATCCCACCGATCGCGCGACCTTGGGCGCACTTCAACAGATCCCGGGGTTCGACGGGCTCCTGAAGAAGGTCGTCGGCATGTTCGGCGAGAAGAACATCGCCACCATCTACACGGGGGCTGCGGTCAAGGTGGGGCCCAACCAGTACCCCGAACTGCACGCGGCGCTCGTGCGTGCATGCGAGACCCTCGACACCGAGGTACCGCCGCTCTACATAAGCCAGACGCCGCTCGTGAATGCCGGTGCTGTCGGAATGGACAACCCGTTCATCGTTCTGAACTCGAGCCTCATCGAGATCGCATCACCCAACGAGGTCGAGGTCGTACTCGGGCACGAAGTCGGGCACATCATGAGCGAACACTCGCTCTATCGCACGCTGCTCTTCATTCTGCTGAGCCTGTCGGGATCGATGATGCCGCTCGTCTCCCAGGCCGTGGTGCCGATCACGCTTGCGCTCCTCGAATGGAGTCGAAAGGCCGAGGTCAGCTGCGACCGCGCTGGTCTGTTGGCTGTCCAGGACGCCGAGGCGGCCATGGGAATGCACGCTGCGCTCGCAGGAGGCATCCGGGGTCGGCGCGACGAACTCAACCTCGACTCGTTCATCGCTCAGAGCGATGAATACCGCGACGTCGGCGGCTTGTCGGCGTACTACCGATTCATGTCGACCCTGGGCCAGTCGCACCCCTTCCCGGTCATCCGGGTGGCCGAGCTGCGCAACTGGATCGACACCGGCGAATACGAGGCAATCCTCGGCGGCGACTACCACCGGCGCGGCGATCCTCGTTCAGTGCGTGACGATCTGAGCACGGCCGGACGTAACTTCAGCGACCAGGCGGGGAAGGTCTTCGAGGACACCGACCGCTACGTGAACGACGCTCTCACGAACTTCATGGCTTCG
Organism: Acidimicrobiales bacterium; assembly: GCA_051011575.1. Classification (GTDB taxonomy): domain Bacteria; phylum Actinomycetota; class Acidimicrobiia; order Acidimicrobiales; family SHLQ01; genus SHLQ01. The sequence goes on along the minus strand of JBPCTR010000279.1, from coordinate 4,413 downwards.
GCCAAGCGCCTCTTCGACGACTCTGTGTAGTTCTCGACATTTGTCGCGTCAAAGGGGTCAGAGCCCTTTTCGCTGATGGGGGTCTGACCCCTTTTCGCGAAATGGGGTCAGAGCTTCAGGTGCTTGTCGAAGAACTCGAGGATGATCTCGGCCCGTTGTTGGCGGTGAACGGGTGAACCGGAGCGTGACAACTCATGGGTTTCGTTCGGGAAGAGCACGTACTCGACTTCCTTTCCGAGCAACCTGCACGCCACAAACAGCTGAGTCGCCTGTTCGACCGGGCAGCGCAGGTCGTCTTCGGAGTGGATGATCAGCAGCGGTGTCTCGATGTTCTCGACGTAGCTGGATGGCGACATGCGGGCGTACTCCTCGGGGTCGAGCGCATGGACCGGCCCCAATTCCGCGGAGAAGAATCCCGCGATGTCGCTCCCATGTTCGAGGGTGAGGAGATTGTTGGCGGCCCTCTCGCTGCACGCGGCCTTGAAGCGGTTGTTGTGCGTGATGATCCAGCTGGTCATGTACCCGCCGTACGAGCCGCCGAGCACACCCAGGCGCTGGGAATCGATGAACGGGTATCGCTCGAGCGCGGTGTCGACGACCGCCATGAGGTCGTCGTAGTCGACCGACCCCCAGCCCGCACCCGGCCGATGATGTTTGGGGCCGCGGATCGCCGCCGCCCAATCGTCGGTTCGGCCGGATCCCCCCCGAGGATTCGAATACACGACCACGTATCCGGCCCGGGCCTGCAACTGAAACTCGTCCATGAACGCGTTGCCATACTGGGTGTAGGGCCCGCCGTGAATGTTCAACAACATCGGATACGTCTGCGACGGGTCGAAGTCGGGCGGCGTGAGAATCCACGCGTCGACCTCGACGTCATCGGACGGAGCGAGGAAGTGCTCGACCGGACGAGGATCGGTGGCCGCAATAAACCCCGACGTCACGCTCGTGAGCTTTCGGTCGACCCCGCCTACGTTTAGATGGATCTCCGCTGGCGAGCTCGGGTCGGTCGACGCGTACGCGATCGCCGGCTCACCGCCCACGCTTCCCGCAGTCCACTCGTTCACGTAGCGATCGCCGCCGATCAGGTCGTCGTGAGAACCGTCGGTGTCGACCCAGCGGAGCCCGATGTTTCCCCGGTCCTCGATGCTCGCCACAAGACGATTGCTTGCCGTCCATGTGGGCGCCTGGTGGTTGATGAATGGCGCCCAGGTGCGATCGAGATCTGTCGTGATCCACTGCGGTGTACCCGACGACTCGGGGTCGAGGAGACCGACGTGGGCGTTCTGATACAGCGTCGAGGGATCGTCGTGGCCCAGCACCGCGATGGTCGATCCATCGGGTGACACCGACGGGGCGAAGTACACGCCCGTGTCGTCGGTGAGTGCCGAGAAGTTGCCGTCGAGATCGACGACCGCGATGTCGCTCGAGAACCGGTCTCTGAACGGATTGACGTCGACGGCCAGACGTCGACTGTCGGGAAACCAGGACGGACTACTGATGTCGGCTCGACGATCGGTGAGGTTTCGCATGCCGGTCGACCCATCGATGGCCACGACGTAAAGGTGTTGGGGACGGTCGAGGATGAACCCCTCGCCGTTCAACGAGAAGTTGAGCTGGTCGATGACGCGGGGAGCTCGGCGGCGGGCGTCATCCTCTTTGTACTCATCGGACGGCGTTCTCATCGTGACGACGAGGTGGGTCCCGTCGGGGGAAAACGTCGGCGATCCGATGCTCTCTGAGCTTTCAGCGAGCAGGATCGTCTCACCGGGCAACTCGAACGGAAGGAGATGCAGTGTGGACTTCTTCTTGCCCTTTTCGTCCAGACGGCGAGTCGACGTGAAGGCGAGGCTGCTTCCGTCGGGTGACCATCGGGGTTGCGCATCGGAGTGCTCACCGGCGGTGAGCGGTCGGGGCGCGGTCGAGTCATCGGTGCCCGCAACCCAGACTCGACTGCGGTACTCGTTTGCCTCGAGATCGATGGTGCGGACCACGTAGGCGACGTGGCGTCCGTCGGGTGAGAGGTGGGGGTCGCCGGCTTCGGCGAACCGGCCGAGATCGGAAGGTTCCATGGCGCAACCATACGGATACCGGGCCCGGCGATGCCAAGAACTGGGCGTGCCCGGCGGCACAATGGGAATCGGACCCGGCGCTCGGGGGTTCAAATCACCGGCTCCTCCCATGCGTCGCGCCGGACGCAACGAAAGGCATGCCATGAGCACGCTCGACATCACGACCAATCAATTCGAAGACACGGTGCTGGCCGACGGCATCGTTCTCGTCGACTTCTGGGCCGAATGGTGTGGCCCCTGCAAATCGTTCGGTCCGATTTTCGAGGCAGCCTCAGAAAAGCACGCGGACATCACGTTTGCGAAGGTCGACACCGAGGCCGAACAGGCTCTTGCCGGCGGTCTCGGGATCCAATCGATCCCGACACTGATGATCTTCCGCGATGGTGTGCAGGTGTTCAGCCAGCCCGGAGCGCTGCCAGAAGCGGCGCTCGAGAATCTCATCGAACAGGTGGCAGCCCTCGACATGGAAGCGATTCACGCCGAAATCGCCGAGCAACAAGCCGCCCACGATCACGATCACGATCACAGTCACTGACTGCGGCCGCCCAGTAAATCGGGCGAATTACAGCCCGGCGACGATCCCGGCCATGAGGTCGCCGGCTTCGGTGGGATTCAGACCGACCTGAACACCCGCGTCGCTCAGCGCTTCCATCTTGGCCGCGGCAGTTCCCTTTCCTCCCGACACGATCGCGCCCGCGTGTCCCATCTTCTTGCCGGGAGGTGCGGTCACACCGGCCACGTAGCTCACGACCGGCTTCGTCACGCTGGACTGGATGTACTCGGCCGCCTCTTCCTCGGCCGACCCACCGATCTCGCCGATCATCATGATCGCCTTCGTCTCGGGATCGGCTTCGAAAGCCGCGAGGCAGTCGATGAAGTTTGTTCCGGGCACCGGGTCCCCACCGATTCCGACCGAAGTCGTCACGCCGATGTCCTTTTCCTTCAGCTCGTATACCGCCTGATACGTGAGCGTGCCGGAGCGGCTCACCACACCGACGGGTCCGCCCGGTTTCGCGATGTGACCGGCCGTGATGCCGACATTGGCCTTTCCGGGGCTGATGATTCCAGGGCAATTCGGGCCCAGGAGGCGGGTGTCGGGAAAGTCTGTCTTCAGCTTGTTGTAGAACCACGCCTCGTCGTGCGCGGGCACACCCTCGGTGATCACGACGATCAACTCCATGCCCGCCTCTGCCGCCTCCATCACCGCGCCCTTCACTGCGGGCGGCGGAACGAACACGCAGGACGCCGTGCAACCGGTGGCGTCGCGCGCATCGGCAACCGTCGCGAAGATCGGCATGCCGTCGACCTCGGTGCCAGCCTTCTTCGGATGGGTGCCACCCACGACCTTGGTTCCGTAGTCACGGTTGAGGTTGCCGTAGTAGCGGCCCGTGCTACCAGTGAGACCCTGGTAGACGATCTTGGTGTTCTCGTCGAGGAAAATGCTCATTGGTTGATCCTTTGCGATCGATCGTCGTTCTCAGCCGGCCAGCGCCACGGCACGTTCGGCGGCGGTCAGCATCGTGGCTTCCATCATCAGTGCATCGCCGAGGTGCGGTTCGAGCATCTCACGGCCCTGTTGGGCATTCGTGCCATCGAGGCGGATGACGATCGGACTGTCGATGTCGACCCGGCCAATCGCCTCGATGATCCCCTCAGCGACTTCTTCACCCCGGGTGATGCCACCGAAGATGTTGATGAAGATCGCCTTGACGTTCGGATCGTTGTTTATGACCTCGAGCGCGCCGGCCATGACGTCGGCGTTCGCTCCGCCGCCGATGTCGAGGAAGTTGGCCGGCTTACCGCCAACTTGATTGACGACATCGACCGTGCTCATGGCGAGGCCGGCTCCGTTCGCGATTACGCCTACCGAACCCTCGAGGCCCACGTATTGAAGGCCCTTGGCATGGGCTGCTTCCTCCCGCTCGTCTCGGGTTTGGGTCGCGTCGTACTGCTCGTAGTCCGGATGACGAAAAACCGAGTTTCCGTCGAGCGTGACCTTGGCGTCGAGCACATGGACCGAACCATCGGGCGTGAGGATGAGCGGGTTGATCTCGACCAGGTCGGCGTCACCCTCGGTGTATGCGGTGTACAGCTTCTGAAGAATGTCGACGGACCCTTCGACCGCAGCCTCGGGCAGCTTTGCAGCGGCGACCCACGCTCGAACGTCGGCCTCGGACAGACCGACGACAGGATCGACCCAGACCTTGGCGATGGCGTCGGGGTCCTCCTCGGCCACGGTCTCGATCTCGACACCGCCCTCCTTCGAGAGCATCCCGAGGTGCTTCTTCGCCGACCGGTCGAGCGTGAAGCTGGCGTAGTACTCCTCGGCGATGTCGGACGC
>JBPCTR010000278.1:0-3762 GCA_051011575.1 Acidimicrobiales bacterium | reverse complement strand
CCCAGATTCTGTTCCGGCTCTCCCAGCCCGACCTGTTCGAGTACAACCGCGACACCCTCAATGCGGCGTACACACCGCTCGTGGACCAACTCGGTGCCACGCTGGTCGCAACTCCCGAGTGGAACGTGGAGGTGAGCGGACACACCGATGACACGGGTCCGGCGCCCGGAAACCAGCGCCTCAGCGAACGCAGGGCGCCGACCGCGGCGAGCCGCCTGATCGAAGCCGGCGTCGATCCAGCGAGAATCACCGTCGTCGGTCGGGGCGAGGATCAGCCGATCGCCTCGAACGACACCGAAGACGGGCGTCTCGCAAACCGCCGCGTCGAGTTCGCGTTCTCCCGCTGACCCAGCTCAGCGATCGGCAAACCAGTCATCGAGCCGCTTTTCCAGTTCGGCGCGAGGCAACTCGCCCTCTGCCCGCTTGACTTCGAGCAGCATCCGCACGGCCTCGCCCACCGCCGGCCCTGGTGGAATCCCGAGATGGGCCATCACCGCTGAACCGTCCATGTCGGGCCGCTCCGCATCTCGACGATCGGCCTCGGCGAGATCGGCGATGCGGCGCTCCAGGTCGTCCATCGCATCCTGGATCGCCTGGACTTTCTGCCGGTTGCGGGTCGTGCAGTCGCATCGGATCAGGTGGTTCAGGTCGCCGAGCAGTGGACCCGCCTCTCGGGCATAACGCCGTACGGCCGAATCGCTCCAACCGTCGGTGTACCCCTTGAAGCGGCCGGAGAGTCGAACCAACTCGGTCACGTCCTGGACGAGCGCTTCGTCGAAGCCGAGTTCGGTGAGCCGCTTGCTGGTCATGCGAGCACCCACCGCTTCGTGGTGCCGGAAGGTGACACCGGCCTCGCCGATACGACGGGTGCGCGGCTTGCCGACATCGTGAAAGAGCGCGGCCAGGCGCACCTTCAGGTCGGGGCGAGTCTTTGACGTGACCGCAATGGTGTGTGCGAGAACATCCTTGTGGCGGTGGATCGGATCCTGCTCCATACGGAGAAGTGGAAGCTCGGGAGCAATCTCGTCGAGGCGACCGGAGTCGTGGATCGACCACAACGAATCGGTGGGATCGTCGGGCGCGAGCGCACGCGCCAATTCATCTGCTTCGGACAGATATCCCACACCCCCAAGGATATCGGCCGACGCCACGAGCAGTATCGTGACGGGGTGAACGACGAGGCCGCGGCTCCTCCACCGCCACCGCCGAACCCTGCAGCTCCCGCGCCGCCGACCGGAGGACCTCAGCCGCCGCCGGGTACGGCTCCTTCGACCGAGAATCCGATCGCCGTCGCCGGCATCGTCGTGAGCGTGCTCGCCCTGATCCTGTCGGTGGTCGTGGTCGGATTCCTCATCGCGATCGTCTCGCTGGCCCTCTGCATCGTCGGGTATCGGCGGGCGCGAGCGGGGCTCGAAGGCAAGGTGATCTCGATCGTCGGGATCGCTCTCTCCGTCCTGGCAATGGTTTTCTCGGTGCTCGGGGTGCTTTTCATCGTGGCGCTACTTCGATCCGACTCGGAGCCGACCATGCGCGACGGCCTCGAAACCACGTCGTCGAATACCGAGCATCCGCCTCAGTACGACGTCGACCGTGTCGAGTGCCTCCGGTCGAACTCCGGCCGCATCGCACGCGCCGAGGTCACGATCACCAACCGAAGCGAAGGAACCAGCCTTTACCAGATCACCGTCACCTGGGACTCGTCCGAGGGCGAGATCGAGGAGGTCATAAGTAGCGGGCAGATCGGTCGTGACGAGACGAGGTCCTTCGAGGCCGTCGAACTCACGGGCGTCGCCGACTTCTCTTCGTGTCGGGTGACGAGGATCGAGAGGTCACGCTTCCCCATTCTCTGAGGCGGAATCGGCCGCTATGGAACGAGAGCGCGAGCGAGGCCCGACAGCTCCGGAAGCTCGTATCCATCGAGGGGGTCGCGCACCCGGGCGCTCACCATGACCCCTCCGAGCACGCGCGACTCCGACACGTCTACCTCGAGGGTCCATCGGCTCCCGCCCAACGTCCATTGCACGGTGCGATGACCGTCGTCCGCAATGACCTCGACCTTGTCGCGGACGGCCCATTCGTCGCCACTCAGGATGCCGTTGAACCATGCGAGTGCTTCATCGAACTCCATGGCTCGATGCAGGTCGGATACGACCGTAAAGGTTTGGGTGGACACGGGACCTCTTCCCGGCCCCCACTACGCCCGCCCAAACTCTAGAAGGCGGCTGCACTCGAGTGCGAAATGGTCAGGTCAGAATGTGACCGTCTCGTCGAAGACCATGCCCTCCGAGAGCGTGCGATGGACCGGGCACCTCTCGGCGATCTGGGCCAGCCGGGTGCGTTGATCGTCGTCGAAGTCACCGTCGAGAAATATCTCGGACGTCACGTTGTGGAGGAATCCGGCCGCGTCCTCGTCGCAGTGCGCGCAATCGTCGGCGTGGATCTTCTCGTAGGTGTACTCCACTGATACCGAGCGAAGAGTCCATCCCTTCCGCTGGCAATAGAACGACAAGGTGATGCACGTGCAGGCGCCGAGCGCGCCGAGGAGCATCTCGTAGGGGTTGGGCCCGGTGTCGGTGCCGTTGAGGTCGAGCGGCTCGTCGGCGTACCAGATGTGGCGGCCGCTCCGGAGTTCGACGGCGGTACCGGTGGTCAGGTCGGCGGTGATGGTCGTCATGAAATGCACCGTAGCGAACGCGTGCGAGTGAACGCGGTGCGAGCGCGATTTCACAGAATGTGACGGCCAAGGTGACAAAAGATGACGAATATGTAACAATCGTTACCGTCTTGTGACTAGACGTTCACATCGTCCGAAGAAACCAGTGTGAACTCCGACGTCAACCGACGAGCCGCCTCCATGCCAAACGCCTCACGTCCACCTGCCACGCGCCTCGGGCTGCTCAGCCTGATCGCTCTCTTTTCGACCGCGCTGACGTCTCCGGCCCTGTCGGCCCAAGAGACGCCTCCAACCCCCGCCGAACAGGCCCAGCAGAGTGCCGTGGCAACACCTTTCGTCGGTTCCCACCCGATCTGGTGTACCGAGCGAAACCCCGGCGTCTCCTGCACAAACCATCACCGCACTCCAGCGATCGACGTGGGAATGGAAATCGGCGTTCCGATCCACGCAGCTGGTACCGGGGTGGTCGTCGAGACCGAACCACACTGCCGCGCCCTCGGCTGTCGGGGTGGCGCCGGACTCTTCGTCGAGATCGGCCATGCCGACGGGCGAGCCTCGCGCTATCTGCACCTCGACGCCGTCTTCGTCGACGTCGGAGAGACCGTCGAGGTCGGTCAGTTGGTGGGGCTGTCCGGTGCAACCGGGCAGTCGAGCTCACCGCATCTGCACTACGACGAGAAAGACGACCAGTATCCCTTCGGAAGTCGCACGGCCCCGGGACCATGGCTGTCCTGCGTCGCTGGCGAGGTCCGCCAATACCCCGACTTTCTCGGATTCTCCGACTGGAAGGACGTGCCGTTCGGATCGATCGTCGAAAACGAGGGTTACGGCTGCCTCGGAGGCGTCGAGTTCACGTCGCCGCAACCCGTGTTGATCACCGGCGAATCACGATTCGGACTGGCCGTCCCAGCCGACCAGATCGGGTCGGCATTCGAGGTCGAGATCAGCACGATCGGCGAAGCAACCGACATCTCGGTCGTGGCACTCGTTCACGACCGTCTCCACGCCGTCGCCACCATCGACGGCACCACCTATTCGATTCGTATGCGCACGATGATCGGCTCCGAATGGTCCGAATGGTCCGCGCC
>JBPCTR010000277.1:0-4857 GCA_051011575.1 Acidimicrobiales bacterium | reverse complement strand
CCGATCGCAACGGTCACGCTCACGACGAGTAGCGACAGGCGCAGCGAGGCACGCGAACCCCACACGACGCCGTACCACACGTCACCCCCGGTGTTGGTGGTACCGAGAATGTGGTCCGGTGATCCTGGCGGAACGGCTATGGCGCCCCAGTCGCGAGGCATCTGCGCTGAGTCCGGCGTATTGGGTTCGGCGAGGAATGGCGCAAAGAGGGCCATCCCGATCAATCCGACGATCAGGACCAGGCCCATCACGGTCGTGGGGTTCGACAGCACGTTGCCGGCCAGCTCCCCCGTGCGGTTCATGCGAACACGAAGGGCACTCTCGCGTACGGGCTGAAGTGCGACGTCACTCACCGAGGACCACCCGCCGATCGAGGTAGGCGTAGACGACGTCGACGATCAGATTGACCACGAGGAACAAGATGCTCGTGAAGAGGACGTAGGCCATGATCGTGGCTTGATCGCCCCGAAGAACCGAATCCGCCATCCACCTCCCGAGGCCCGGCCATCGGAAGATGATCTCGGCCACCACAGTTCCCTGGAGGAGGAATCCGAACGACAAGCCGATCACGGTCACCGTCGGCATGAGGGCATTACGCCGGGCATGGCGCCGGAGAACGAGGCGCTCGGGAAGACCCTTCGCCCGCGCCGCGTCGACATAGTCCTCCTGGAGCTCCTCGACCAACGACGAGCGCATCATCCTGGCGATGATCGCCGTGGCGCCGTACCCGAGCGTCAGGGCTGGCAGTACAAGGTGCCAGATCGCGTCGGCGAACGCCCCGAGATCGCCGGCGATCAACGAGTCGACGGTGTAGAGACCCGTCGGGTGGGCGATCGAGGCAAAGGTGTCCGGATCGCTGCGACCGATGGGAAACCATCCGAGGTTCACCCAGAAAACGATGAGCATGACGATCGCAAACCAGAACAACGGCATGGCAGCGCCGCTGATCGACACGATTCGCGTTATGTGGTCGGGTAATCGATTTCTGCGCGCGCCAGCGAATGTTCCGAGCGCGATGCCGAGAGATACCGCGACGATCGCCGACGCAACCGCCAACTCCATCGTGGCGGCCAGCTTCGAAGGGAACACCTCGGTCACGGGTGCCGCCGCGACACCCGACCAGCCGAGATCGCCCTGCACGACGCCAGAACTCCAGTAGTAGTACTGAACCGGCAGAGGCTCGTCGAGATGGAACCGCTCCTCGAGCTCGGCGACCTCCTCGGCATTCATCTCGTGGGAGAGATAGATGCCGATTGGAGAGCCGCCGACCCGAGTGAGGGTGAACACCACGATCGACACGCCGACGATGAGGAACGGCAGAACCAGGAGTCGTCGTATCAGATAGTCGCGGATCTGCATCGCAGCGGGTTGTCCTGTCGGTTCGGTGACTCCACTACTTGGACATGAACTGGAACTTCAGGCTTGGCCGTGGCCACAGCGGGTTCGACTCCCACCCGACGAGATCGGTGCGGTACGCCGCAACGACACCCTCCTGCCCAGCGATCAACCACATCGGTTCGTCGAAGAGCACGTTCTGGAGCTCACTGTAGAGCGCGGCCCGGGCGACCGGGTCCAGCTCGACCTCGGCGTCGTCGATCAGCGCAGCCACCTGGTCGGGATCGGCGTAGCCGTTGCTGAACCCATGAATCTCACCCCACTCACCGGTCGGGTGCACATAGGACGACACGTAGGCATGCGGGTCGGCGAACGGATCGGCGTTCTTCACCCACATGGCGTACTCGATCGGGTCCTGGGCGTGAGCGTCATCGAACTGCGCCTCGGCAACCGCCAGGACACGAATCTCGATGTTGCACGGCAGGGACTCGAGAGAGTCCTTCAGCACGAGCGCCGCAACCTCGAACAGGTTGGCCTCTTCGGTGATGACCGAAGCGACGAACCCGTCGGGGCAGTATCCGGCGTCGGTGAACAGCTGCTCGGCTTTGGCGAGATCCTGCCCGTCGTACCGAGGAGCATCCGGGTCGTATCCGAAGATTCCCTGAGGAATGTAATGCGGGTTGAAGTCGCCGAATCCGCCGAGCGCACCATCGATGAACGCCTGGTAGTTGAACCCGTAGTTGAATGCCTGGCGAACCCGTGCATCGTGGAAGAAATCGGTTGGGATCGTGTCCTCGTCGGGAAGGACGCCGTCACCGATGTTGAGGTTGAACGCGACGTGGATTGGTTCCACGGTCAGCCCTTCGCCCGCGATCGTGACACCGTCGGCGCCCTCGAGATCGCCGATGAAGGAGGGGTCGGCCTCGATCGTGTCGTAGTCGCCGGCCCGAAGCCCGAGCACACGAACGTCGGGAGTCGCCCCGATCTCGATTCGGACATCGTTGTTGGCGGGTGTTCCCCAGTAGTCCTGGTAGACCGCAAGTTGGATGTTCTCGCCGCGATTCCAGGCGGTCAGGGTGTATGGACCGGTGCCGACCATGTTCGTCTGCATGAACTCGTTCGGCTCACCCTCGGCGATACCTCCATTGGCCTCGACCGCGTCCTGACTCACGATTGACGAGACCATCGCCACCGCTGCGGTGTTGAGGAACGCCGCGCTTGCCTTCTGCAATGTCACCTCGAAGGTGTTCGCGTCGACGACCGCGGTCTCGGCGACGATGTCGTTGAGTACGTCGGCGGCACCATCGGGCAGGCTCATCGTCATCACGCGGTCCCACGAGTACTTCACGTCGTCGGCGGTGAGGTCGGTGCCGTCGTGGAACGTGACACCTTCGCGGATCGGGAAGGTATAGACCAGACCATCGGCTGAGATAAGGCCGTTCTCGGTCGAGGGAACCTCGGTCGAGATGGCGGGAACCAGATCCGGGCCGTTACGACCGATCTCGAGCAGACGCTCGTACACCTGGAGGATCACGGTTTCGCCACCCTCGCCCGGTTCAACCTGGGCGGGGTCGAGCGTGGTCGCTTCGTCGTCGGCGGCGTGCACCAACGTGTCGCCCCCGCCGGCGGCACCGGAGTCGCTGTCACCCGAGTCGGAATCACCAGCATCGCTGTCGCCAGAGTCGCTGTCTCCCGTATCGGAATCACCCGAGTCGGTGTCGGCGGTGTCACCGGAATCGGATCCGCCGGCGCTGTCCGCCGGATCGTCGGACCCGCACGCCGCCGCGAACATGGCCATGACCAACAGAAATGCGATCAAGCGAAAAATGGTGGGCTTCGTCTTCACTGGTTCCCCCTCGAGGACTCTGCAAACGATTGTAGAGAAATCTAGTTCGCCGGTCCGCGAGCGGTCAAGGGAGCCCAGAGACAGCGTCTCACCCCTGGCACAGCGACGACGTTCCTGACAGAATTCAGAAATCATCACACAGGCGAGCAGGGCCGCTCTCGTGATGTGTACAGTCATCGAATCGCCCGAGCTATCGGTAATTCCGATGGATCGTGGTGGACGTATCTGTAAATAGAACAGTCCTTTGCCGTTGTCTACGAAAGCCGAAGATCAACAATGCGCCCACACGATGCAGTCCAAGCCGAGCTCGCAGACCAGTTCGGAATCACGACGCCGAACCTCCGGGTCGGCCTGAGTCAGGACGACCTCTTCCATGCGGCGATCGCCAACGACCGGGGTCGCGTTCACCTCGACGGTGGCTTCGATGACCAGAAAGCCTTCCCCACCTCGCTCGGCGTGGATGGCCCGCTCGTATACCTCAGCGACCCGACCTGTACCGGCCGACCTCTCGCCGACACCTTCTGTGTGGCCCGCGAAGAAGTGCTCGACACCGTCTGGTGGAAGCACGGCTTTGCGAAGATGGACCCGGCCACGTTCGACGATCTGTTCGCACGCGTCATCGACCATCTCAACCAGAAGCAGGCCACGCTGTATGTGACCGACGTGTTCTGTGGCTGGGATCCCAACTACTCCGAGCCCTACCGGTTCGTCGGCGAGTTCGCGACCCACGCCTACTTCTGCAACATCCTCTTCCCGAGTGAGGTGCGCGACGACTCGGATCGTCCTGAGACCGGTTGGACCATCGTCAACGTCCCCTCGTTCATGGCAAACCCCGACACGGACGGCACGAACAACGAGCGCGGCGTGATCATGGACATCGCCAACCGGGTCGCCCTGGTCGTGGGCACGGCCGACTACTGCGGCATCAACAAGAAGACGATGTTCACGGTCATGAACTACGTGTTGCCGAGCAAGGGCCAGCTCACGATGCACTGCTCGGCGAACGTCGGCGACCACGACGACACCGCCATCCTCTTTGGCCTGTCCGGCACGGGCAAGACCACCCTGTCGGCCGACCCCGATCGGCTGCTCATCGGCGACGACGAGCATGTGTGGAGCCCCGACGGAATCTCGAACTTCGAGGACGGCTGCTACGCCAAGCTCATCGACCTCGACAAGAAGGCCGAGCCCGTGATCGCGGCAGCGATGTCCATGAAGGGCACGCTCATCGAGAATGTGCCGCCGCTTCCCGGTAAGCGGATCGAAGACACCGACCCGCAGGAATTCGACCTCACCGACGGATCGATCACCGAGAACACCCGCTTCGCCTATCCGCTCTCGTGTAATCCAGGCGTCGCCGAGGGGGCCCGCGGTGGACATCCCGAGACCGTGGTCCTGCTCACCGCCGATGCCTTCGGCGTGCTGCCGCCTATCGCCATCCTCGACAACGACGAAGTCATGTATCACTTCGTGATGGGCTTCACGTCGAAGCTCGCCGGCACCGAAGTCGGCGTGACCGAGCCCCAACCTGCCTTCTCGTCATGCTTTGGTGCGCCGTTCATGTCGCAGAAGGCGTCGGTGTACTCGGGCCTGCTTGGCGATCGGATGGAGACGCACAAGACCCGCAGCATTCTGCTGAACACCGGCTGGACCGGAGGCCCACACGGCAAGGGCGA
>JBPCTR010000276.1:0-4027 GCA_051011575.1 Acidimicrobiales bacterium | reverse complement strand
ATGAGCGACGCCGATGTGAAGCTCGACATCGGCCGCGAACTCACCAGAGGGCTCGGAGCTGGCAGCGACCCCGAGATCGGCCGCCAGGCTGCGGAGGACCATCGCGACGAGATCGAGGCCGCGATCGACGGTTCCGACATGGTCTTCATCACCGCCGGCAAGGGTGGCGGCACGGGTACTGGTGCGGCGCCGATCATCGCCGAGGTCGCTCGCGAGGTCGGCGCGCTCACGATCGGCGTTGTCACCCGCCCGTTCGGCTTCGAAGGACGCCGCCGTGCGGTCCAGGCCGAGCAGGGTATTCAGCGACTCAAGGAGAATGTCGATACCCAGATCGTCATCCCGAACGACCGGCTCCTCACCGTGTCGAACGAGAACACCTCGGTCCTCAACGCGTTCAAAATGGCCGATGAGGTCCTGCTCCAGGGCGTTCAGGGCATCACCGATCTGATCACCACACCAGGCCTGATCAACACGGACTTCGCCGACGTAAAGATGATCATGTCCGACGCCGGCTCGGCGCTCATGGGAATCGGGTATGCGTCGGGTGAGGGCCGGGCGCTCGCCGCTGCTCGCGCAGCCATCAGCTCTCCGCTGCTCGAGGCCAGCATCGAGGGCGCACGTGGCATTCTTCTCAACATCTCCGGTGGCTCTGATCTCGGCCTGTTCGAGGTCAACGAAGCCGCCGAGGTCATCCACGGTGTGGCGCACCCCGACGCAAACATCATCTTCGGCGCCGTCATCGACGATGAGATGGGCGATGATGTGCGTGTCACCGTCATCGCCGCCGGTTTCGAGCGCTGGGACGGTGCGGCGGCCGGCTACACCACGACCGGGGTTGCCCCGGGGACAGCATCGACTGCGTCGAGCTCGCCACTGTCGGCCGAGACCGACAGCGGATCGGATGACGATCTCGAAATCGCCGACGTTTTTGCCGAGTTCGGCGGCGACACGCCGGCTACCGAGCCCACCGATGGCGGCGACACCGATCCCGACGACGACGACGACGGCGACGACGACTTCGACGTTCCCTCGTTCCTGCGCTGACTCCGCGGCCATGACCCAATGGCATCGCTTCGACCGAACCGATGGATCGGTCGTCGAGGTCGCCATCACATCGGTCGACGATGGCGATTTCCACATCGATGCGGCCCAACCGGGTCTGACCGAACGTCGCGCTCGTGTCATGCCTGGGAAGTGGTCGGTCGTCCGCCAGGTACACGGGACCGACGTGCGAGAAGCACCGATCGGGGGAGTCGCGCCAGAGGGTGACGCCCTCACCACGCGCGCGAAGGAGGTGCCCATCGCCGTTCAGGGAGCCGATTGTGCGCCGATCGCGTTCGTGACGAGCTCGGGGCCCATCGCGGTTGCCCACGTGGGCTGGCGCGGCTTGGTGGGCGGCGTGATCGAACGAACGGTCGGGACCCTGGAGTCGGCCGATGCCACCATCACCGACGTCGTTGTCGGCCCGCTGATCGGCGCCGAGTGTTACGAGTTCTCGAGCGCCGACCTCGATCGTGTCGAGGACGCACTCGACGCAACGGTGCGCTCCACAACATCGAGCGGGCGGCCTGCGCTGGATCTTGCGGCTGGTATCAGGGTGGCGTTGGGCCGGACGGGCGCTCCCGACCCCACGTTCGCATCAGGATGCACTGCGTGCGGTGGCTCGGGCTTCTCCCACCGGGCGCGCGCTGACGCTGAACGCCACGCGCTCGCGGCTCGTATTCACGCCGTCGGCCGATCGGGAGCCATTGCGTGAACTCATCGGGATCCTCGGTTACCGCCACGAGCGGTGAGATCAGTGACCGCGTCGCTGAGGTACGAACAAAACTCGACGAAGTGGGGCGTCCGGACACGAGGATCGTTGCGGTCACAAAGGGATTTGGCCCGGACACCGTGGCCGCAGCTCGCGCTGCCGGGCTGACCGAGTTCGGCGAGAGTTACGCCCAGGAGCTCGAGGAGAAGACGCCTGCCTTCGAAGGCATCGACCGGATGCATTTCATCGGGCGGATTCAGCGGAACAAGGTGCGGCGAATCGCCAGCGTTGTCGATCTGTGGCACAGCGTGGCGCGCGAATCGGTCTTGCGTGAGATCGCCAAGCGCCGGGATGATGCGACGGTACTCCTGCAGATCCGAATCGGAGACGACGAGACCAAGGACGGCATCGGCCCCGGCCAGATCGAAGACATGCTGGTTCTCGGCTCCGAGCTCGGCGTTGAGGTGCGTGGGCTCATGACCATTGGGGTGCGCGACGACGCCGATGGGACCCGTCGTGCGTTCGAGGAGCTTCGCGTGCTCGCGGACCGCCACGACCTCTCCGAGCTGTCGATGGGAATGAGCGCCGACTACCTCGACGCCGCCGCTGCCGGAGCAACGATCCTGCGCCTCGGCTCGGTGCTCTTCGGGCCCCGACCGCACTGAGCGTGGTCACATCATTCATGGTCCACCGGCTATCGTTGTCGGCCTGGAGGTCGTGATGTCCGGCTTTGTGAAAAAGGCAGTCGTGTGGCTGGGGCTCAACGAGGAGTACCCGGAAGGCGAGCGCATGGCACCTGCCAGCACCGCGCCCTCCCGGACACCCCGTCCCGCCGTGGAGCCTGGGCCTGCGGCCCGTCCGGCGCAGACCCACCGAGCCGAGGCGACCCGTCCCGTTCGTCCGGTCACTGAGAGTGCGCCCACGCGCACCGTCGAACCCACCGTGCGCGCCATCCCGATGGAAGAACCGGCGCGCAGCCAACCGCTGATAGGTACGGTGCGTCCCGTGAGCGCCCCGAGCAACACCAAACCGCAGGTCATCATCCCCAAGTCGTTCAATGACGCCCAGATCGTCGCGGATCACTTCAAGGACAGCACTCCGGTAATCGTGAACATGCAGAACGCGGAACGTGATCTCGCTCGTCGTCTCATCGATTTCAGCAGCGGACTCTGTTACGGCCTCGGAGGACAGATGGAGCGGGTTGCCGAACAGGTGTACCTGCTCACGCCCGATGAAGTGACCGTCTCCGATGAGGAACGCGAGCGCTTCAGCGAGTAGCGATGCCTCCTTCAGCGGGTGGGCCAAACTAGGGTTGTCCAATGGATCTCATTCGTGAATTGAAGGATGTGCAGTTCGGCCTCATCCTGCGTGGTTACAACGACGAGGAGGTCGACGCTTTCCTCGCGAAGGTGCGGTCTGAAGTCGCCGAAGTCATCTCCAACAACGAGGTGGCGCAGCAGCGAATCTCCGAATTGGAGAATCAGCTCGCAAACGGCGAAACCGACACCGAGGGGACGCTTCGGCGCACCCTGGTGCTCGCTCAGCGGCTGGCCGACGAGACCGTGGCCGATGCCCGGAACACCGCTACCGAGATCGTCGATGCGGCGAACACCGAGGCCGCGCAGACGGTCTCCGAGGCTCGGTCCGACGCCGAATCACAGGTCGAGCAGGCGCGTGACGCCGTCGCCAAGGCCGAAGCGGCGCGGGCCTCCGTCGAAGAACGCACCGCAGCCGAGTCCGACCAGCTCCGTGCCGATGCTGTCGTGGAGACCGACCGCCTACTCGCCGAAGCCGAAATGGCGGCCGCGGCCCGGTTGGAGTCGATCGAATCGGCTGCGCAGGCCGAAGCGGAGAATATGAAGCAGCCCGTGCGGGACGAGGTGGGCCAGCTCGAAAACGTTCGCTCGCAGCTCGAAACCGACATCGCGGCCCTCGAGCAGCATCTGGTCGACCAGCGCGTGCGGGTGCGTAACGCCGTCGAGGCCCTCCGAGTTGGCATGAGCGGGTCGATCGACGACCTCGAGCGCGTTGCCGAGGACGATGCACTTCTCGCGCCCGAAGATCGGCCTGCCACGTCTGGCGCAGCTGCAGAAGACGTGCCGGAATCGGC
Source organism: Acidimicrobiales bacterium (assembly GCA_051011575.1). GTDB lineage: Bacteria > Actinomycetota > Acidimicrobiia > Acidimicrobiales > SHLQ01 > SHLQ01. The sequence goes on along the minus strand of JBPCTR010000276.1, from coordinate 164 downwards.
CCAGATCGAGATCGTCGACACTGTCATGGGTTCCGCGGAGCGGGCGCCGACCGCCGAGCAACTCTCCGACGAAGTGGCAGCGGCGCTCGAAGCCGAGTCCCTTGCGGGTGATCTTGCAGCCGAGACGCCCCACCCGACCGAGCACGATGCGATCGAACACGATG
>JBPCTR010000275.1:0-6733 GCA_051011575.1 Acidimicrobiales bacterium | reverse complement strand
AAGAAGGTCGGCGGCGCTCGCGCTGGCAGCGTGAACGAGGCGATCTCGAAGTTCATCCTGGGCGAGCTCGGCTACGACTGGGAGACCGACGTCGAATTCACCACACTCACGGGCGGCTCGAACGACTGGGTCACGGCCATGCTTTCGGGCCAGATCGATGCAACGGTCGCATTCCCTCGCCATATCGGCCTTGCCGAGGCCGAAGGTGGTGGCGCATTGTTCCGGGAGTTCCTGAGCGCGCCGCAGGCCGGCTTCGCAACCACCCAGGCGGTTCGCGATCAGGATCCGGGCTTCTCGGCCGCGTGGAACCATGCATGGATCAAGTCGCAGCGGTTCTGCAAGACCCAGGCCAACAAGGACGAGGTCATCTCGATCATGGAGGACGATTGGGGCTTCGAGGTAATCCCAACGCTCCAGTCGGTCTACGATCTGGTGTCGACGATCTACACCGACGACAACGGTTTCGATCCGGCAGAGATGGATGCATGGATGGACTTCATCGGTCCGTTCAACGATGTCCCCGACGACATCAACGCACGCTGGCGGGACTACTTCGACCTCACCGGCCTGCACGAGGCGCAGGATGTGTTGGGTCTGCCCACCAACCCGGCCGCTGACCTTTCATCCGGTACGACGACCACGGCCAACCTGTAAGCGAGCTTGATTGAGCTGGGGGTCGGCGCCCGACGGTGCCGGCCTCCTGCCTCCCTATTTCCCGAGCATCTCGGTTGGGTCGTGACCCTGATCCTCGAGAATGATCACGGCCGCGTTGCGGCCGGGCGCACCAGTGATCGATCCGCCGGGATGGGTCGTGCCGCCGGTCTGGTACAGACCGGGGATTGGCATGCGGTGCTGCGCCCAGCCGGGTACCGGGCGGTTGGCGCCCGAGTTCGCGGGCGAGCGGTCGCCCCCGTGAAATGCTCCACGAATCATGTGGGAGTTGTGGGTCTCCAGATCCTCGGGTGACCGGACTGCGCGGTCCACGACCTTGTCGGCCGTGAAGTTGGAGCACACCTTGCCCACCTCGTCGAAGAACCGGTCGGCGAGCACCTCCTTTCGCTCCTCCCATGTTTCTCCTTGGCGGAGCTCAAAGGTCACTGCGCTGAGCAGCTTTACGGTGTGGAGCTCGTCGACGGTTCGCACATTGTCGACGAGGGTGGGCGTGGCGACGAGAAGGAACGGCACATCGTCGAACTGCACACCGTCGTTGACGTTGCGAAGCATCCGTAGAAACTGTTCGGGCCAACCGACGAGCCCCGCAGAAACCGCGCTCACTCCGCCGCCCGGCGTGTCGAAGATTGGGGCTTCGGTTGCTGCCAGGTAGGCCGCGTACCCGGAGATCCCGACCTCGTAGGTATCGACACCAAACAGGAAGTCGTCGCCCCACATCTCTGGGGGCGCCATGTCGACGAGATGCTTTATGTGGATGGTGGAGACGACCCCTTTGCTCGCGGTGAAACGTTCGCCGGACGACGTCTGCACGCCCACGCACCGGCCGTCTTCGATGATGAGCTGCTCGACGGTCTGATCGCAGTGAATGTCGACGTCGCGATCCGCGAGGTAGCCGACGAGGGCATCGATCAGCGTTCCGGATCCACCGAGTGGAATCGACCAGCTGTTCTTCTGGCGCGCCGCGATGAGCGAGTACGCCAGCAACCCCGTTCCCGCGCGATCGAGGGCGACGATGGTCTGAAACGTCATCCACAACATGAACGCCTGGCTATGGCGGTCCTCGAACTCGGTCATGATCAGGTCGTATGCCGACATTGCCCCCCGCCGCCGCCAAATCGAGGATCGCGGGTGAGCATCGAGCAGTTCTGCCGTCGCCGGGCCGTATCCGATGGGCCGGAACCGGTCCTGCCCGAAGATGTGGTTCACGTCGGCCCACTCGTCGAGCATGCGTGAGTACGTGGCCGCATCGCGCTCGGAGAATCGGGCAAACTCGGCGATCGTCCTGGACGGATCGAGCGACATCGTGAAGTGCTCGCCATCGGGGAAGCACACGTGGGCCACCGGGTCGGGGTCGACGTACGACAGGCCATGTTTGGAGACAAGCCCGAGCTCGTCGGCCCTGATCAGTGGGTTGACCCGGATGAGCGTGTGGCCGGTCGAGCATGTGTCGATGCCGAGCCCGGGCATGAGCAGGTCCTCGGTCGACGCCCCGCCCCCGGGGATCGGGCGGGCGTCGAGCACGACGCACGAGTACCCGGCTCGGGCCAGGTACGCCGCCGTGATCAGGCTGTTGTGGCCGGCACCCGCAATCACATAGTCGGCGTTCGTCATGTCTTCCCCTCGGTGATCTCAGCGGTGGAGTGAACTCACTCCGCAGGTCGCCACGTTCAAACGTCGTCGTCGCGGATCCAGATCGTCTCGGTGGGGGCTGGCACCCACAGCTCGTAGAAACTGAACACATCGGTCCCGGTGTTCTCGAACCAATGGACCTCGCGTTCGCCGACCGTGGCAACGTCGCCCGCCGCCAGCTCATAGCTGTCGTCGCCCACGTGGAGGACTCCGGTACCCGCGTCGACGAACCAGATGTGGCGCGCACCAACGTGGTAATGCGCGGCTGCGGTGTCGCCCGGGGCGTACGAGATGTGATCGGCGCGCATGTCGGTGAAACCGAAGAGGTCGTCGGTCACGAGATCGACGCGGCGTCGATTGTCGCGAGTGGACTGGAATCGGGGTAAATCGGCAGCTCGAACCACGTGTGACATGACCCAAAACTACCGAGCCCCGGTAAGGGCCGCAAACGATTGCACCCCTGTCGACAGCGACCTAGGCTCGGCGATGTGATCATCGATTCCCACGCACACGCGATCCCGCCGGCATTCATCGACTATCTCGGCCGCAAAGCGGGCGAGATCGGAATCGAAACCCACGAGACCGAGCGCGGGATGCGAGTCACGTTCGGCGATCGGGCAACCGGCCCGATGCCGGCCTTTCTCAGCGATCTCGACGCTCGTATGGCGTGGATGGACAACGCCGGAATCGACATCCAGGTGATGGCAGGCTGGATCGACCTGACCGGCTACGAGATCGACTCGGTGCATGCCGCCGACTACAGCCGGGCGCACAACGACTGCCTCGCCGACTACGCAGGCGCTCACTCGGATCGGTTCTGGTTGATCGGCACCGTCCCGCTCCAGGATCCCGCCATGGCGGCAAGCCAGCTCGAGCAGCTCATGGCCGACGGGTTCAAAGGAATCGAGATCGCCACCACCGTTCGCGGGGCGGCGCTCGACCTCGCGGGTCTCGACGCGGTGTGGGAAGTCGCCGAGGCAACCGGTGCGTTCGTGCTGTTGCATCCGATGACGCCCCTCGTTGGCGTCGACCTCGAGCGATATTTCATCGACAACTCGATCGGCCGCCCGGCCGAGACCTCGGTGACGCTTGGTGGCCTGATCATGTCCGGGGTGTTCGAGCGGTTCCCCGATCTCACGATGTGTGCCGTCCACGGCGGTGGGTTCACGCCCTTCCAGATCGGGCGTCTCGATCAGAGCTTCCACAAGGTGCCCAGGTTCGCGGCCACGAACATCTCCCGTCCGCCGAGCGACTACCTCCGCCAGGTTTACGTCGACACGGTGCTCAACGATCTGGACGTGCTGCGCTTTCTCATCGACAAGATGGGTGTTGGCCAGGTTCTGCTGGGTACCGACTACCCCTTCCCGATGGGCGACCTCGATCCCGTCACGACGGTCCGGGCGATTCCCGACATCGCCGACGACGAGATCGACCTGATCTGCGGCGGAACGCTGCACTCGCTCTGCTGCTGAAAAAGGGAGTTTCAGAATGGCCCACGGAGAAGACATCGACGGTTTCATCTCGGTCGGGCACTCCGACCTGGGTGGATACGGCGACGGGATGCAGATCGCTCGCAATGGCGACGCCCTGTATGTGGGGCATTCCGGCACAACGGGTATGGGCACCACGATCCTCGACGTTGCCGACCCCAGCAATCCGGTCGTTGTACGCCAAATCGCCTCGCCCGCCGGGGGGCACAGTCACAAGGCCGTCTGGGCCGACGGAATTCTGCTCACCAATATGGAGGGTTTCCACGGCGGCACGGTAGATCGGCCGGGTATGGCCATCTACGACACGACCGACCCGCTCGATCCAGAGGAGATCGGGTTCTGGAACTCGACCGGCAAAGGCGTGCACCGGATCTACTACCCGGGTGGGCAGTACGTCTACCTCTCGTCGACTCCCGACGGTTTCTCCGACCGCATCTGGAACATCGTCGATGTGAGCGATCCCACCAATCCCGTCGAGGCGGGCCGCTGGTGGTACCCGGGAATGGCGAACGACGAGGTGGCCGACTGGCCGGCCGACGAGGGTCGCTCTGTGCACCACGCGCTCATCAACGTCGCTCGCGACCGCGCCTATGTGGGTATGTGGGGCTCGGGAATGGCCATCCTCGACATCACCGACTTCGCGTCGCCAAGTTTGATCTCGCATCTCACGTGGGAGGTGGGCGGCCACACCCACACGTGCCTCCCGCTGGTCGGTCGTGACCTGCTCGTCGTCACCGACGAAGCGGTGAAGGATGGCTGTGAGGATCACCCGCACATGGTGCGGGTGATCGACATCCGCGACGACACCAACCCCGAGGTCCTCGCCATCTGCCCCGTTCCCGAAGGCGACTTCTGCGAGCGGGGCCACCGGTTCGGAGCGCACAACCTGCACGAGAACCTGCCCGGCAGCTACCAGAGCCAACATCTCGTCTTCGTCAGCTACTTCAACGCGGGTCTACGCGCCTACGACGTGACCGAGCCCAGTGCGCCGAGCGAAGTCGCTCACTGGATTCCGTCGTCACCGCCCGATCAGTCGGCGACCCAGATCAACGATCTTTACGTCTCGGCCGACCACACGATTTTCACGAGCGACCGCCTCACCGGGGGCCTCTACGTCGTGCGTCCCGACGACGCGCTCTCGGCTCGAATGACCGCAGCGTCGTCGGCGGCCTAACCAGAGTCTCCGAAGTGGTTGCCCAGGGCGTCGCCGACCTCGGCCGGAAGCCCGAGGTCGGTGGGGGGCATGAAGCTCACGAGCATGTGGGTGGCGCCGGCCTCTCGATACGCGGTGATCCGGTCGATCGCAGCTGCGATGTCGCCGGGGTAGCGGATCTGGGCCGAGATCTCGATCTCGCGCGGGTCGCGGCCGATTTCAGCGCAGAGCGATCGGAGCAGCGCCAAGCGATCACTGAACACGTCGAGTGCGTCGCTGGCACCGAAGTCGGGATAGTTCCACTGGTCCGCCCACTTGGCGGCGAGCGGGAGGGTGCGCTTTGGGCCCGCTCCACCGACCACAAATGGGATGCGTGGCTTTTGGATCGACTTGGGCATGAACTCGGCGCCGACGATCGTGTGGAAGGGGCCGTCGAGCGAGAATGTGTCGTTGGTCAGGAGGCCATCGATGATCGTGAAGGTCTCGTCGAGCCGGTCGAAGCGCTCAGTGAGCGGGGGGAGAGGGATCCCGAACGCCTCGTGTTCTGACTCGAGCCAACCGGCTCCGACCCCGAGCTCGAGCCTGCCATTCGACATGTGATCGATCGTCACGGCCATCTTTGCCAGCACCGCCGGATGGCGAAAGGTATTGGCGGTGACCATCACACCGAACCGGAGTCGATTCGTGATCGCCGCACATCCGGCCAGCAGTGCGTAGGCATCGAAGATCGGCAGCTCGCGGTCGGCGCGGGGTGGATAGAGGTGATCGTTCAACCAGGCGGCATCCCAGAACCCGCCCGAGTCGGCATTGCGCCAGACGGCCTCGAGGTCAACCCACGATGTTTGCTGTCCCCAGTACTTGAACGAGAACCGAGGCTCCGTCACGCAGTGGCGCCGAGGGCTTCCAGGAACGGAGCGACCTCGACCTGTTTGCCGCCTTGGCGACTCGATTCGATCGCGGTGTGCACGACGGCGAGCGCGCGGATGGCTTCGTCGACGCCGACCTCGACCGTGCTCTCGCCGCGGATGGCGAGTGCGAATTCGTCGAGCTGCTCCCGAAACATGTCGGTCGGCGGGAGGTCCACGGGCGTGCGAGCGACCTGACCGTATTCCTGGCTCACGAGCGACGACTGGCTGTCTGCTTCGTGCGATTCGTCCCAATGCCGGAAGTCGAGGTCGTACATCATGTTCTGCTTCGTGCCCTGAATCCGGATCTGATAGATGCCGGGAGACGCCCAGCCACAGCCCAGATAGCCGAGGGCGCCCGACTCGAATTCGAGGATCGTCATCGTGGCGTCGGGAACCTCCGACTTGGTGAACAACTTTCGTTGGATCCCGCTCACCGCGGCCACCGGCCCCAGCAGGTACTGCAGATTGTCGGCGTGATGCACGCCGAGCTGGATGAGCGGTCCGCCCGGCGTCTTGTCGAGATACCAACGCCAGGTCTCGGGCGTGAGCTCCAATCCTCGTTCGTTCGAGAAGTTGGCCTCCGCGATCGTGACGCCGCCGATGGACCCGTCGTCGATGCGCTGCTTCATGACCCGACACCCGGAGAGCCGGCGGGCGCTGTGGCCGACGGCGAACGGCAGACCCGAAGCGGAAACGGCATCCCGGATCGCCAGCGCATCCTCGAGTGTCTGGGCGATCGGCTTGTCGGTGTAGACGGGCTTCCCGGCCTCGAGCGCCTGGATCACGAGGTCGCGATGGGTGTCGTTGGGCGTGGTGAGCACAATGCCCTCGACGTCGGGATCGGCGAGCAGATCCTCATAGCTCGAGGCGCCGTGCGCGAT
>JBPCTR010000274.1:0-10738 GCA_051011575.1 Acidimicrobiales bacterium | reverse complement strand
AGCGAAGCCCGGGCCCGCCGGTGATGGCTGCATCGATCTCGTCGATGGTCGCCACTCCATCGTTGACCAGATGCAGCGCTTCGTGCCACAACGCTTCCTGCAGCCGGTCGCCGATGTAGGCCTCGATCTCGTTGCGCACGTGAAGCGGCCGCATGCCGATGCCTTTGTAGAAGCTGGCGGCCGCGGCGATCGCTTCGTCGGTCGTTTGCTCTCCGCCCATCACTTCGACGAGCGGAAGGAGATACAGCGGCGTGAACGGATGCCCGATGACGACCCGACCAGGCGCGACCGCTCTCGCCTGCAGTTTTGAGGGCAGGAGCCCAGAGGAGCTCGACGCGATGATCGCGTCCGCCGACACGTGTTGGCTGATCTCGGCGATCACTTCGGTCTTCAGTTCTTCGCGCTCGGGCACGTTCTCTTGGACGAAGTCGGCGTCGGCCACTGCAGCTTCGATCGAGGAATCGAACCGGAGCCTCTCTGGGCTCGCGTCCTCCGCCAGCCCGAGCTGTTCCATCGTTGGCCAGACTTCGGAGACGCCTTCCCTCGTCTTGTCCTCTGCTCCCGGCGCAGGGTCAGCCATGCTCACGTCGAGACCATTGGCGAGGCAGCGAACAGCCCAACCGGTTCCGATCACGCCCCCACCGACCAGTGCGACGCGTGTGACTTCGTTGCGTCCTCGGAGCATCGATTGAAGTCCTCCCGTTCGAATAGGTCAACCGTAAGGTCTATTGCGAGTCAACGCCTTGGTCGAGCAGGTCGAGACAATCATCCCGATTTACTGGCTGCGTCCCGTTTGTCGCGTCATCGCGTCACAATCCGAAGCCTCCCCCGGTCGGGAAATCGGGATGCGCGACGTCATGAGCAGCCGCCGTCCTCCGACGACCGGCACTCGACAGCGTCTCCACTGGTGCGTGCTCGAGAGAGGTGCCCGAGTCAACGGATTCGCTGTCGTAGCCTGAACGGATGCTTTCGACGATGGCGCTTCACTCATGCAGCGCCGTCGGGTGAAATGGCCGCCGCGTTGAGCCCTGAAAGCGCTCCGGCCGGCCACTCTCACGGGCACGATCACGGCTTGGCGGGGGGCTGGCACGAGTGGTCACGCGACGCGACGTTGCGCGTCGTGCTCGCCCTCGTGGTCGTGGCTGCGCTCGCGACGGTGGCAGGTGTGATCGCGTTGTGGCCCGACGGCGAGGGGCGACAGACCATCACCGAAAAGGCCAACGAGCTCGGATTGATCAGCGATCGATTGGAGGCAACCGTCGAGGAGGTGGTCAATCGTCGCTGCCGCTTCTCGACTGACGACGACCCTCGGGAGTGTGTCGATCTGACGGTCGTCCTGAACACGGATCCGAACGAAGGGGTCGTGGTGGCACTGTCGGAACTCAGGGTGGAGTTCAACCGGGGGCTGACTGACCTGTCGGTCGGCGATGAGGTCGTTCTCGGCTACTTCGAGTCGTCCAACACCTATTTCTTCGCCGACCGCGAACGCCGCGCGTCGCTCGTCTGGCTCGCCGCCCTGTTCGCGATCGTGGTGGTTGCGCTTGGACGGTTTCGGGGTGTCTTGGCGCTGCTGGCGATGGTGGCAACGTTGGCCGTCCTGGTGGGCTTCGTCGCCCCCTCGGCGCTGGACGGGAATGATCCGCTCGTGGTCGCGGTGGTTGCTGCATCTGCGATTGCGTTCGTCAGCCTGTACCTCACACACGGGTTCACGCCGACGACCACGGTCGCGCTCGCAGGAACGCTCGGCGCGCTTGCGCTCACGCTCGGGCTGTCGTGGCTCTTTTTCGAGTTCGCCGCGTTCACAGGCCTGGCGACCGACGAAGCACTCATCCTGCCCTTCATTGCCGAGAATCTCGATGTGCGTGCGCTTATCCTCGGCGGGGCGATCATCGGTGCACTCGGCGCGCTCGACGACGTCACTGTCACCCAGGTTGCAACGGTCGCGGAGCTTCGACATCGAAGCCCCCACTTGCCGACGTCGGAGCTCGTGGCTTCGGGCATCAGGGTCGGTCGGGACCATATCGCGTCGACGGTGAACACCCTGTTGTTGGCCTACGCGGGCGCGAGCATGCCGTTGCTGTTGCTTTTCGCGGTGTCCGACCAATCGTTGGCAGAGGTCGCGAATTCGGAAGTCATCGCGGTCGAGATCGTTCGTACCCTCTGCGGATCGATTGGGCTCGTGGCGGCGGTCCCGATCACGACGGCCCTTGCCGCCGCCGTCCTTCGTCCGCAATCTGAGGTCGCTTCTCCACTCGAGACCCCCGTGGTCGACCTCGACGTACAGGACGCGCTTGAGGGCGAACCTCGATGGGAAGATTTTTCACCACGAGCTGACGAAGAGTGATTGGGAACCCTTTCAGCTCGCGAAGGCAGAGTGACGCGCTCGGCGAAGTGTTGTCTGCATCTCGCGGGCGGCGAGAATGACAAAGAACTCGAGGACACTGAACCCGGCGATCGTGGCACCACCGGCGGTGCCGTGATGGAAGCTCGTCAACAAACCGGCGACCACCGCCAGTGCGCCGAGCAGCATCGACGTCGCCATGATGGCAGGAACCCGATGCACGAGTAGCGACGCGGTCGCCGGCGGTCCGACCAGCAGGCCGAACACCAACAGCGTTCCGATCGCTTGGAAGCTTGCGACGATGCTCAGTGCAAGGAGCGCCAGAAGGGCGGCCTGGGCCAGTCGAGGATACATCCCCAGGGTTTGGGCCTTGGCGCGGTTGAACGTGAGCGCCAGGAATGGGCGATACAACACCGCGGTGCAGAGGGCCACAACTGCGGTCGCGATGAGCTGATTGCGGATGTCGCCCGTGGTGACGCCGAGCACGTCGCCGAAGAGCAAAGCCGTCACCTCGGTCGAGAACGACTGTGACCGCGACACGATGACGATCCCGAGCGACAGCATGCCGACGAACAACAGCCCGATGGCCGTGTCCTCTCGCACCACGGTTCGGCTCGACACCACACTCACGAGCCCGCTCATGACGAGTGCGGCGACGAACGCCCCAATGATCGGGTTGAACCCCCAGAGAACGGCGAGTGCGATGCCGGGGATCACCCCATGAGCCAGCGCATCACCGAGGAATGCGAGACCCCGGATCACCACCCATGTGCCAACCAACGACGTCGCCATCACAGCCACGAGGCTGCCCACGAGCGCTCGTTGCATGAACGCTGGTTCGAAAGCATCGAGGAGGAAGTCCACTGTGTTGACCGAAAGCTCAGCCAGCGAGGGCGTCGGCGATACGCCGCGCATTGGTTCGGATCATGTCCAGGTAGGTGGCACCGTTCGAATCGTCGGGGCCCAAGGACTCCGAGAACAAGTCGACCACGTCGATGTCGCCGATCTCATCGGCAACGGTGCGAGCGAGCTCGTCGGTGGATGACACGTCGGCGAAGATCGCGGGGACGTCCCGCTGCGCGATCAACTCAGCCAGCTCGGCGAGTTCACGGGCACTGGCCGAGTCGCTGGTTGTGCCTCCGGGAATTACGGTGCCGACGACCTCGAAGCCGTATCTTTCGGCGAAGTAGCCAAAGACCTCATGGTTGGTCACCATCACTCGCCTGGCCGCAGGAACAGCCGCCAGCAGGCTTTCGACCTCCACGTCCAGCGTCTCGAGTTCGCCGATGTACTCCGCCGCGCTGCTATCCAACGAGGCCACGTCAACGCCATCGACGTTGGCGACGAGAAACGCTCGGATGCCGTCAGCCGCCTCGGCCATACGGGCCGGGTCGGTGAAGAAATGGGGGTCGGCGCCATCGTGCTCGTCGTCGTGGTCGTCGTCCTCGTCGCCGTGGCCTTCTTCGCCGAACTCGATCGCGTCGACAACACTCATCGCTTCGAAGACCGGCACGCCATCCGCCTCGGCGGATTCGATCACGTCGAGGAGGCTCTCTTCGAAGCCCGCGCCGTTGACGATCAGAAGGTGAGCATCGGCTATCTGTGCGACCTGTTGTGCTGAGGGTTGAAAGTCGTGGGGGTCCGCGCCGACCGGCATGATCGTGACGACCTCGAACTGCTGTCCAACGAGATTCTCGACCACGTCCCCGAGAATGTTGGTCGTGACCACCACCGTCGGCCGATCGCGCTCCGAGCTGCCGCTCTGCACTTGATCATCGCCGCAGGCAGTGAGGACGAAGAGCGCGGCAACCACCGAGAGGAATCGTCTGATGTTCGGGGTTTCTGTAATGAGAATCACTATCATTTAACACTAGGCCCGATGATCTCGTCTCGCAAATGAGAATGAGAATGAGAATGAGAATCGAAGTCGTCACTTCTCGCCTACCATGGAGTCGGTGACACCAGCCATCGCCGCCAACAGCCTCGAGGTTCGTTTCGGCGAGACGGTCGCACTTTCGCGGGTGGACCTTCTCGTTCCTGCCGGCACCTCTCTGGCTGTCATCGGGCCCAATGGCTCTGGGAAATCCACGCTGCTCGGCACGCTCGCCGGCACCATCGACCCCCATGCCGGCTCCACCCACGTCGCCGGGCCACCGCCGGCACTCGTCATGCAATCGACTGAGATCGACAAGAGCCTGCCAGTCACGGTTCGAGACGCGGTCGCGATGGCCCGCTACTCCTCGCTCGGGCTGTTCAGCCGCTTTCGTGACGCGGACCGTACCGCCGTCGAAGGGGCGCTTTCGCGTACGGCCATCGAAGACCTCGCCGATCGCCAACTCCACGACCTCTCGGGCGGGCAGCGCCAGCGCGTGTTGGTGGCCCAGGGCCTCGCCCAAGATGCCGACGTCATACTTCTCGACGAGCCGATGACCGGGCTCGACGTCGTGTCGAGATCGATCATCCTCAACGTCATCGACGAGGAACTCGCGGCGGGGCGCACGGTCGTGGTGACCACCCACGACCTCCAGGACGCTCGCCGCTGTGACCAGGTCCTGCTTCTCGACAGGACCCCTGTTGTCATCGGGTCGCCAACGGAGGTGCTGGTCGAGCACCATCTGGAGCGCGCATTCGGAGGGCGATTCATGCGCATTGGTGAGGGACTCGTTCTCGACGACCCCCACCACGTGCACTGATTGCGGCCGTCTCGAGTTGTCTGCCCTTCTCAGTGATTCTCATTCCCAGCTACCGTGGGAAGCGATGTCTTCCAGCCACGTCGACGACGAAGTCGCCGCGCTTCTCGCACGAGCCGACCAGCGATACACCACTGGGCGACGACGATTGGTTGCCGCACTTCAGGCCGGTGTCGGGCCTTTGACGATCGCGCAGATCGTCGCCGACGATGACGGCCTCCCGCAGTCGACGGTGTACCGAAACCTCACCATTCTCGAAGAGGTCGGCGCAGTGACCCGGATCGCCACCAACGACGAGTTCAGCCGTTACGAACTGGCCGAGCACCTCACCGAACACCACCACCACCTCATCTGCTCCAGCTGCGGCTCCGTTACCGATTTCTCCTTGGACAAACGCACCGAAGCCACCCTGACCCGCGCGCTCCAGCGAGCAGCTGACGGCGCCGGCTTCGATGCCGACGCGCACCGCCTCGACCTCGTTGGCACCTGCGCTTCCTGCAAGTAGCGCGATGCCTCAGGACCGGGAGGGCCCTGGCACTTCAACCAGGTCAACCGGAAGGTCTATTGCGAGTCAACGCCTCGGTCGAGTACATCGAAAATGTGCGCGAACGAAGGAATGACGTGGTCAGGTGTCGAGCTGGCCATCTCGACCGCGTCGGCCCGGTACTTGCCGGTCTGGACGAGGCAGCCGACGATGCCGATCTCCTGGGCCCCGTCGATGTCGTTCACGACGTCGTCGCCGACCATCACGACCTCACTCGGCATTGCCTCGAGCGCGGCGAGCCCGGCTCGAAAGAATGCCTCAGCGGGTTTCCCGATGACGACGGGTGAACGTCCGGTCGCGGCCTCCAGTGCAGATACATACGCCCCCGTGTCGAGCTCCATGCCTCGCGCCGTCCGCCAGTACAGGTTGCGATGCATCGCCACGAAGTGCGCACCGTCGAGCAGCAACTCGAACGCATGGTTCAGCTGTTCGTGGGTGTACACCAACCCTGCACCCCCGAGAACCACGACGTCGGCGCCATCGCCGATTTCGACGCAATGGATGTCGTCGAGATCCTCGGACACATCACCACTCGACAACATGAAGCATCGGGCGTCGGGGTGGTGCTCGTGCAGGTAGCTCGCCGTCGCGATGGGTGCGGTGAGGATCTGTTGCTGCTCGACGTCGAAACCAGCGGTGTGGAGCAGCTCGGCTACCTCGCGACGTGGGCGTGAAGTCGTGTTCGTGGCCAGCCGGAACGGAATCTTTCGCCGTTGCAGCTCCGCGAACGTTTCCGGCGCACCGGGGATCGGCTCCCAGCTGACGGTCAGGACGCCGTCGATGTCGATCATCAGACCGTGCACCTCCATGGCCGCACCGTACCGTTTTCACATACTGGACAACTCAGCCGGTTCCGCTACGGTCAAGACATAGCAGCGAGGAAAGGTGGACGTATGAAGATCCGCTCGATCCTGGCCGACAAGGGCGAGGACGTACAGACGATTCGACCCGAAGACGAGATGATTCGGGCCGCCCAGGTGATGAAACTGCACGAGATTGCCGCGCTCGTTGTGACCGAGGGCGAACGAGTCGTAGGTCTCGTGGGCGAACGCGAGATCGTGCACGCAGCTGTGGACGGACGCGGGTCGATCGCTGGCTCGAAGGTTCGAGACAAGATGCGAAAGAACCCTGCGACCTGCGCGCCGGACGACTCGACGACGGCAGTGATGACGAAGATGACCGAAAAGCGGCAGCGGCAAATGCCTGTCGTCGACGACGGCCGATTGTGCGGCATCGTCAGCATCGGCGACATGGTGAAGTTTCGACTCACGGAGATGGAAGTCGAATCACGCGTGCTGCGCGACGCGTACCTCACCAGACCCTAAAGGCCCGAGGTTCGACAGCTGCCGTCATGGCGCATCGAGTGCTTGTGGGACCTTCTCGACTACCGGTCGCCATAGCTGCTCCCGGACTGACGTGGTTCGGCGGGGTCAGGGCGGTCTTCCAACAGCCCTGACCCCGTCGTGTGCTTGTGGGATCAGGTGATTGCAGCCTGCGAACTCTTGCGGGGTGTGACCGAAACTGCGAGCGCGATGACGGCGATCATCACCGGCGCGTAGAAGGGGAGCATCCAGAACCAGACGGCCGGGCCGACGGCGCCGGCGATGACGAGCGCCAGACCTCGACGCGGGTCCCTGGATTGTGTCACCAGTCCGGCGACGAGAGTGATCGCCGAGACCACGGGTACGCCGAAGAAGAAGATCTTGGCCGCCACGCTGGGCTCTTCGTCCCAGTCGACGAAGATGCTCGCGATGCCTGAGACCAGGCCTATGGAGCAGTACAGGACGATCAGGCCGGAGAGCCAATACAGGATCCGGTGCTGGGTGGACTTGGACATTGACATGGCAATACCTCCTACTGCGAGCCGCATCAGCGGCTCTTGGCGGGATGCCCGTCGCCAGGAAAGGTCGGCGGGCACTCCCACAAGCACCCGAGCCAGGATTTCTGCGTTCAGTCTTTGCTCGCCGACCCCGGCGAGCTGCGCATCGTTCGCGTGCTCGAACAGATCAGACTCGATCTCCTCGCGTCGCCGGCGCGCATCCGCGTCGGGCAGCTTCCACGTGTAGAACCGGACCCACCCTTGGCACAGCCGGCCGGCGATTGGAGTCCGTGTGCCGGTCATGCGGGCTCGATGCCAGGATGCCAAGGCGGGTCGGGGACGAGCCGGGGCTCGAGGGCTGCTACTGCGGCGAGCCTGCCGTCGGAGGTTATGCGATAGAGGCGACGGCGCGGTCGGCCGGCCTCGGTGGCAGCGTCGGGATCCTCCCACGAGCTCTCGAGCATGCCCGCTGTTTCCAACCGGGAAAGCGCCTTGTAGAGCGTGCCGTGACCGATAAGTGCATCGGAGCCGTCACCCTCGCGGAGTTCCCTCGCCATCCGGAATCCGTGGAACTCGGGGCCCCCACCCGCTGAGAGTTCGAGCGCTTTGCCGAGGATCTCGACCTCGATGGCGATGAGCTCGCCTTTCTTGCGTCGTCCCATGGTCAAAGAATAGGAAGGTAGCTTCTTATTTGTCAAGAACTAGTCGCCGCAGGTCGAATGAGTGGGCGAGCGTCGAGGCTCGAACGAGCCGTGTCATAGATGTCATCCCCTCGCGCCGTCATGGCCCGCCACAGGGGAATGGTGTGACGCTTGACACGTGTGGAGTCAAGCGTAGGGTCACCGGGTAGTCGTCCAGACGCGAGGATGGCAATGGACAAGATCACCAGGTTGATCGGACCGGTCAGTGGAATCCTGTTTGTCGTTGGGTTCGTGCTGGGTGCTGGAATCTCCGGGGACGTCGATGCCGAACCGACCGATTCGGCGAGCACCGTGGTCGCTGAGT
The DNA here is from genome assembly GCA_051011575.1 of Acidimicrobiales bacterium. GTDB lineage: Bacteria > Actinomycetota > Acidimicrobiia > Acidimicrobiales > SHLQ01 > SHLQ01. The sequence continues at coordinate 2,339 of JBPCTR010000274.1, read as the reverse complement.
TTCGCGAGATTTCCGACGACATCCTGCTGGGGCGCCTCTTCACCGTGCTCGGAATCGGGTTTCTCCTTGTCTTCGTCGGACACCTTCGGGCCAAGTTCCGCGACGGAGGAGCGGGCTGGGCGGCGGACGGATTTTTGGCGGGCGGCGTGGCATTGGCTGGTGCGATGATCGTGTTCGTGGGTGTCGAACTGGCGGGAGCGGAGGCGGCCGATCGTGGACATGCCGAGGTCGCTCAGGGCGCGGTCGACTTCTTGTGGAATGGAACCCTGCTCTTTTCTCCCGGCCTTTTGGCGGTTGGGATCACCGGTGCGATCGCTAGCTTCGTTCACCGCATACTGCCGATCTGGCTTGGTGCGCTAGCCGTGGTAGTTGCACTGGGGGCCTTCGCCCCGTGGGTCGGAATAGTCGTCTTTGGCCTGTGGGTCGTGGCAGCTGGTGTTGTCGAGGTCGCGCAGGCGGTCCGAAACCCAGCTACAGCCGATGCGACATAGCAGAGGTCACGGCTGACCGAGCACGGCACATCGGCGGCAACTCGTCGCTACATGTTTTGGCTCCGACTGCGCTGTGTACTCAGCAGAGACTGGGCGGGTCCAACGGAAGGTTGTTCCCAATGCAGACGTTGTCGTGGAGACCTGAGGGATCGGGTGCCGGCTCGACCTCGCTCCGCCCGAAACAGACACTCATCGAATGGCGATGGGCTCGAAGGCCTCGATGCCCCCGGTGATGCCGCGCAGTTCGACGTCGAACCGACGCCCGACCGTCAGGGCGTCACCGCACTGGCGAGTGACGTCCGAGGACACCAGCATGTCCGTGCCCAGCTCCTTGTTCGCTGCCTCGAGACGGCTGGCGATGTTGACAGCCTCGCCGATGGCAGTTTCGCGGGCGCTGCCTTCGCCACCGACGGAGCCGACCACGACCCGCCCATGATGAACGCCGATTCGCACCGCGAAGGAGCGACCGTAGAGCTGGTCGACATAGCTCGAGACCGACCTCGCCGCCTCGAGGATCTCGAAGCCAGCGCGAACGGCGCTACCGGATGCATCGCCGGTTCCGTCGAGACCGAAGAAGGCCAGGATGGCGTCCCCCATGTAGTTGTCGACCCGGCCACCGTGACGCTCTACGCCACGGCTCGCACCCCGAAAGAAGCGGTTGAGGATGTGCACGATGTCGTAGGCGGGGAGTGCGTCGGACAGCGTCGTGTACCCCACGACATCGGCGAGCACGACCGCGATCTCCGCCTCCCGCCCGACCGCACCCAGGGCTCGCTTGCGTGCTGTCTGATCGGCCAGCACGCCGTCGAGCTCGTCGAGCACCAGCCGTTGCAGGGTCACCGCCCTTTCGGCGTACGTCTGGCAGGCGAGACGGATCTCGGCGGGAAGCCCGAGGCGGTCGGCGATCGCTCGCTCCTTCGCGCTGCGCACGTTCAGCGCGTCCTGACCATCGAGGATCCGCACTCGACAGGTCGAGCACCGCGCCTTGCCTCCGCAGTCGTGGGCGATGGGGACATCGGCGCCGAGAAGCGCAGACAGGAGATCGGGCCTGCCGTCGACGTCGACCACGACATCGTCGGGGAGACAGCGGATCGACGTCATCGGCCAAACGTACACGCGCCGCCGGGAACCGGCGGCTCCACGAGCGCTCAGGCGGGTGTCTGTAAGTGTCAGAGATTAGGGACCGCGGGAGCGGCCGACCCCCAAGATCCACCGGTAGCGTCGTGCCGCTGAGTCTCGGCCGATGAGGACAGCGCTGGATGGGATCGATTCGAGCTGCGCGATCGCGACATCGTGATCAGCACCCGCTCCAAGCACGGCACGACGTAGATGCGGGGCCTCGGGCGAACGCCGGTTCAAATGTGGAACCGCAGGTCGGCAAAGACTTCCTGGGTCGACATCGAGGCCACGACGGAAGAACCACGCACATCGTCCGGTGTCACAGGATCGGGGCGATCTGGAGCGCATCGATCACCGGAGTGATCTCCTCGGCGACCGTGATCAGTCGTGCGGGATCAGGATCGAGCTTCGACCGTCCGGGCGATTCGTAATACTGCGAGTCTGCGCTCGCCAGCGTTCCGGGCCCAGGCCAACCCAGTATCCACACGAACTTGTCCTGACTCGGCAATACCCATGCACCGGCGATCACAAAGCCTGCCGACTCCCGCAACGGCTTCACATCAGCCGCCCACTCGGCAGCGAACTGGTCAGCGCGACCGGGGTGAATCACATATTCACGGAACTGATACTCCATGTGTGAATGCTAGAAACTGGTAGGCGCTTCTGGCGAGTGGCGCGCCAACCGCCTGGGACCGCGAACACTTAGTTATCTGCTGTGCGGTGCTACTG
>JBPCTR010000273.1:0-23922 GCA_051011575.1 Acidimicrobiales bacterium | reverse complement strand
GGGAGAAGCTCGCTTCTTCACCGGAAATTCGCGCCACGCGGTCAAACTCCAGTCGACCGAATGTGTGTGGCCCGGTTGCCACGTACCAACGAGCATGTGCGAGGCCGACCACCTCCACCAACACTCCCGATGCGGCAGAACCCACCCCGGCAACGGGGCGCCATTGTGTGGCAAGCACAACCGATGGAAACAGAAGGGCTTCACCATCTGGCGAGACCCCTCCGGAACCTGGCACACCGTCCGCCCCGACGGCACCGAAATCTGAACGCCCGAAGCCGAGCTTTCCGAGGCGCGAACGCGCTAGCCGACGCCTGCCTTCATGTCCTCGAGCGCTAGCTCACAACGTGCTGTCGGCGATGGCGATATCAGCGGCCACGCGGGCGTTGTTGAGGACCAGCTGAACGTTGGCATCGAGACTGTCCCCGCCCGTGAGCTCTACGACCTTCCCCAACAGGAACGGGCTGATTTCCTTGCCGACGATGTTCTGCGCGTCGGCCTCGGCGAGAGCGGTGTCGATCGCTGCATCGATCACCGAACGCTCCATCCCGTATTCGACCGGCACGGGGTTGGTCACCAGCATCCCGCCCCCGAGACCCAGCTCACGCCTCACCGCCATCACCGCAGCCACCCCGGCCGCGTCGTCAATTCGATAGTCAGGGGCGAAGTCGCTTTCCCGGCTGTAGAAAGCGGGCACCACATCGGTCCCGAACCCGATCACGGGCACGCTGTGTGTCTCGAGATATTCGAGCGTGAGCCCGAGGTCGAGGATCGACTTGGGGCCGGCACACACCACAACCACTTCTGTGCGGGCCAGCTCCTGAAGGTCCGAAGACACGTCGAAGCTGGTGCCGGCTCCTCGGTGTACGCCGCCGATGCCGCCCGTGGCGAAGACCCGTACGCCTGCCATCGACGCCATCATCATGGTGGCGGCCACCGTGGTGCCTCCGACCGTCCCGTTCGCGATCGTGAAGGCGAGATCACGCCGACTTGTCTTCACCGCGGTCTCGCCGGCCTGGCCGAGAGCGTCGATCTCGTCGTCGCTGAGACCCACCCGCATCTTCCCGTCCAGGACGGCGGTGGTCGCCGGCACTGCGCCGCGGTCTGAAATAGCAGCCTGAACGGCCAGTGCCGTCTCGACGTTCCGGGGGTAGGGCATGCCGTGGGTGATGATCGTCGACTCGAGGGCGACCACGGCTGTTCCGTCGTGCAGGGCCTCGTCGACCTGGTCGCTGAGCTTGAGATGTGTGCTTGTCACAGTGTGTCTTCCTTGATGAGGGCTACGTTGTCGGCGATTCGCCGGATGGACTCGGCGGAGAAGTCCTTGGCGACCGGGCTCGCCGAGGCTGCGCTGAGGACCGAGGCGGCCAGGGCGAATCGGACCGCATCCTCGATATCGAGCTTTGCCAGGTGGGCGTGCACGAGACCCGCCATCAGCGCGTCGCCGGCGCCGGTGACGCTTGCGACATCCTGGCGTGGAGGGCTCAGCGTGCCGGACCTCTCGGCGTTCGCGAAGAAGACGCCGTCGGCCGCCATGCTGATGACGACCTGTCGCACGCCGGCATCCAGCAGGACGTTGGCGGCGGTCTGAAGGCTTCGTCTCCCCGATATTTCCACGCCCGACAGCAGCGCCGCTTCTGCCAGGTTGGGCTTGAGGGTGTGTACCGACGCCAGATGGGGTGCGACTCGGCCCGCTTTGGCAACCGAAACCGGGTCGACGAACAGTTCGCCGCCCGTGAGCGTGGTCGCGATATGACCGATGCTTTCTGACAACAGATTGCAGTCCACGACGACGGCGGCGGCCGCCCCCAGCGTGTCGCGAAGGGCATCCAGGGCGGCAACGTCGAGAGAATCCATCACAGCCATGTCGTTGACGGCAACCGCCATCTCGCCGCTGCCGTCGATCACCGACAGGTAGGTGGCGGTGGGCGCCAGTTCGGACCGAATGCTGTCGGTCACGTCAACTCCCGAAGCTGCCGTCAGATCACGAAGCCAATTGCCGTTGTCGTCGCGGCCCAGCGCCGTGATGAGGCGGGTCGGCACGTCGAGGCGCGCCAGATTCTCGGCGATGTTGCGGCCGACACCACCCGGTGACCGGATCACGGTGCCAGGGTTGGAGTCCGCCTGTAGCAGCGGCCCCGCCACGCGCCCTTCGATGTCTACGTTGGCGCCGCCCACCACACACACGTAGTCGATGTTCTGCTCCACGAACGGAGGATATCGGCGCCGTCTCAACAGTTATTCTTGCCGAATGACCAACGCAGAGCCCGCAACACCGCTGCAGGAGCTCATAGAGCGTTCCAACCGCCTTGGGGCGGACCGCCGTAACACGAACTACGGAGGAGGCAACACCTCGGCCAAAGGCGTGACCGCCGACGCCGTCACGGCCGAGGACGTGGAGGTGATGTGGGTGAAGGGGTCTGGTGGCGATCTGGCGACGCTCACGATCGACGGGGTGTCGATGCTGCGGCTCGATCGGATCCGGGCCATCAAGCACTCCTATGTCAACGCCGAGCAGGACGACGAGCTGCACCAGCTTCTCGACTACTGCGGGCTCGGACCGCCGGGGCCCGCGCCGAGCATTGACACCTCGATGCACGCCCTCCTCCCCGCGTGTCACGTGGATCACCTGCATCCCGACTCGGTGATTGCTCTGGCCGCTTCAGCCGATGGGGAGTCGCTCACGAACCAGATCTTCGGTGACGAGATCGGATGGGTGCCATGGCAGCGCCCGGGCTTCGACCTCGCGCTCAAGATCGATGCGATGCGCGAACGGCAAGGGTCGCTTCGGGGTGTCGTCATGGGCGGCCACGGTTTGACCACATGGGCCGAGGCGTCCGAGGACTGCGAGCAGCTGTCACTCGACGTGATCCAGCGAGCGGCTGAGTTTATTGAACAGCACGGCAAGCCTGAACCGCTCGGCCCGCTTCGGGTGGGCTTCGACCCGCTGCCCACCGATGAGCGCCGGCGCCGGGCGATCGCACTGGGCCCAATCATCAGAGGGCTCGCCTCGACCGACCAACGCGTCGTCGGCAGTTGGTTCGATAGCGACGACGTTGTGGACTTCATCGGGCGTGAAGCAACGCCGCGCGTCGCGCCGCTCGGAACCTCCTGCCCCGATCATTTCATTCGCACCAAGGTGAGGCCACTTCTATTGGACCTGCCGACGACCTCGACACTCGGCGAGCAGACAGCGCGGCTTCAGCAACTGCACACTGAGTATCGGGAGGAGTACCGCCTGTATTACGAGCGGTACGCGCAGCCCGAGACGCCGCCGATGCGAGGTGCCGACCCGGCCATCTTTCTGATCCCAGGCGTCGGGATGTTCAGCTTTGGCATCGACCGCCAGACCGCTCGAGTGGCCGGCGAGTTCTACATCAATGCGATCAACGTGATCCGAGGCGCCGAGGCGGTCTCCACCTATACCCCGGTTTCGGAGGCCGAAAAGTTCGCGGTCGAGTACTGGATGCTGGAAGATCTCAAACTTCGTCGCCGTCCGGCCCCGAAACCGCTGACGGGGAAGGTGGCCGTGGTCGCCGAAGTGGAGTCGGCCGTTGGGCAGGCCGTTGCCAACGAGTTTGAGGATGCCGGCGCCGTCGTCGTGGTTTCTCACCAAGACGAGGCAGCGGCGGTCGAAGCTTGTGTGCTCCAGTTCGGCGGGGTGGACATTGTCGTGGGCCCGTCTCACACGCGTGCGATCGAAGTCATGATTGCTCAGGGAAGAGGAGGCGATGTGGTGCAGTTGGCCACCACATCGACGGCGTCCGAGCTTGCAGCCGAGTTCGCCGATCATGGCGTGCGGGTCAACGGAATCGCCATCGACGCCAACCCGGACCGACATGCTGTGGCGCAGGCCGCCCGCGCCCTGGTGGACGGCTCACTCGCCAAAACGACCGGGCTGATGATCCCGATTGGTCGACAATCATTGGACAACAACGAGGAGAAGAACACGTGATGCGTGTTGCTATTGGTAGTGATCATGCCGGGTATGAGATGAAGCAGCACTTGATTGAGCAGCTACGCGAGGCGGATTATCACGTCCACGATTTCGGCACCCACTCGACGGAGTCGGTCGACTACCCCGACTACGCGGCTGCTGTCGCCTCGGCGATCGTTGAACACCACGCCGACCGCGGAATTTTGGTGTGCGGAACCGGTGTGGGCGTGGCGATCGCCGCCAACAAGGTCAAAGGCATACGCGCCGCACAGGCGAGCGACATATACACCGCACACCAAGCCGTGGAACACAACGACGCAAACGTCCTGGCCCTCGCCGGCAAAATCGTCGGCGATGTGTTGGCTTGGGAAATGGCCAAGGCGTTCCTCGGCGCCGAGTTCGCGGGAGAGGAAAGGCTCGTGCGCCGGGTGCAGAAACTCGCACAGCTCGAATCCGAGTGAACCACAAGAACGGCACCGTAGGTTTTTCGCAATGACCTGGCAGCTGTCGCACCACTTCGTCGGGATGACGTGCGACCGCGCCATGCGACTGTCGCGATTTGGGCGGGCGAAGCGGCCGACGTGTCCACACGTCGGGGGTGCCGGCGTTGGCGAGGCGATCGCCGACTCGATCACCGCCCTTCTGCTCCGTCGCGGCATCGACTACCCACCAGCAGCTGGTGGGAACACCTGGCTTTGGTGCCTTGGCGGCCCAGATCTCTACCGTCGGCCACTGCCGGCTGATTTCGATGAGCAGAATCTCGGCGCAGAGACCTGCCTCGACCTCAACCTCTACGTGTGCGACCGACACAAGATCGTGTCGCTTGAATTGTTCCCATTCGACCTGGTGCCCGAGTACGGAGGGAGCGGGCCGGGGAACCCTCGCCAGAGCACCCCGATCGGGCTCGGTGCCGACGCCGCGGCCGTGGCAGGACTGCTCGAGCGGGCTGAGCCCTGGCTCGATGAAATCCTCGAATTTCCGATCGGAAAGGCGTCGTCGTAGGCCTGCGAAAGAAAACGGCTAGAGGTTGTCCGACTTGCGGAGGTACGTGAGTGCGAGCCAACCCGGAAGAATGGGCAACCAGAACGTCACGAGCCGGTAGAGGAACACCGCCGGCACGACGACCATCGTGCTTTCGGCAGTGCTGAGGGCCGCGATCAGCGCCGCCTCTGCCGCTCCCAATCCGCCCGGGGTGGGCGCCGCGTTGGCGATGGCGCTTCCGGTGAGGAAGAGCAGTGCAACGAGCGGAAGCGAGGCTGTCGATCCGAAAGCCTCCAGACTTGCGACCATGGCGGCGATATAGAAGAGCGTGATCGCGGCTGACCCGCCGAACAGCAGAAGAAGCCTGACCGGATCGTGGATGACGACGTTCATCGACTCCCATCCCGACTTGAGCTGCGGAACGATGTGCGTATCGATCAGTCGCCGCGTCGACGGTACGGCCGACGCCGCGGCGACCGTGCCAACGAGCGCGGCGAGCACCAGCATCATCGTGGCGGTGCTGGGCAGACTGAGCCCTTCCGACCGACTGTCGCCGCTGGCAATGAGAAGGAAACTGAGCGTGAGCACGATGTGCATGATCAGTCCGGCGATGGCGTTGAGCCCGATGGCAGTGACCCCGACGGCGGTCGGAACTCCGTTTCGCTGGAAATAGCGCAGGTTGGTTGCGACCCCGCCCACTTTGGCGGGCGTGACCCGGTTCGCGAACGACGAGGCAATCTGTGCCGCAAACGCCGGCCAGTATCGCAGCCGAGTAGGAATGGCCCCCAACAGACTGCCGGTCGCAGCGAGATATGTGCCGAACGATGCCAGCACGGCGACGAGCGCCCACTTCCACGAAGCATCCTTCGCCTGCGACCAGAGACTGTCGAGATCGGTCAGCTGGGGGATGAGGAACCAGGCGGAGAGGACGATGGTCGCGAGGATGAACAGTGATTTTGGCTCGACGCGTTCGAGCCGAACCGGCTCCTCCGGGGATATGTCGCATGCGTCGATCGCTGCCGCGCGTAGCTCGTTGAGCGCTTTGGCGCCACCAATGGCCTGCCGAGTCGGCGCGGTGAGTGCGAGAGGCTGAAGCCACGGGATCGCACGTTGCAGCTCGGTCGACGTGATCACGTCGGCCGCGATCCGCACGGCGCGGGCATTTCCCTCGACGGCAGCGATAGAGGCGAGGAGCTCGGCGAGATCGGTGCCAAGCCGCTGCTCCGAGGCCGGCGACTCGCTCCGCGTGAAGTTGACGAGCTCCGGTTGGCCCTGCGAGTTCACCACGAAGCTCGAGAGATTCAACGCGCCATGCGCGATATGCGCACGCTGCAGGTCCTGCGCCTGGCGCCACATGGCGAGAAGCGTTTGGTCCGGAAGCGGCGAGATCTCCGCGCAGTTCGTGCCGTCGATCCAATCGCGCACGAGGACCATGCCATCGACCCCGGCAGGTGCGACCGCCCTGACCGCTGGGGTGTCGACACCTCGATTCCGCGCTTCCTGTGACACCAGTGCTTCGTGCTCGACGCTACGTCGAAGACTGACGAAGGGTCGATGGTCACCAGTCTTCCGGAGTCGGAGCCATCGATAGCCGCGGGTGAGCAGGTCGGCGCTCCTGTCGTCTCGACTGAAGGCGGCCACGAAGAGCACATTTCCCCGGCCCATGTTCGCAAGCCACCCCCTCTGCACGGGGTGGGGCGCCGGGTCGAGTCGCTCCGGCACGAGCCCAACCGTCGCCAGCGCCGCGAGAATCTGAGGCGGCCGCAGGGCGAGGTCGTGGCGACCGAACGTCCACAGCAGCGCCGACCCGACCAAGACACCCGCACCAATGTCGCCCAGTAGCGCGACGGGTGGCGCATCGATGGTCAGTATCGATCCGAGCGCATAGGCGGCGACCAACATGCCCCATCGACGCACAAGCCGAGCGGGTAGGAAAGACCCTCCGATCGTGAGCGTTGAAACGGCAGCGGCGAGCAGTGGGTCGGCCGGACTGAGGCGGCCGTCGGCACCGCTCAGTCGAAACAGCGGGACCTCGATCTCGAAGGCTCGCTGCACCGAATCGTCGACGAATTCGTACACACCTCTGCCCACGACCACGCTGACCGCGCCCGCCAGGATGATTCCGGCGAGCAAGAGTGCGAACCGCCGGTATCGGGTGGTGATGAGCGACCAGGCCGCCGCCGCAACTGTGCCGAAGATGACCACCGACGTCAGTACTGCGGCCGCAACATCACGGGACCACTCCGGGAGACCATTCACGTTCGCGGCCGTGTCCTCGGCGAGGCCGAGAAGAGCAGAGTCAAAGGCGTTCGCAAGTAGGGCGCCTCCGATGATCAGCGCGACTCCGATACCTGAACGAATCCCATCGACAGGCGAGCGCACGTGCGGGACCTTCTGTTCGGCCGCCGGGTCGACACGCGCCGATACCGGCGGCGCACTGGTTGCGGTCATCGGTACTCGTCCCCGACCTCGCGATTGAGGAACACGAACCACAGCACGGTCGCAAATGCGGATCCAAGCGCCGCCCCGGCGACCACATCGAGCAGGTTGTGCTCGCCGTAGTAGAGCCGGGAGATGGCCACGATCGTTGCCCAGCCGATCGGAACAGCTCGCCACTTGGGCGGAACGAACGCAGTCAGGAGAACCGCCAACGCGAACGCGGTGGTGGTATGCCCCGACGGGAAGCTCAGACCCTGGAAGGCTGGCCCACGAACCTCGATGTCGGGTCCGAGCGAAACGTAGGGTCGCTCCCGTTCGACCAACTGTTTGACGATCGCCTTCTCTATTCCGAGCTTCAACGGCAGGACCAACACGAACGGCACGAGGTGCTGCCAACGTCGGGTGAACAACACCACGATGCCGCCGGCAACCACCGGGGCCATGAAAACACCCACCTGTTGGAGCACCCACATCGCAGGCTCGAGCCAGTCAGGCCAGTCATTGATCCAGCGCAGCGGTTCGGCCTCCCAGCGAGGAACGGTGCCATCCCATGCCACCGCGGATGACGCCACGACGATGACGCTCGCTGCGAGAAGCACAGAGGCGACCCGCGCGGGCGCGACCCTCGTCCTCACCGCGAAAAACGGTTCAGGACTGGTTGTTGCCTTTGTCGTCACTCTCACGTGACCTCCGTTCTGAACCCTCAGATTTCATTCGAGTTCGAAGCCGAGTTTCCGCGCCTCTTCTCGCAGCTCACCGGCCGGGTAGAACCCAAGAGCGTCGCTCGCGTCGGCAGCTACGGTTTCAGCGAGGGTTCCCGTAGCATCGAACTCGTACGTGATGCACCCGCCCTCGAAGACGAAGTACCAGTCGCCGCGGTAGAAGACCGGCGGCACGACCTCCTCGATCAGCTCGAGGGCATCGTGCGGTGCGAGGCCACGTCCGTTCGCGGCAGCGTCTTGCGCGCGCTGCTGGACGGTTCCCTCCTCGGCGTCGAGGTCACCGATGATCCACATGTAGTCCGCCCTCGACCACGCAAGCTCGACTCTGGTCCCGACCGTCTGACCGATGTGCCCGTCGATGATGTATCTCACCGGTCGATCGTCGATCTGGAACTCATCCATCTCGGCAACCAGCGTCCGAGCGAACCTGAGCGAGTCCTCACTCGACGGGACGACGGAGATCGTGATCTCGGTGTCCTGGACCTCGACGTCATCAAATCGTCTGATGTCGAGAAATCCGGAGTTCACGGCGATCGCGTCCGAGACGTCGCAGGATTCGGTGACCGCCACCGTCAAGAACGTGTCGAACGACTTGACGATGTCGACTCCCGCCCGACCATCCTCCGCGAACCACTCGACGGAATCCCAGCCCAGACGGAGCTCGTCCAGACACGGTGTGTACTTCGCCGTGGGTACGGCCTGCACGTTCAGGATGTTCGTGGACGACACATCGCCGATCTGTTGGACGCACCCCGCCTCACCCAGCCCGAGGTTCGAGCACGAGGTCGAGATGAGAGCAATCGCCAACAGCGCGAAGAACGGTTTCACAGAATTCCGCCTCCCCGCAGCTCTTGAATCACGGTCATGAACAGGAAGATCGTGAGAATCGCGGCCCCCGCGGCGAGTCGCAGCCTGCGGGCGCTCCATCGTTGGATCGAGATCGGTTCGGTGGCCGGAGCCAGCCGCCGGAACTCCTCCACGATGTCGACGCCGTGCTCCTTTCTCAGAAGCGCGAGCGAGCTGCGCGACTGTGTCGGCATCGTGACGCTGCGGGTCGCGGCGAAGGCCTCGGCGATGTCCTCGGGCGCGAACTGCAGAAGCGCTCGCTCGTAGACGTGGGGCGCATCGCTGCGAAGCGCCAGGATGAGCATCATGTTGGCGAGGTCGACCGCCTGACGCCATGGACTCGGACGAACCGTCCCGAAGGCAACGTCAATCAACACGACGCGTCCTTCGCGCAGCATCACGTTCGCGGGCTTGATGTCGCGGTGTGCCAGCCCCGCATCCCACATCCGCCGAATGAGTCCGAGCGCCTCGTCGATCACCCCGTCGTCGATCTGCGCGTTGGTCAGTTCCTGCGACCCTTCCAGGAACTCGCTCACCATCAGATATTCACGTTCGGGAGTGATCTCGACGATTCCCAACGGCGCCGCACTCGCCACGCCCGCGTCGCGCATCAACCGCTGGACGTAGTCCTCGTACTCCACGAGCCGGCGAACGGATGCGAAGTGCACCTCATCCTCCAACGACCCGTACAGGATCGTGCGCCCGATCTTGTACCACCGATCCGACCGAACATGGACCTGGCTGTACAGCTTGGCGAACACATGCTGATCGGGGTCTCCAGCGACACGGAGTCGGAGCGGCGTGGAGCCGCCCGAGCCCTCGAGCCCGAACGGCTCCACATCGAGAACCTCCAGGCCCAGTTGACATCGAACGGCTTCGCGGATCGCCTCGCCACGCTCGCCCGAGACATCGAGGTGGGCGGTCACGCCCGGCCTCCACACGACGGGGAAGGATCGTTCCGGCGCAAACCAGCGGAAAAGCACTCCGACGACAGCGAACGAGAAAATGGCAGAGACCACCGCGTCGGTCGGGTGGTCGACGCCCAGGTAGACCCTCGCCAGGCACAAGGCGCCCACCAGGCCCGCTCCGAGCGCGAAGACTGCGTCCCGACCACGACCCCGGGGTACGAGCGTGTACGCCATGGCCGCGACCGTCACGCCCAACCGTGCTACCGGCGCCGACGGATGCGCTGGCCCACTCCAGTCTCCGATGATCGGAACAAATGGTCTGGGCCGGCCGATGAACTCCTGGAGGTTCTCGACCGTCACCTGCACCAGGATTATCGCCAGCAGAACCGCAAAGAAGTGCCGGAACCGACGGACGACGAGTAGCGAGATGACCATGCTGATTCGCAGAACCCGAACGAACCAGGACGACCCGAGCAGCGCAACAGCGTCCGCGATCGACGTGAGCCGGGTCGAACGCTGATCCACGAACCATCCGAGAATGGAGTTGTCGCGCTCGGTCCACCATTCTGTCGTCTCCGGAAAGGCGAACAACGAGATCCAGAGGGCGATCATCGCCAGCCCGCCCAGCAGCCACAGCTTTCCGGCGATGAGGAGCTCTCGCTGGAGCGGGGCTCTCTCCCCGCTCGGACGGCGGCGCCGGCCTGCGACCCGAAGACCCGCGATTCGAACCTCGCGCCGCTCGCCCAGTTCGGGGAGCCCAGGGGCGATCGGTGTCAATCCGCCCGACGCCACTGCGAACTCCACACTTTTCGGCCCGTACTCCGGGCCTCGACACGCCGGAAGAGCAGCCCCACGACGACGCTGCCGATACGCCGCATGGCCGCCTGCCGATACGCCTCGCTCTCATCGTCGATGACGAGGTGCAGGAACGATGCCCGCAACCGCCACGCCAGGAGACCATCGGTGAGCACCTGGTCACCCACGACCAGAATCGGCGTGCGACACCCGCGAAGACCAAGGCGTCGCCGTCCCGTCCAGGGTTTGTTGCCGCGACTCATCATCCGAGGCACGTCTCGATTCGGGCCATTCGTGATTGCAATGACCCGTTCGACGCCGGGGTGGGATTCGAGCCGGTCGATGGCGGCGTTTACCACAACCCCGAAGTCCCCCAGTGCGGTGCCCTGGGGGACCAGTGTGTTGTCGACATCGGAGATCAGAATCTTCTTGCCCGCGCTCGATTCGACCACGCTGATCACCTCGTCGAGCGATCGAACATGGTGCATCGGAACACGGTCGAGCATCGCGGACGGCTCCTCCGACCCGGCGGTCAGGAGTGCCGGTCCTGTCCGGCGAGGGCCGTCTCCCTATCGTGAGGTCGATAGTCCTCCGGAGCGATCCCTGTCAGGTCAAGGAAGTGCTGGCGTTCTGCACCCGTGCGGCTTCTGGTGACGACCAGCAACACGCTTGGCAGCACCAGGAGGGCCACGAGCAGCGAGAACACGATCATCACTGCGGTGAGCGTGCCGAACGTGACGAAGATCGGCATGGGTGCGAACGCCATGACGGAGAACCCGATGATCGAGGACAATGCCGACACCGCCAATGCCCCGCCGGTTCCTTCGCCCGCACGACGCAGCGCCGGGAACCGACTCGGTTCGAACTCGAACTCCTCACGAAAGCGCATCGTGAAGTGCGTCGAGAAGTCGATGCCGACACCCACAGCGATCGCCGCGATCGTCGCCGTGACCACGTTGATCTTGTAGTCCGCCCACCACATGAAGCCATAAACCCAGCCGACGACCAGCAGAATGGGCACCACCGCTGCGACGCCGTATTTCGGCGACCGCATGAAGAATGCCGCCAGCAGTGCGCACAACGCGAGCGCAACCGGAAGCGCCAACAACATGGCGTCGGTGAAGGACGCCAACGTGTTCTGGTTCGTGATCGCCTCTCCCGACACGCTCACCACGGCCAGCGCCGCGCCCGCGGGCGAAGACTGGAGCGTTGCTGCGACATCGTCGAGGGCGGCGCGGGCGTTGAGGATGATCTCATCGTCGGTGAAGGACGGAATCCCGACCTGCGCGATCGTGGCGTACGTTCCCGAACCATCCGTCCACAACAACTCGGTGACGCTGTCGGCCGAATAGGCGAGGAAACCGTCGTCGGTCGTGATGCCGTCGGCAAACGCCAGGTCGTAGATCGCGGCGATGGCAGCCGCTGAGTCGGGAAAGCCATCACCGTCCGAATCGGTCACGTCGATCCCAGCAGCTTCCATCTCGTTCGGTGCGGCGACAGCTGTCTGCACGATCGAAACCGCGTTGTCCTGCTGCAGCACGACGTCGCCGTTGAGATCACGCGAGAGGTAGTCGTCGACCGCAGCTGCCTCGACCGCATCGAGGTCGGCGACGATGTTCGCCACCGCGGCGAGCGCGTCGGGCTGCGTGAGATCGCCTTCCACGTAGATGAACCCCGAACCAATCCCGCTGCTCTCGCCGAAGTGATCTTCGAAGAGCGTGAGGCTCTGGATGGCGTCGCTGTCCTCGGAGAAGAAGTCGGTGAATGAAAACTCCGAATCCACTTGGGTAAACGCAATCGCACCCAGGACCGCGAGGACCACGGTGACCGGAATGGTCATCACACGCCAACGCGCCAGGAAGTGGACCACGTCGCCAGCGGCCTTGAAGCCGTGGCCGGCGCCCTTGATCACCGTGCCGGTCGGCCGACCCGCGCTCGCTGCCTTCGCATAAATGGCTCTGGTGCGCCGCATGGGGAGGTAAATGAACAGCGGGATGAACAGGGCGAGTGCGGCAACGCCAATGATCGGAGCTCCCACACTCATCGAGACCACGACACCCGCGAAGAGCGCCATGATCAGGAAGCCGAGCTTGTAGAGCACCATGAGGCCGCGCTCGAGAGGCGGATCGCCGACCGACTCTTCGATCGTGAGCAGCCACCGAGGCACGATGATGCCCAGAATGGCGAATCCGATGACGAGAGCAATGGCCGTACCGACACCAAACTGCACGATCGCCTGAATTCCGGCAACGCCGTTCGAGATGAATGCCGCCGCCGACGAAATCACGGCAAGAAGCAGTGCGGGAAAAACGAGCGTGAGCCCTCTGGGGTACGACTCGTCGCGGCTCAGTCCGGCCACCTGCTGTTCTCGTGCTCGGCCGCTTGCGTGAACGAAGAAGTCGACGCCGAACGCGATCACCGACACCGGGCCGATGAATCCCAACAACATGCCACCTTCGAACCCGATCAATGTGAGCACGGCGTTGTACCAGAGCATCGTGACGGCCAGACCCACACCGACGAGCGCCGCGGCCCAATACGACCGCAGAAGAGCACCGACCAGAACGAGTATCCCCACGACCGCGAGCAGCACGAATGGCATCGATGCCGCGAGCTGTTCCTCGCTCGTGAGCCCAACATCGATCCCGACGCCCAGCGTTCGGTTCGTTGCCTGGTCACCCTGCAGCTCGGTCTGGACCTTTCTCAGGAACTCCTCACCCTCGAGGCTGATATCGCCGAACCCTTGGGACTCGGTGTCTCGGCCGCCGAATGAGGTGAGGTCCATCACGACCGTGGCCGTGAACGCCGGCGACTCCCAGATCACCGTGTCCTGCCCACTGACTTCGCCATTACGGCTCGTAGCCAGTTGGGAGAGCGTGTCGCGCAGCGGGCTCCCGACCGCACCCTCGCCCAGAATGTCGGCGAGGGCGAGCTTCACATCGGCGTCGGACGCTGCACCCAGGCCACCGGCGAGTGCTTCGTCGACCTTGTCGGCGAGGGAGAAGACACCATCGACCTCTTCGCCCAGTTCCGATCGAAACTGGATTGCCAGGTCGGGCGTGAGGTCAGCATTTGATCGCAAAGCGTCGGAGTTCTGCTTGAACTCGAACAGCACATCGCGGGTCAGGGCATCACCGCCGTTGCTGGCCTCCACGATGAACACTGCCCGCTCGATCGGCGACGAATTGACGAACCGTTCGCCGACGATGGTCTGCGTGTCGTAGATCTCGCCGGAAGGATCGAAGTTCGGATCCTCTTCCGATCGATTCATCGCGAGCGGGACGGCTGCGATGGTGATTGCAATGACGCCGATGGTGATCCATCTCACGTGATCGTTCACCCAGTCGAAGAACGAGCTGGCCCGTCCGTCGGTAGCGGATGCCTGAAGTTCATTCATTCGTTGTCCCTCGCTTCTTGGCGTTGTGTACGCGGCATGTCGGGGTGTGGCTTCTGGTCTCGGAGGTACGGGTGGGGCGGCCGGAGCATCGGGCGTCACGACGAGGTCGGGTTGAGTCCGCACACCGCGGAACACGAGATACCCACCCAGGAGCAGCGAGAACAGCCCGAAGCCGATAACGCCCCAGGCGACGGCCACGATGTTCGAGATCTTCGCTCCGAAGTCGAGATCGGCGTTCAGGCCCGCAGAGGCGTCTGCGTTCATGACCACGGCGGTCCAGCTACCGCGCTGGAGCGGCCATTCGAGACTCTGTCTCCCCTCGCCTTCGGTGGAGACGACCCAGAAGTCCATCTCACCCGGTGGGGCGGGGTTCTGGCGTCCTTCCCGACCGGCGTAGTTGACGGTGTCGATCGACCGACCGTCGAGGTCGAGGCTCGTCACTTCGTGGTGCGCGACACCCGAGAGATAGCGATCGACATCATCGGTCGAGGCAATACCCACGAAGAGCGGTGCTCCCCTCGCCGAGGTCCCCGCGATTCGAAGGTCGACCGGGTCGGTGACGAGATCGGCGAACCACGACGGCACCTCGGTCAGCTGGTCGAAGTCTCCGGACACGACGGCGTACGACTCTCGCTCGAAGCGATGAGGCTCGGTTGCGTGGAATCCGTCGGCATCGCGATTCTCGTTCAGCAGCCAGATCGCACCGACGATCAGGGCGACGCCGACAAGAGCGCCAGATACGCCAAGGATCGCCGAGAGAATCCGTCGAAAGGTCATCGTCCAACCCTCGCCCGATCAGGTCACCCCTGTTACAAGCGAGGATCAACGCTGCATCAACTCACCTCACGGGCGGAATACCGGTGCGCCGAGCTAAGGAGTGAATCGGTACCCGGCGCCACGCAAGGTGCCTATCCATCGTGGATTCGACGCATCCACCTCGATCTTGCGGCGGAGCCGATGAATGTGCTCATTTACCGTGCCCGGATCCTGCCAGTCGGGTGAAGAACCCCAGACCTTGTCGAGAAGCTCCGCCCGTGAGAACACCTGCCGCGGCGAACGCGCGAGGCAAGCGAGCAACTCGAACTCCTTGGTCGTGAGCTCGACGACAACGCCCCGACAGACGACGTCGCGGGTCAGAAGATCGATCGTGAGATCACCAAAGTCGAGCACGTCAGATTCCGCGACGCGCCCTCGCCGCAGGACGGCGTTCACCCTCGCCACCAGCTCGCGCGGATCGAAGGGCTTCACGACGTAGTCATCGGCGCCCAGCTCCAGACCAACAACCCGGTCGGAGCGATCTCCGCGCCCGGTGACCACGATCACCGGGACGTCGCCCGCCGCTCGTAGCCACTTGAGAACATCGAGCCCCGCCATGTCGGGCAACCCGAGGTCGAGGACAACAAGATCCGGTGAGCGTGCGCCAACCTGCTCCTGCGCCCGCTGTCCGGTCTCGGCTTCGTTGACGTCGAAACCGTGTTCGGCGAGGGCATCGACCGCGAGCCAGCGAGCGTCCGGGTCGTCGTCGACCACGAGAACCCGTCGCGGCCGCGACGCCGTGCTCTGTGGAGGGGCGGTCACCTGTGCTCGCGTTCAGCGACCGCGTCGGACAGTTGTACGTTGATGGCACGAACGAGATCTTCGTTGGTGAACGGTTTGCGGAGGAGGTCGCTCGACGCGATTCCGAGGTCGCCGACATCGGTCCGATCCGCGTACCCGGTCATGAACACCGCCGGCACTCGACCCCGTCGAGCGTTGATCCGCCGTACCAGCTCGGGTCCTGACATGCCGGGCATCACGACATCGGTGACGAGCAGGTCCACGTGTTGCCCCCCATCGATCAGCGCGAGCGCTTCGAATCCCTCCTTGGCCCCGAGAACGTTGTGGCCAAAATCCCGAAGGGTGTCCACACAAAGATCGAGGACATCCGGTTCGTCCTCGACGACGAGAATCGTCGCCTTCGGCTGATGGTCGATGGAGCCGCGGGCCACCGTGTCGCTCTGGGGAATGTCCTCGGTCGTCGGAAGCTCGATCGTGAAGGTCGTGCCCGCACCAACAGTGGAATCCACCGAAACGGTGCCGCCAGCTGCAGTCACGCTGCTGTAGGTCGTCGAGAGTCCGATGCCGGTCCCGACCCCGGGCGCCTTCGTGGTGAAGAACGGTTCAAAGATCTGCGTCAGGTCTTCGGGATCGATTCCGGCGCCGGTGTCGCTCACCACGAGCCGAATCCGATCGGCGCCATCCTCTGACGTGGAAACGCGAAGCGCGCCGCCGTTGGGCATGGCGTCGAGCGCGTTCGTCGCAAGATTGAGTAGGACGTTTTCGAAGCGACTGTCGTCGATCGCCACGGCCTTGCCCGCTGCACCGAGGACGAACTCCAGCTCGATCGTCTCGCCCAGAAGTTGGTTGAGCGCTGGACCCAGACCTCGGAGAAAGTCATCCACGAGCGTGGGCGTGGGATTGTCCGGCGTCGGTCGGCTGAGAATCATCAGTCGCTCGACGAGAGATGACGTCCGGTCGACCGCACGGGTGATTACGTCGAGTCGTTCGGCGGTTTGTGCGGGATCATCACGGTGGCGCCCCAGCGCCTGAACATGACCACGGATCACGTGGAGAACGTTGTTGAAATCGTGGGCGATTCCGCCCGCGAGCCGCCCCACCAGTCGCAACGTTTCGGCGTGGACGAGCTGCTGCTCCAGCCCCTTGAGGCTCGTGATGTCGCGGACCACCGACATGACCTCATCGCGGCCGAGCGGCGCCATCCGGGCCTCGTAGTGCGCGGTCCCATTGTCCTGGTCGAGGCTGTATTCGACGGACGTGACCTCGGACGTCTCGATCGTTGTCGTGATGGCGTCCAGCATTCGCTGCGTCAGAGCGGGTGGAAAGTAGTCAGCGATGTTTGTTCCGACGATCTGGTCCGGAGGCACGAGAAGCAGGCTCGGGTCCAGGGCCCAGACGCGCACATAGGTTCCGTCGGCCGTGATCCGAAAATGCAGGTCGGTGAATGCCGACAGGCTGCTCTCGTTCTCGGCGTATTCGAGATCGAACCCCTTCGTGGCGTCGCCGGTCGGGAATTGCTGCGCTTCGTCTCCGCCGCTCATTTGCGTCCCCCCAAATCGCTCGCTTCACTGCAGACTGCTCTGGGCGAGGAACAAGTCTTGCTCAACGCTCCGTCGAGCGACAGTTGGCGGACGAGGGTCCTGCCCGCAACAGGTGAGCATCGGTGGACGGATAGACGATGCTCTGTGACCCATCCGGCCAGCAGACGTGAAACGGCGGCGAGCCGTTTGCCCCCAGAACCTCAACGATCACGGCGATCCGAGGTGAGTCTCCCCGCACGCGCGGCGGCAGCAGCAACCTGTCTCCAGGACTCACCCTTGTTCGAGTCACGCGTTCTGAACGACCTCACAAACATCGCGGCCGTGACGAGTTTTGCCGCCCTCGATGACAACGCAGACAAGATCCGGTCAACTCGGCATCAACACATCGGCGTCGTCGGGCATGTCACGCGTGGCCGCGTGCCCCCGTCGCGACCAGCGTCGCGAGTCGTGTCGCGAGCTTGTCGTCGATCGGTTCCCCGGTGAGGAGCAACCGGAGCCATATAGGGCCGACGACCGATTGCACGATGAGGTTGGCATCGGCATCCGACGGGAGCTCCCCGCGTTCCACCGCCCGCTCGACGATGACGCTCGATTCGCGGAATCGGCGAGCCCAGAACGCGTTCATTCCCTCAGCGAGTTCCTCGGATGTGCTTGCTGCGGCGACCAGTGTGCGCGCTTGGCGCCGACTGCCATCGGTCTCGAGATTGGAGATGACGTCGAGAGCGAGTGCTTCGAGATCGCCGAGCAGCGTGCCCGTGTCGGGAATCGGGATGTTGGCTTCGGCTTGCGCTCGCACGGCATCGAAGACGAGCTGCGCTTTCGTGGGCCATCGTCGGTAGACGGTCGTTTTGTGGACTCCGGCCCGCTTGGCAACTGCCTCGATGTTCAACTTTTCGTATCCGGACTCGATCAGCACCTGCGATGTCGCAACAAGCACGGATGCGCGGACCCGAGCGGCTCGTCCACCTGGCCGCTGCTCTCCCACACGGGGTTCGATCGTTGTCATGTAGTCCTTCTATCGCATTTATGGTTGCGTTTGGAGGATAGAGGGTGCATAGTTGAAACGCAACATAAGTTGCGACTAGGAGGAACGGCAATGAAACATCAGATCGAAACGAATGTGGACATCAACAGCTCACCCGAGATCGTGTGGAACATCCTCACCGATCTGGAGAGCTACCCCGATTGGAATCCGTTTGTTCTCTCGGCTGAGGGGAACGTTGCAGTCGGCGAGCGATTGACCAACCGACTGCAAAATCCCGGCGGCAAAGCGATGACGATCAGGCCGACGGTCACGGCAGCCGATCCCGGCGAGACGTTCGAATGGCTGGGCCGGCTCGGGGTGCCCGGCGTGTTCGATGGTCGGCACCGCTTCGAACTCCACCCGACCGCCACCGGCACCCGGCTCGTGCACAGCGAATCGTTCAACGGCGTTCTCGTGCGGTTCATGCGCAAGATGGTCGACAACAGCACCCTGCAAGGCTTCGAAGCCATGAACGCTGCGCTTAAGACCCGAGCCGAATCCCACGTCGAGGATGACTCATGACGCCCCCGAAGATGGCCGCATGGAACCTCGCACTGCGCTTCGGTCTCGAGATCGCGGCGTTCACCGGTCTCACGATGGCAGCGTGGACGCTCACACCCGGTGGCGTGCGATGGTTTGCCGTCATCGCCGCCCCCGTCGTTGCCGCAACCATATGGGGGATGTTCAACGTACTCGACGACCCGAGTCGCTCGGGCCAGGCGCCGGTCGAGGTGAGCGGTCCGACTCGTCTCGTCATCGAACTCGCCATCCTCGGAGGAGGCGCCGCCGCTTACTTCGTGATTCAGCAGCCGCTCACGGGTGCGATTGTGGCGACACTCATCGTTCTCCAATACGGGGGCTCGTGGCATCGAATCGATTGGCTGATGTCCACATCATCGCCTAGCCATCCGTACGATCACCACCTCGCACAACCTGATCCACCGGGGGCGTGACCCTTGAACCTCGCCTATCCCGACCCCGAGTTGGGGTCTGCCATCTCCCGGGTTCGACCGTGGACCCGCGACGACCTCGACTGCATACGGGCTGCAGCCACCGACCCGGAAATTCCGAAGGGCACGACCGTTCCCGCCGCGTACACCGAAGACGAAGGTCGGGCCTTCATCGAACGGCAGTGGTCACGGAACGACGACGGTCAAGCACTTGCCCTGGCCATCGCGAGAGGTGCGACAAACGAGGCGGTCGGACACCTCTACCTCGGACTCACGAGGGTGGCCCGGCAATGCCGCCTCGGATACTGGCTCATCCCCGATGCACGCCGGCAAGGCATCGGGTCAGACGCGGTCACATTGGCCAGTCGGTGGGTGCTCAGTGAAACCGATGTGCATCGGCTGGTCGCCGAAGTCCACCCCGACAACGCCGCCTCGATCGGTCTGCTCACGTCTTGCGGCTTCACGTTGGAAGGAACACTGCGCTCATGGCTGTGGATCGACGACGACGTACACGATGCGCTCCAGTTTTCGCTCCTGCGCACAGACATCGTCGACCAGTAGCGACGGACCGCGACAAATCGGCGAGACTCAAGAGGTGACGGAACTACGAATCGAAGTCGACCGCAAGATCCGGGCGGAACCATCGAAGATATTCGGCCTGCTTCGCGACCCGGCCGGGCACGTGGCGATCGACGCATCGGGAATGCTCCAGTCTTTCACGGGTTCTCCGGTCTCAGCCGTGGACGATCGATTCACCATCCACATGGATCGCGACGCCTTGCGCGACATGGATCTGGAGGAGTACGACGTCGAGGTCGTGATCTCCGCCTACGAACCCGACCGCGCGATCGCCTGGTGGATCGACGGAGCGATCCAGCCACCGATTGGCCACTTCTATGGGTACCGACTCGACCCGATCGACGACGGAACGCTGGTCACCTCGTACTACGACTGGTCGAACGTGCACGAAAAGTACGCCCGCTTTGTTGACTCACGTTTCCCCATCATCTCCGAACAGACGCTCCGAGGAACGCTCGGCATTCTGGCTCGCACGGTCGCCCCCGGTGCCGGGCGGCCCGGCATCGGCGTCTGAACTAGCCGGCCGCCCAGGTGGCGTCCGCTTTGGCCTGTCGATTTGGGAGGATCTTCCAGAGCAAGCGGGCCACGGGGTTGCTGAAGTAGTAGGTCCGATCGCCGTCGACCAGCGCATGCTTCGCCATTCCCTCGACGTTTTTCTTTCCGGTGCTCAGCGCGAAAGCACACTCCCCGTCGTATTCAGGGGCGGGGGACTCGGTGCTCATGGATCCTCAGTTCTCTTGGCTGACTTGTTTACTTAGCCAACTGGTTTACCATGACGCTCATGCCAACAGCAACCTCGGCCCAACGCAAGGGCCCCGGCGACCCACTCGATCACATCTTCCAGGCTCTCAGCGATCCGACCAGACGTTCGATCATCACCACGTTGACCAGGGGCGAGGCAACGATGTCGGAGATCGCTGCCGGCTTCGAGATGAGCCTCCCGGGAGTCTCCAAGCATGTCTCGGTACTCGAGGAGGCAGGGCTCGTTCGACGATGGCGGTCGGGGCGTTCGCGCCGCTGTCGCCTCGAGCCCGACGCTCTTCGCACAGCGAACCTCTGGCTCGAGGAACACACCGAGTTCTGGACCAACACGCTCGACGCGCTGGCCACACACGTCGAGAAGGGAGACGTCGGAAAATGACGACGCAACATCACGAGCTGGAGGTCAGCCGCCTCATCCGGGCCGATCGAGATCGAGTATTCGAGGCGTGGACCGATCCTGCCCAAATCGTCGCATGGTGGGGCGCGGGCGGCGTCGTGTGCACACACGCCGAGATGGACCTGAGGGTGGGCGGCACCTACCGGATCTCCAACCAGATGCCCGGGGGCCCCACGATGTGGATCACCGGAACCTTCAGCGTCGTAGACGCGCCAATGCGGCTCGAGTACAGCTGGGCGATGGAACCCCTCACCGAGGAATCCGACTACAGCGTCGTCGAGGTCACCTTCGGCGAAGCGGACGGCGGCACGTTGGTCACCGTTGCGCAGACTCGAATTCCGTCGTCCGAGGTCCACGACATGCACCTCGCGGGCTGGATCGGTTGCCTGGACGGGCTCGCGGCTCTCGTCGGCCGCGACTAGGCCTCCACCAGAGAGTCGTGAACAAGTCGTGAAAGGAATCGACTGGCCGGAACGGGCCACCTGCGACGTCGGTTTCGACTCCAGAAGATGCGACGCAACCGGCGCCGCCAAGGAGGAAACATGGCTACCACCACCCCCACGCCCACCATCGATCGCTCGAGCAATCGCCGGCCCATCATCGCCGTGGGCGCCGCGCTCGGTATCGCGGTCGTCGCGTGGCTCGCGTTCGGTTTCTTCGGCATCCAGGCCGCATTCATCGACAACGAGGTCACCGAGGCCGGGCCGGTGTTCGACTCCGGCGTGACCACGTCCGGGACCGACGTCCTCGACTCGCCCGAGTTTCAAGAGGCCATGGCCGAGGCCGAAAGCAACCCCGTCGAATCGGAGGACCCGACGATGCCCGGTGACGTCAGCACGCCCTA
The DNA here is from genome assembly GCA_051011575.1 of Acidimicrobiales bacterium. Classification (GTDB taxonomy): domain Bacteria; phylum Actinomycetota; class Acidimicrobiia; order Acidimicrobiales; family SHLQ01; genus SHLQ01. The sequence continues at coordinate 2,246 of JBPCTR010000273.1, read as the reverse complement.
CGCCGGAACCTTCAGCGGAAACTCGCGCTATGACATCACCGGTGACGCACTCGTCCTGAACGATGGCAGTGAGCAGCGATTCCTCCGGTTCGAGGACTTCGACTCGAGCAACGGACCCGACCTGAACGTGTATCTGCGTGCCGACGATGGCTCGTTCATCGACCTCGGCGACCTGAAGGGCAACATCGGCGACCAGAACTACGAGATCCCCACCGACGTCGATCTCTCGGTCTACGACACCGTCGAGATCTGGTGTGTGCGGTTCGGCGTCGGGTTCGGCCAGGCCGAGCTCATGGCGGCCTAATCCGAATCGGTTCGATCGGCTAACTTCGCCACCATGGCCGGTGCGATTCTGTTCGACCTGGATCGCACGCTCGTCGATGCGCAGACCTACACCGACTACGACGCAGCGGCGGCCGAGGTGCGGGAGCTGATCGGAGAGTGGCCGGACCTCGACGTGCCGGCCACCGAGTGGGACGCACCCACCAGGGAGTGCATGGCAATCCTGGTGGCACTCAGCGGCGATGACCGGTGGACCGACGTATCCGCAGCGATCGAACGCCACGAGCTGGCGACGGTCAGGCGATCGTCGGCGATGCCCGGCTTGGCGCACGCGCTGGCTGCAACCGCCCAGTTGCCCCGCGCCGTCATCACCCTGCTCCCCCAGACCGCGGCGAGAGCAGTCCTGGACCGGCACGGCGTGAACATCGATCTGCTCGTCGCCCGCCAGGCGGTGTTTCGACCGAAACCTTCGCCCGACCAGCTGCTCCATGCGCTCGTCGTTCTCGGTGTTCCAGCCGGGGATGCCGTGTTCATCGGAGACTCGTCCTGGGACGCCGAAGCGGCTCGCGCCGCCGGGATTCGTTTCCTCGGAGTGACGAACCACGGGGTCTCGCTGTTCGACGACGAGGTGGACACGCACCCCGATCTCCACGCGGCCATCGCCGTCGCCCTCGCGCCCTGACGCTCCCCGCCTAGGCCTCGAGGGAGCGAGCCATGATCGCGGCTGCGACGAGAGGCAACTCGGTCATGCACAGCTCGTTTCGTCGAACGAGGGTACGAACGCCGTCGGCCTCGGTGAGAACAAAGCGCTGAGTACCGAGGATCTTCAGGTGGTGTGAGACCGTCGACTGGCTCTGCCCTGTGAACTCCACGATGTCACCAACGGTCAGTGGCTCGGTCTGGCTCGACACGAAGTTCAGGATCTTCAGGCGTGATGGGTCGGCGAGGCATTTGAACCAATCGGCCCACTCGGCGAAGTCATCGTCGGTCACAGTGCTCATACCGGTCGACAATATCGGGCGCCTGCGTACCAACGGGCGTTGACAATTCGTATTCATCGATTATCGTCGATTAACGATGGAAGGTTCCGCACGATGATCACGTCGACACTCTGGCTGCTCCTCGAGCTCGCAGCACTGTTCTTCGCCGTGACGGCAGCCGTCCAGCTGTTCCAGCGCAAAATGGGCGCCGATCGAGTACGGGCGTGGATGGGCGGCGCTCCGCTGGTAGCTGCATTGAAGGGCATCGCCATCGGTTTCGTCACTCCGTTCTGCACCTTCACGGCAATCCCGATGCTGGTCGGCCTCCGCCAGGCACAGGTTCCGCCGGCTGGTTACGTGGCGTTCATCGTCGCCGCTCCGGTCCTCGACCCGGTCCTGTTCGGCGCCCTCACGATCATCGTGGGCCTCGAAGCAGCGCTGATCTACGTCGTGATCGCATTCGTAGCGGCACTCACCCTGGCGATGGTGGCTCAGGCCGTGGGAATCGATCGACATCTCAAGCCGATCGAATCCGACGCTCGCTCCTCCTGCGACGAATCGGCGACCTGCGGTGTTGGCCCCACCGACGAGTGGCGAGGAGCTCACATCGAGATTCCGGCCGCCTCACGCGCCGCCGGCAGCTTGTTGCGAACCATGGGACCGCTTCTCCTGCTCGGCGTCACCATCTCTCTCATCATCGAAGCGACGGTTCCCCCTGAGATGACTCAACAGGTCACGAGCGCCAGTCCCAGCTTCGCCATCCCGATCGCCGCTGCCCTCGGCACGCCGCTCTATGTGAGTACGGCCGTCTTCGTGCCGATCGCCGACTCTCTGCAGGCCGCGGGCGTGGGAATCGGGGCCATCGTGGCACTGACGATTGCCGGCGCCGGGGCCAACGTACCCGAGTTCGTGATCCTGTCGAAGCTCGCCCGACCACGCGTCATCGCCGCGTTCTTCACCTATGTTTTCGGTGTAGCCGTGGTC
>JBPCTR010000272.1:0-7453 GCA_051011575.1 Acidimicrobiales bacterium | reverse complement strand
AGCCAGAAACAGCAGGTCGTCGACCAGGCGCTGCATCCCCAGGGTCTCCTCGAGAACCCGGTCGTGCGTGGCTGCGAGGTTGGCGCGTTGGGGTTGTGCCGCGTCGACCTCGAGCTCCGTACGGATACGGGTGAGCGGGCTCCGCAGTTCATGTGAAGCATCAGCGACGAACGCGCGCTGGCGATCGGACGCGTCGGCGAGACGGTCGAGCATCGAGTTCATCGTGAGGGCGAGCCGACCGATCTCGTCATCGTGTTGTGGCACCGTCACCCGCCGATCCAACGCGGACCCGCTGATGTGTGCGACCTCGTTGCGAATGGCCTCGACCGGCTCGAGTGTTCGCCCGACGAGCCACCACACGAGTCCGCTCAGGACCACGACGGCCACGGGCACGACCACGGCGAGTGCGCCGATCAGGGTCGAGACCGCACCGCGGGTTCGTTCGAGACTCTCGGCGAGGTGCAGTGTTGCGCCGGTTCGCGGGCCCTCGGACACGAGTATCGATGCCACCCGGAACGACTCGTCGTCGATCGTGGGTAGATCGACTGTCCGCAGAACCGCGTCGGACGTTTCGACCGGGTCCGCCATTGCACCCTCGCCTGCCAGGTTCGGAGACGCTTGGATCACACCACCGTCGGCACCGATCAATTGGATTCCGCGGTCCTCGGACGAAGCATCGAAGAGGCTTTCGTCGAGCCGGTCGAGCGCCGCGAGCGACTCGGCTCGTTGCCGGAGCGTGGTGTCCAGGTTGTCATTCAGTTGCTGGCGCTGCACGACGACGAGCGCAGCCGACGCGACCAGCAGGACGATCGCGACGAGCGCGGCCGCGACGGCGGTGACCCGAAACCGAATCGACGATCGATTCGACATCGTCAACCCCCATCCGCGGCGAGCCGATAGCCAGCGCCGCGCACGGTTTCTATCGACGATCGACCGAACGGTTCGTCAATCCGAGTACGTAGTCGACGGATGTAGACCTCGACGATGTTGGGGTCGCCGTCGAAGTCGAGGGTCCACACGCCGGCCAGGATCTCCGACTTTGGGACAACCTGCCCGGCCCGACGCACCAGAAATTCGAGCACGTCGAATTGTCTGGCGGTCAGCTCGATCTCGATGTCGCCGCGAAAGGCCCGACGGGTTGCGGTGTCGATCCGAAGGTCGCCCGCCGCTTCGGGCGCGGGCTCGGTTGATGCCGTGCGACGCAGCAATGCTCGGACCCGCGCCACCAGCACCGGGAACGAGAAGGGCTTGTGCAGATAGTCGTCGGCGCCGGTGTCGAGTGCTTCCGCCTCGTCGAGGTCGCCGTCCTTGGCGGTGAGCATCAAAATCGGCGTCCAGATCCCATCGGCGCGGAGGTCGGCGCAGATCTGGTAGCCGTTGCAGCCGGGCAGCATGATGTCGACGATCAGCGCATCGAACGCTCCTTCCCGCGCCATCCAGAGCCCGTCGATGCCGTTGTCTGCATGGGAGACCGTGAATCCTTCACCCTCGAGACCGCGCACGACGGCATTCGCGATGTGCTCGTCGTCCTCGATCAGGAGCAGCTTCATGAGTCGTCCATCGGCGGGTGAATCAACGAGCCGCTCGCCGACTCCGTCGCCCACGTCCAATTTGCCCTACGAGCAGCCCTCCGACAATTGCCGGCATGCCGATGGCTACCGGAAGTATCCCGCCCGGGTTGAGGCTTCGCTGATCGACCACGTTCACGCGGAGCACCTGGCTCGTCTCGACGGAGTCCAGTTCGGCGGCGAGGACCACTGCGTAAACCGTGAAATCGCCTCCTGCGATCGGCTGGAGCGTCCATGGCGTGGCGATCGTCGCGCTGGGCGGGACGGAGCCGATCGGCACGGACAACGTCGACGTCCAATCCTCGGGGTCGACCGACCCATCAGCGGACAGATCGGTGATGTCGAGGTGCACGACGAGAGGGACGGTGGCGACCGAGCCGGTATTGGTCACTCGGACGTCGACCTCGAGCATCTCGCCCAGGACCACCGAGGCATCGACGGGTTCGATCGCTACCTCGAGCGCTTCGGGCACTTGGGCTGCCGCAGCCAGAACGGATCCGAAGCTGAAGCCGATCACAATCAGTCCAGCGACGAGGACTCGCACAGCCTCGTTCATCGCGACGACCCCAGCTCGAGGCGTGATGCCAGTGCGACCGCGATGGCCGTGAAAACGACCGTGGCGATCAGAGGTGACAGGAGCAGCGACAGTTGGGCGTCCCACGGTTGCTGTTTCACCAGAACCCGATCGGCAACTCGAAGACCAGCGCTCACCGGATTCGCCCGCACGAGAATCGTGCCGATCGTCCCACTTGCCTTGACCGATGGCAGTTGGCTCGGCGCTGCAAGGATGAGCAGCGCCGTCACCGACATAGCAAGGCTCACCCGGTTCGACATCGCGAACGAGCTGATCGCCAACCCGAGCGCCGTGAGGGCCGCGGCGACCAGACCACCGACCACCACGAGAACGATCACGCCATCGGCGACCACGCCGACCCCGTCGGCCATCACGGCGACGTAGGGCAATGCCACGATCAATGCCGCCACCCATACCGTGGTGGCCGCCAGGAGTTTCCCGATCACGATGTGTCGGCGCGGAGCCGGGGTGACGAGAAGTGCCTCGAGCGTCCCCCTCTCGCGCTCACCCGCGATCGCGTCTGCACTTATGACGAGTGCGGCGAGTGTGCCGAGCGCGATCGCGAGCTGCACGACGATGCCGACCGATTCCCTCGCATCGAGAAGGTTGATTCCGGCGTCGACGGACGCCAGATACGCCATCGCGGACAACACGATGCTGAACGCGAACACGACGGTGAGCCCGCGAGGACCCAACCACAGCTCGCGGAGTTCCTCGCCTACGACGACCCGCCAGGGGACCGAACGCTTCACGCCAGAACCTCCTGTTCGAGGTGGCTTTCAGTGATCGCCAGAAAGGCATCGCTGAGTCGACCACCGGCGACGTTCGCCCCGGCGACGGCAATCACTTCGGGGACCGACCCGATGGCCACTATTCGACCCCGATCCATGACGGCGACCCGGTGGCAGACGCGTTCGACCTCGTCGAGCAGGTGACTGCACAACATCACCGCGGTGCCGTCTTGCGAAGCAACGTGGGCGATGTAGGCCAACATCACTTCCTTGCCTGCGGGATCGAGCCCAAGGGTCGGCTCGTCGAGAAACAGCACGGCTGGTTCGTTGATGAGGGCACGACACAACCCGAGGCGCTGGCGCATACCTCGTGAGAACGTGGCAATGGGACGGTGCTCACCGCCAAGACCGAATCGTTCGAGGAGGGTCTCGGCGCGCTCGGTGGCCAGCGACTTCGACAGCCCGTGCAACCGCCCGATGAACCGAAGGTGACCAACCGCGGTTTGGGTTCCCGGATACCCGGTGCTCTCTGGGAGTAGGCCGATCTGACCGCGAATGGACTGAGGATCGTCGAGTCCGTGACCCGCGAGCCGGACTGAACCACTGTCGATCGGAACGATCGTGGTGAGGGCACGGATCACCGAGGTCTTGCCGGCACCGTTGGGGCCGAGCAGACCGAACACCTCACCCCGGTGCACCTTGAGCGAGACGTCGTCGACGGCACGATGCGAGTCGTAGGAGACGACGAGGTTTCTGCAGTCGAGGACCATGGCGCCATTGAAGAATCAACGACCTGACCCTCCGCTGACCGCTGATTTCGCAGTAAGGCCGCGGTCAGGTCAGCGCGGGTCGCTTCGTATTCGCTGTGACCACCAAGTACACGCCAAAGACCACCAGGATGCCGCCAAGCGCCTCGAGTATCCCGAGTAGCTCGCTGCGGATCAACCATCCGAAGAACACACCGAACACCGGGATCAGGTATGCCGTCGACGCAGCTTGGGTTGGCGTTGCGAGTTTTACGACGGTGGCGATGAGTGTGAATGTCACCGCGTTCGCTGGGATTGCGGCGTAGAAGAGCGGAACGAACAACCCGAGCGACCAATCGGTTTCCGTTGTGCCTTCAACGATGAGCGCGAACGGCACCAAAACGAGCGCCGACATGTAGAGCTGGACGCCGACGAGCATGATCGGCGACACGCGGCTGAAGTCCCGCCACTTCATGTAGACGGTTCCCCACGCCCATGCGACCGCCGACACGAGCAAGGACACGATGCCGATGGCCGCGGTCTGACCCGATAGTGACGGACTGGCCAACACGATCACACCTCCGAACCCGATCGCGAGCCCGATACGGCCCAACCGGGTGGTGCGCTCGCCCAACAAGAGGAACGTGAGAACCGCTGTGGACAACGGCATCGTGGCCGAGACGAGCGACGCAACCCCGGCGGGCACGCGGTCGACCCCGAACACCAACAAACCACTCGACACCGTGGTGATGCTGAAGCTGACCACGAAGATGTTGCGGAGATCGTCGAGCCGGCGTGGAAGGCGTTCGCCCCGAAGCAGTGCCAGCCCGATCAGGAACGTTCCGCCCACAACCGTTCGCATCGATGCGAGAAGGAACGGCGTTGTGTGGTCGAGCCCGAACTTCAGGGCGGAGAAGTTCCCGCCGATCAGTGCCGCCACCAACACGACGGTGGCGAGCACGAGGCGGGGGCTCAACCGCCGGCCCGGAGTTCGCCCACCGTCTCGTCGCCAGCCCGCACGATCGCATCGCCGGGATCGTCGGTCATCCCATAACTCGAGAAGGGGCGGAACCCGAGAAGCGCCAGGAAGTCCTCGTCGACCTCGGCCCGCACGTCGGTCCGCAAGCCATGAACCTGATTGCCGAGCTGTCGGACCATCGGCCCACAGAAGTAGGTGGTCACACCCACGCGCGGACTGTCGGACGTGTTCACGCCGGCCGCGTGCCACGTGCGTCCGTCCCATGCCACGATCGAGCCGGCCCGACCCTCGCCGATCACCTCGTCGTATCGCCGAGTTGGGTCGGGTCGGCGGCCGCTGAGGTGACTACCGCGAATCAGGCGGGTCGCGCCATTCTCGGCGGTGAAGTCCGTGAGCATCCACATGACATTGACGATCAGGGGGCCCGTGATCGGATGGTCGGCTGGGGTCGGATCACCGATCGGGCCGCCGGCACGCTCAATGTCACCTTGCCGTACATGTCGTTCGCCCGGCATCTGTGGCGGCGGCATCCACCACTGATCGGCGTGGAGCGGCATCTCGAGGTTGCCTGGGGCCGTGATATGGCTGTCCATCGTGCTGAGCAGATATTGCTTTCCCAGAACGTGCTCGGCGAGCGCCGCCGCGACTGGATGGACGGGCAATTGTCGAAGCACAGCTCCTTTGTTCACCAGTTGGTAGACCCACTGATTCACGACCTCGCCTTCGGCCTCCGCCTGGTATTCGTGATCGAGCCCTCGCTCCCGCTCGGCCGTCGCCTGCTCGAGCACACGGTGGCGGGCCTCCTCGCAGACCGTTGGATCGAGAACATCGGGGACCACACAAAAGCCGTCACGATCGAGTGCGGCGAAGGCATCAGAGAAATCTCGGGGCATGGCACATCGTCCACCACGGCGGTGGTGGTTTCCAACGCCGGAGGGCGCCGCGGCCGTCGAAAGCACTGCACGCCGATGGGTCACACCAACGGCGAGTAAATCGTCCGCATCTCAACTTAACGACGACTTTCCGGATCGCGAAGGCCCCGAAAGTGAGAGGAAGGATGCCGGAAAGCGTGTCCGGTCACAGTGCTCCCGAGCGGCGCAATGGGCGTCGCCGGAACATCGGAGACGAAGCGATGACGGAGATACAGCGAGATGACGGGCGGGGCCTTGGAGGCCGAACCCGAACGTTCCTGGTGCTGGCCTCGATACTCGTGGCAGTACTGCTGGCCGGAGCCGTGGCTCCGGTCGGGGCTGCGAATGGCGTTCAGCGGGACCGAACCGACGTGCTGGGCCAGGGTGGCGAAGGTGTGCTCGAAGAGGACGGGGCGCTGCTCGCACGGCGCAACAAGGTGCTCCGGATCGGCTGGACAGTTCCCACTCCCGAGCCCGGAAGCTATGCGTACCCCACGGCCGACATGATTCCCCCCGGGGCACCACCACATCCGGAGATCGTGCCCGGCTACCCGGAGGTCTTCACATTGTGGGCGTTCGTGTTCAACTTCCCCGAGCTCTGCACCGACAACACCTGCGATTTTGACGACATTGGCGACACGCCGGCCCAGGGTGGTGTGTTCCAACTCGATGCCATAGTCGCGACCGACGACCGGATCGACATGAGGGGCAAGATTCGCACGAAGGACACTCCCGCCAATGGTGCGAAGCTCCAGGCACCCATGACGGCCGAAGTGCACGTGGCGATGGCACCTCATGGTCAGGCTGCGTGCGGAGACGACCTGGTCCGTCAGTTGAACGGTGGTGTCGGCGGACCGCCCCAGTGGTTCCCGGCACTGTTCGTGTGAGCGCTCGAACCGCTTGACGTATCTGCACCTCGTGTCCGTCTCACAGCGGCGGACACGAGATGCGCGTTTGCGCTCAGATCGACGCGACTGGAACCCGCACACGGACGGCTTGTCGCGACGCGGTTTCGTGCAGGAGCATGAAACGATGAAGTTTCAGTTGGCCGTGAACCTCGAGCGCATGGACGAATCCATTTCGATGCCCGAGGTCGCCGAACACACGCTCGACCTGGTGCAGATGGCGGACCGGAGCGGCTTCCACATCGCCTGGGCCGCCGAACATCACGCGCTCGAGATGACGATCGCCCCAAACCCCTTCCAGATACTCACATGGTGGGCGGGCCACACCGAGCAGATCCGATTGGGAACAGCGGTCGCGGTCGCGGCGTATTGGCACCCCATCCGGCTGGCGGGCGAGGCAGCGATGCTCGACCTGATCAGCGGCGGTCGCCTCGAATTCGGAATAGGGACCGGGGCCTACCAACGCGAGTTCGACCGCATGGCACCGGGTCTGAAGCAGAGCGACGCGTGGCGCCACATGCACGAGATGTTGCCTGCGGTCCAAGCGTTGTGGGCCGGCGATTACGAACACGACGGCGAGTTTTGGCAGTTTCCGCGCTCCACGTCGGTGCCCAAGCCCCTGCAGGAGAACCCCCGTGTCTGGGTGGCGGCCCGGGCACCGGTCACCTTCGAGTGGGCGGTCAAGAATGACTGCAACATCATGTCGTGGCCCATCGCGCGGCCCTTCGCCGAGGTCGAGCTTTACAAGCGACAGCTCGACGAGGTTCTCGAAGCGAACCCCCACGCCCGTCGTCCCGTGTTCTGCATGATGCGCCACACCGCGCTCTACACCGACGAGGCCGGGCACGAGGCCGCGGTGACCGCGGCCCAGGGTCAGCTCGGCCAGTTCGCCGGGTTGTTCCAGAACAAGGGTGACGTGTACGACGGCTTTCCCCGACAGCTCCCGGTCGACGAAATCATGAACCCCGAGCAATACACCGCCGACCTGCTCACGGAGAACCTCATGTTCGGCCGTCCCGACCAGGTCATAGAGAAGCTC
>JBPCTR010000271.1:0-9431 GCA_051011575.1 Acidimicrobiales bacterium | reverse complement strand
ACGAACGCCTTCGACCGTCGAGCTGCCTTGGCGCTGACAACCTGGCGGAAGCCGAAGAAGCACAGAAGTGCCACGAGCAGACCGCCGATCGGACCGACGAGGAGGGAAGCGATCAAGGCAAGTGCGATCGACGCCGCCCCGGCGATCACAATGAACTCACCGGGACGTAGTTCGATGCCGGCACGTTCGAGTGCGCTGGAGAGCCGTCGGGCACGGCCCTTGTTGTTGAGCGCCTTGTCGGCGGCGTCCTCGAGTCGGCCCGTGAGATCGGCGACGCTTGCGCCTGCGACCGCACGGTCACGGCCGCTTTGCGCCATGTTGACCACGGCCGACGGCGGGAAACTGATCAAGAGGCCGGCGATCAGAAGCACGGAAGCAACCATGGCGATGCCGAGGTTTCGAGCGGCTTTCGTCTGGGCGAACTCGGTTAGCGGAGCCGAGAAGGTCTGGGGCCCGAACCACGGATCCGAGTCGCCTTCGGCTGCCAACTCCGACGCGACCGTGGTCGACGGTGCCGGAGGTGTGATCCCCTCGTACGCGGCGCTTGCCGACGCCGACGTGCCATTGTGGTTCAACAGGATCGTCGCCTCGGCGGCTCGCGTGGCTGTGGGCGTGAATCGAACAGTGAACCGGCTGGCCAACTTGGCCGCGAGCTCGTTGTAGAGCGGCGTGAGGGCTTCAGTGTTCTCGACCCGGTCGAGCCTTCCCTCGGTGCCGTCCACCAGGGCTTCGAGCGTGTCGGTCGCCGTTTCATTGGTCGCCAGGGCCATCGCAAATGGCTCCGCTCCCACGGTGAGGAGCGCGGCCTGTGCGTTCTCGAGTGTCGTTGTACTCGCGCTGTCGGCACCATCGGTGAGGATGACCACCACGCGTCGGGCGGCGCCATTCGGGCCGACGAACTGCTTGGCAGCAAGATCGATCGCATCGAAGAGCGCGGTGTCTCCGCCGACCTCGAGAGCGTCGATCGCATCTCGGGCCACGACGTGGTCGATGTCGAGCGGCGCATTCAAGTAGGTCTCATTGTCGAAGGAGACGACGCCAACCTCGACGCCCTCCGGGAGGAGGTCGACGAAGGAAACGGCAGCGGCCTTTGCCGCGTCGAGCGCCTCGCCACGCATGCTTCCCGAGATGTCAAGAACCAGCATGACCTCGAGGTCATCTGCCGGAATCGACTCGAACGCGGCGTTCTGCGCGGCGTTTCCGAGTAGCACGAGAACCGCATTCTCGGGAATCTCGGTATCACCGGCGAGTCCAATTGGTGCGATCACTTCGACGATGACCTCGCCCGTGATCGGATCCCGTTCGGTGCGCTCGATGAGGAGATCCTCTTCGACCACGGGGGCCGTTTCGGGCTCGGTCGTGGTCGTGGTCTCCTGCGCTCCCAGCGGTGGCAGCACGAGCGCGAAGAGCGCGATGAAGAGTGCACTGCCGACCATCAGTCGGAGCATCCAGTCGTTGTTCATCGTGACCCCCGCTTCAACGACACGCCGGCCGCAGGATCGCCGAACAACCCAGCGTCGAGCGTGTGGCCGTAGTCGGCGAGACGCGCCTCGAACTTCGGACGGAGCCCGGTGGGCTTGATCGTGCCGAGCATCGTTCCGTCGTCGTCGCGACCAGCGCCGTAGTCGAAGGTGAAGAGCTCACTGAGCGTCACGGTGTCGCCCTCGAGACCCTCGACCTCAACCACCTTGCTGATACGACGGCTTCCGTCACGCATGCGGCTGAGATGCACGATCATGTCGACCGCCCCCACCACCTGTTCGCGAATGGCACGAACAGGAAGCTCGAAGCCGGCCATGAGGACCATGGTCTCGAGGCGAGACAGTGCATCGCGTGGTGTGTTTGCGTGGAGGGTGGACAATGAACCCTCATGGCCGGTGTTCATGGCCTGGAGCATGTCGAGCGCTTCCGCTCCACGAACCTCACCCACGACGATTCGGTCGGGTCGCATACGAAGGCTGTTGCGCACGAGATCACGGATTGTGACCTCGCCGCGACCTTCGATGTTCGGTGGGCGAGCCTCGAGGCGAACGACGTGCAGCTGGTTGAGCCGGAGCTCCACCGCGTCCTCGATCGTCACGATGCGATCACCTTCGGGGATGAAGGCGCTCAACGTGTTGAGGAGCGTCGTCTTACCGGTGCCTGTACCTCCGGTGACCAGAATATTCAGGCGGCCATCGACACACTGATCGAGGAACGTCGCAAGTTCAGCTGTCATCGCCCCGAGTCGAATGAGGTCCTCGACGAGCAACGGTCGCTTCGAGAACTTTCGAATCGTGAGCTGCGGTCCATCGACCGCAAGCGGTGGAATCACCGCGTTCACGCGGGAGCCGTCCGGCAGTCGAGCGTCGACCGTTGGCGACGATTCGTCGATACGACGGCCTACAGCACTCACGATCCGTTCGATGACGGTGCGCAGATGTTCCTGACTCAGGTATCGCGCTTCGGTCAGAACGAGCTTGCCGTCGCGTTCCACATAGATCGCACGGTCGCTGAGCACCATGACCTCGGTGATCGACGGATCATCGAGGAGGTTCTGGATCGGGCCGTACCCGATGACATCGCGGCTGATCTCCTCGACGAGCTGATGACGCTCGGCGGCCGTGAGCGGTGCGCCTTCGTCGTCGATCGCGGCGCCGAGCTCCTGAAGCAGCAGCTGGCGCAGCTCTGTCTCGCTGAGCGACGGGTCGGTGATCCGACCCCCGAGGCGAGCGTAGAGCCGTTCCTGGGCACGCTGTTTCAGGCCGAGGAATGGGTCGAGGACTCCGGCCGTAACCTCGCTCTCGGACGTGAGGAAGTCGGGGGTGGTCTCGTCCGGCTCCGGAAGTGTTTCGCTCGCCTTGATTCGATCTCCGAGTCTCATTCGCCAATCCTCCTGCGCAGCCAGCCGGTGTCTTTTTCCTCCACACGGGCGGTTCGCCGTGCCAGTTCGTCGAACGCTCTCGCGGGACCCGACTTCGAGTCGGACAGCGAGATCGGTTCGCCCCGATTGACCGATAGGGGAATCTGTCGGGTCGAGGGGATTCGAACGTCGATCTGTACCCCGAGCGTCGATTCGATGTCTTCGATCGACAAGCCGACCTTGGAGGTCGCCCGGTTCAGAACGAGATGCCATTCGGCCCTCTTCAGACCGAGCATCTCCAGAGCCGCGATCTCCTTGCCCACCGCTCGCACCGACGGAACATCCATGCTCGTCAGGAGCACGAGATCGGTCGCCAGGTCGAGCACCTCGAGTGTGAATTCGTCGATGCCGGCCGCGGTGTCGACGACAACGTAGGGAAACTCCTGCGATAGAAGTCTCACGACGTTGGCCACGAGCGCTGGTTGGAGCTCGTCGGCCTGTGCCGGGGTGTCCGGTGCGGCGAGGATGTAGAGACCGGCCGACTGACGTGGCGTCAGAAACGCCTTCAACCAGGTGGCGTCCATCGGCCCTGAGTGTTGCGTCAGGTCGCTGAATGTGTGCACCGGCTCCACGCCGAATGCGGACGCAACGTCGCCGAATTGCATGTCCAAATCGACGATCACGACATCACCGGGGAAGCGCCGCGCGAGCGAGACGGCGAGATTCGACGCCACCGTGCTCTTGCCGGAACCGCCCTTGGCGGCAAGGATCGGGATCACCCGATGGGAAGACTCCTCCACCTCGGGACCGCCGATGAGATCTCGTCGGCGGCGAGCCACGGCGAGGGCGCGGCTGACCACGGCCTCGATCTCGGTGCCGGCAGCATCCGGGTCGAGCACACCTCTGGTGCCCGCCTGCATGGCCCTTTCGAGCGTGTGCGATGTTGGGGCTGCGACCAGGATCACAGATACTTCCGGATGGTCGGCGTCGAGTTGTTCGGCCACGAGCAGCGCCATGTCGACATCCACATCTGGACCGATCACGACGAGCTCGGGCCGTTCGATGAGGACACCTTCGACGATTTCGTCGATGCTGCCCGACTCGAAGCTCTCCGGAAGGAGAGTGATCGAGTCGCCCTCGAACTCTCCAATGGCTGCGCTCAGCCGATTCGAGAACTCGAGGCTCGGGGATGCGACGTTGATACGGGGCATCATCCGGGCTGCCCGTCGCCGTCGAGATCGTTGTCATACACGTTGCCGCGGGTGACGATCTTGGTGTTCTCTTCGCTTGCGTTGCCGGGTTCAGCGGCCAGCCAGGTGGTACCGAACTCCTGGGTGAACACGACGCGCTCGACCGAAGGAGCTTCGAGGGCGAGCGTCACGAGAATGTTGCCGGTTGGCGCGAGTCCGGTGCCGAGTACGATCTGACCTTCCTCGTCGACGGTCTCGACCGGCTTCTCCTCTTCCTGCACGTGGGTCACGAACACCTTGTGCTCGATGATGTGGGTGGCGTTCGGAGTCTCCTCACCGGTGAGGAGGACGCCGTCGACCAGGAAGATCTTCTCGAGCTCGTCGAGCTCTTCCTTGGTGAGGCTCACATCGAAGTTCTCGGGGAGGGTGATGCCTTCGAGCTTGAAGGGCTCGAACGATCCCACGATGGCGACGAGGTCGCCGGGCTGCACCGAGCCGCCCACAACTCGTTCGGGCGCGAGCGAGAGTGTGACTTCGAGGAATCCGTCCGGGCCTCGTTCGGTACGGGCATAAGCGCTGATGGTCGACCGCTCAACGAAACGATCCCGAGTGATCTGTTCACCAGGAAGCAGGTCGACCGCAGCAACGAGTCCCTCGAGCTGTTCGAGGTCGCCAACCGCTCCGTCGATCTGGATCTTGGTGGGGATCTGCTCGGTGCGGACGAGTGCTTCGATGTCCTCGCCGGCGGTTCCCTGCTTGACCTCGTTCTCGACGATGAAGACTTCGACCAGTTGCTCACCGGCCAGGGCGCGGTCCTCGGCGCCCTTCACGTATGCGACGAGGAGGACCGTGCCGACCAACGCCAGCAACATTGCCGCGATAAATCCAATGATCCGTCGTTTCATGATCCCGCCTTATTCGCCGTTGTTGTGCTCTGTCTTGTGCTCTGTGTTGTGCTCATGTGGTTGTGCTCTCCGCTTGTTTGAGTTTCGCTTTGTCCGTATTTCGCCCGGCGGCTAGCCCCCGCCTAGGGGGCAGATCGTTTGACGGGGGTCAGGAGCATGCCGTTGCCTCGTTCACACCGTCGACGGCGCAGATGCCGATCACGTAGGCGCCCAGCCCGCCGGGTCCGCCGCCTCCGCCCTGGGTCACGCCGTTGACAAACTCGAGATCGATGTAACGGTCGTCCTGCGCTCCCGTGGTCTGGAATCCGTGGAGTGTCACTTCGGCGAAGTTGTGGATCAGGAACTCGGCGTTTCCGCCGCCGAGGTCGTTGTATTCGCTGAAGATCGGGAGGGTGAAGTGGTCGACGTTGTTGATCAGATGGGTCAGTTCGGAGTTCAGTGAGTTGCTGAACGATCCCGGTGTGCCCTCGATCCAGTCGCCGATGGCTACATCAGGCGGCCCGGTGTAGCCGTCCTGGGTCCAGTCCTTGATGTCCTGGTTTGAGTTGGAGCCGCCGTCGAAGTCGAGAATTCCCCAGTTGCCCGATATGGGGTCGCCGCCGTTGCAGTTCGTGGCCTGCGCCGTCCGTCCGTAGTAGATGCGGTAGATGATGCCGTTGTCGGGCGTGGGTCCAGTGGGGGGCTCGATTTCTGCCAGAAAGTCGACGCACAGTCCAAACGGCCGCAAGCCGCCCGAGACGGTCTCCGCGTGGTCGTAGTTCACCGTGGTCGAACTGTCCACCGTGGTGTTCGCAACGCCGACGATCTGGGCGAAGAAGAAGCCGATTGTCGACTCCGCCTCGACGGTGACCCGATCGGGCGTGGAACCCGACCCAACGGTGCGCACACAGCTGGTCATCGTTGCGGCCGCATGATTCTGCGTGACATAAGCGCCAGCCGAGGTGGCGCACCCATCGGTGCCCTCGACGTAGTCGATCGCAGCTGCAAGGGCAGCAGCGTCGGTGGCGGTGATCACGTGACGTCGCTCCTGCCATGCGTGTCCGACATCGACGACGACCGCGGACAGCCCAAGGGCAGCGGCGAGGAAGGCTGCCGTGATGGCACCCACGGCTCCACGCTCGCCGGCTGGTCGGCGTTTCATTCGCATCGGAAGTCTCCTGTCCCGGTGAGGGTGATATTTGGTGAGCCCCAGAAGGGAATGTTCAGCTGGTTGGTGACCGTGACGGTCACGACCACGCTGGGAGAGCTCGCCGCACAGTCACCCACGACCGCGCACGTCGGCGCGCCCGTGAACGAGGTGCCCGCGAGAGAGGCGTTCACTCGATTGCACGCGTCGGCGGTCGTCGTGGAGGGCAGCGCGGCAATTCGCGCGCCCTCTCGTGCGGCAGCGTTCACGACCTCTTTGCGCTGGAACGCAAGACCGAGCTCGATCATGCCGAAAATGAGAATGAGAAAGACCGGGATGAGTAGCGCGAACTCGGCCGCAACCGCGCCGCGTTCGCGGTCTTCCAGGGGACGTCGAATGGTCATGAGTCGGTCGACTGCCATTAGTTGAACATCCCCGTTGCAGTTATGAAGACGCCGGCAATCGCGTTGATGAGGCCACCGACCGCAGTAGCGATGACGACGGCGATGATCGCCATCGTGATCGCGTGTTCGGCCGAAACTGAGCCTCGATCGCGCTGCCACGCCTCGTTGAGAACTTTGAGAATCCATGTGCTCACGTGGGTCTCTTCCGTGTGGAAAGTCGAAGTGCAGGACGGCCCGCACCGTGCTGCCCGCCAGGTCATCCAGGCCGGCGGCCCGCATTCGGGCCGCCGACCTCGATGGGTTGACTAGTTGATGACGCCCGTGGCGGCGTTGAACGCACCACCGACGGCGGCGGTGAAAGGACCGATCGCCGCGACGATGACGACAGCGATGAGGGCGAGAAGCACGGCGTACTCGCCGGCGACGGCGCCACGATCACGCAGGGACTTCGACTGGTCGACGAGTGCCGACAGGATCTTGATGAACATTGGTGTTCCTCCAGTTGTTGTTGGCCGGATGGCCGCTAGTTCCGGCCTTTGTGGCCTTGGACACCAGAGTGGGGCCCTGGCCGTATGGGTTCATCGCCCCATCGGGGGAAACGTTTCTCCCCAGAATTGGGGATGTCATTGCGTGTCGATTCCCCACGATCTGTGAGAAGTCAACAGAGTGGTGGGTCGTTCGGCCTTGTGGAGTGAACATTCCAGTGAGACCATGTGCGGAGCGTGAAATAGGAGCGGGTCTCACGCACAGGCCGTTCGCGGCCGTCGGAAGCGGAACCGGGGAATATGTGCCGAGCGACGAAATGACAATTCAACGAGGTCGAGTGGCCACGTCCTACGTCGGTCCCGAGCGCCGTGCGACTGGTGGGCCTGTGCCCATGGCTGCACTACTGCTCATGCTCGGGGCGTTGATCATCGGACTGTTCGTGATCGGCGCCGAGCAGCTGTATGGGCATCCTTTCATGCCCGCCACCGTGTCCCGATCCCTCGGTGCGACCGTCGACTCGATGACGATCAGCGTTGCGGTTCTCTCGATCGCGGCATTGTGGGCACGCCATCGCGCCGCACCTGATCGGATGAACCTCACAAACGCTGCGATCGTGGCAGTGGTCTTCACGGCGGTCATTCCGGCCGATCTTGCGACCGACGCAAAGTACTCGGCCGCGACCCTCGGCTTTGTGGTTGTCACTCGCGTCGCCGTTGTGGGACTTTTCGCGGGTCTACTCCTTGCCGCCGAAATCCGCTCCCGGCAGGACTTTCTTCGATTCGTCGTCAGCGCCATTGCTGCGGTCTGGCTCGCCGGTTCGCTGACCACGATTGCGCTCGACTTCGTAGGCGTCGACGCAATCAGTGGTCGCGTGGTCGTCAACGTTCTCGCCGGCGTGCTGTTGATTCTCCTGACACTTCTTCTCGGTGCAGCCGCGCTCCGAGGCGGGAAGCCACGACTCATGCTGATGTCGTTCGTTGCGATGGCCTTCGCCATGGCCGACATGACCTCGGCGGTCGCAGACGACCTTGCACTGGGATTGGTGACCGGCAAGGTCGTTCGCACCGTCGGCGTAGCGGCGATCCTGATCTTCACGGTCCTCGAACTGCGCAACATCGCGCTCAGCGAGCGTGATTCGGCGTTACGAGCGCACAGCGACAGCGCCCGCGCCGCCGACCGCCTGGTCGCACAACTCGATCAACAGGAGCGATTCGTGCACGACGCCAGAAATGCCCTCCTCGCGATCGAGGGCGGGCTGCAAGCGGTCGAGCTGGACGTACGCGACACATCGATGATTCGGACGCTCAAGCTCGAGGTGGACCGACTCCGCCATTCGATCGAGTCCGACGACGGAGATCCCTTGCCACAGAACTTCGACATCGGCCAGACCCTCGAGCCGATGATCGATGTCTACCGGGCAGCCGGAACTGCCGTGTCGCTCGCGATCGAGGGCCAGATCTGGGCTCGCGGCCGCGCGAGTGTGACCGCCGAGGTCACCCAGAATCTGATCGACAACGCGATTCGGTATGCCAACGGCTCGGAGATCATCGTGTGGATCTACGAGGTGAACGACATGGTGAACGTCCGGGTGGGGGACCGCGGCGAAGGCATTGCTGCCGAGAACCGCGAAGTCATCTTCCAGCGCGGTCATAGCGGCGGCGACAGCAGTGGCGTGGGCCTGCACATCTCGCGCAAGCTCGTGGAGAGCCAGGGTGGTCTGCTCGAGGTGACCAACCGTCATGGTGGGGGGGCCCTCTTCACCTTCACGGTTCCGCCCGGGGTGTCGACCGCACACGTGACCATGCGAGCAGTCGACACCGTGGTGGCCTCATGACCCGCATCGCGATCATCGACGACCATGCGCTCCTGGCCCAGATCGTTGCCAAACAGCTCGAGGCCAACGGCCACGAGGTGCTGCAGGTGGTGATCGATGCCGGGCTCATCGAGCCCGTGCGCGCATTCGAGCCCGAACTCGTACTTCTGGACCTCGAGTTGGGTCCTGACATGCCTGGCGGCCGTCAGCTCATCGACATGCTCTTGGACGTGTGTCCTGCGGTGCTGGTGCTAACCGGCATTACAGACGAGATCATCATTGCCGAGTGTCTGGAGCTGGGAGTTCGAGGCGTGCTCGGGAAAAACGCCGGTTTCGACAATCTCGTCGAAACGATCTCGGCCTGTTGTATGGGCGAGCCCGTTGCGCCGAGCGCGGCGGAACGAATGCGCCTCTCAGGACTTCTCGCAAACCGCCGACGCCTTCGTCGCAAACAGGTCGAGCCCTTCATGCAGCTCACGAGCCGCGAAGCCGAAGTGCTCCGATCTCTCATGGCAGGTATGAGCGCCGCCGAGATCGGTGATTTGGGTTTCGTTTCGATCTCAACCGTTCGCAGTCAGATCAAGTCGATTCTGCGGAAGCTGGAAGCCTCTTCTCAGATCCAGGCCGTGGCGATGGCCCGTCAGGCGGGTTGGCCCGATGTGCTC
>JBPCTR010000270.1:0-6296 GCA_051011575.1 Acidimicrobiales bacterium | reverse complement strand
TGGACGTCCTCGATCTCGTAAGCGAGCCCCTGTCGCTCGAAGACCGTTTCCTGCGCAACTACGACCATGACCGAGACGGCCTGCATTCCACCGACGATCCCGACAGCAAGGAGTACATCGATGACCTCGACCCTCGCGCCGCGACAGACCCACGCGACGCCGGCGACACCGAAGTCGACGTGGTCCGCCTCAGCTGACCTGGCGGCGCGGTATCTCGCAGCGCGCGCCCGCTCGCTCATCGCGTGGGCACTCGGGATACTCGGGTTCACGCTGTTGATCGTCGCGATCTATCCCACGGTGCGCGACTCGGAGAACTTCTCGGCGGCGGTCGAGGACTACCCCGACGCGATCAAGGAATTCCTCGGTGGTGAGGCTGCGTTCGACCTGGCGAGTGGTCCGGGCTTCCTGAACGCCGAGATGTACTCCCTCATGCTGCCTCTCCTGCTCGCCTTCGTGGCCGTTGGCATCGGCGCGTCGTTGGGCGGGGATCAGGAGTCCGGGCTCATGGATGTCGTTCTCGCCAATCCGATCAGTCGGGCGGGTGTGGTGATGGCGAAGACCATCACGTTGATTGTCTCGGTGGTCGGTCTCGCAGCGATCGTCGGAGTCTCCGTCCTGGCGTTCGATCCGGTCGTCGACCTCGGGATCGGTGTGAGCAACGTGATGGCCGCCACGGTCGCGACATCTCTGCTCGTGATCTTCCACGGTTTGGTGGCAGCAGCCGTGGGTGCGCTGACCGGTCGCCGGTCCGCAGCGATCGGCGTGGCCGTGACCGTGTTCGCGGCCGGATACATCCTCAACGGATTGGGCGGTCTCGTGAGCTGGCTCGAGCCGCTTCGGCCGATCTCGCCATACCACCACGCCGTCGGGGGCAACCCGCTGCTCGAGGGATGGAACGCCACCGGATTTGCTGTGCTCGCGGCCATGTCGGTCGCCACGTTCGCAGCCACGATCGTCGCGTTCGAGCGGCGCGACATCACCTGATCGACAACATCACCTCGGTCGTGGACTCCACGCCTGGGCTGACGTGAGTGAGTCCCACATCCGGAGGCTTTCGATGGGAACGCCATCGTCGCTCGGCGTATGGTGAACGAGCGAACTGTCGATCACGTCGATCACGTCGAGGCTTGGTTCGAGACCCGCGATCTCGCGCATCCACCTCCTGATTCTGCCGAGCTCGCTCGCGCGGTCGGGGCCGGTGAGAAAGTCCTGGCGGATCACGAGCGTGTTTCGGTCGATGTGCGGGAGCACAGCTTCCATGTGCCACCGCCAGAAGCGGTGACCGACGATGGGCGGCAGTTTGTTGCGTCGGCGAAGCGAGGCGACCGCTGCCGACGGGTGTCGAAGTGCCACGACCAGTCCTGCGATCGCCTGGTGTCGATGCCATGCGTCGAGCGTCACGCAGAAGCGAGGGTCCTTCACGGCCAGTCCGTTCAGGTCGACGCCGACGCGGGACAGTTCATGCGACAGTTCGTCGGCACGACTGACGATCGAGGCAGCTCCGGGCATGCGGAGGTAGTTCGCTTGGGAGAGCAGCTGATTCCGTCGTCCGGTGGTTCGCTCGAACCCGGTGAGGAGACGACTGTTCAGATCGACCACGTCGGTGCGTTCGAGGTAGCCGTTCACGTTCCAGTCGTCCGCGGCATAGAGGTGTTCGGGTGGTCCGAAGTCGAGCCCCAGTGCCTGGAGGACGAGCGCGGCCAGCGATGTTCCGCTCCGGTGCATGCCCGTCACGACGATCATGACCGGACCTCGGCGAAACGAGTGGCGGTCACCCGTACGAACGGAATCGCGACACATGCAGCACTCAGGGCGAGGAAGGGATGAATCCGGTCGGTTGATGCCGCCAGCGCCATGTAGATCACAAACAGGAGCACGGCGTGGCCGAGCGCGGCGGCAGACACTGGCGTGGATGTGCTCCGATCGGCGGTCGTGCGAAGGATCGACAGGTACACGAGGGCGGCGATCGTGCCGCTGAACACGCCGTGGATGACAAGCCCGGGAACAAGCGCCGGCTGCACCACTACGCCGACGATCATCTGGACAGCGAGGAGACCAGCAGGTGCAACAAGGTCGAGCCGGGCAGCGGAACCGAACATGGTGCCGATCGTCTCGAGGAGCCATGGCGCTGCGAAGCTGGCGACCAGCAGCGGACCGCGCAGAAGCGAACTGGCCACGGCAAAAGCATCGAGATCGGCAGTGGCATCGATGACCGACAGCGCGGGCACGAGCGCGTACGCGGCGACCGCCGGAACTCCGGCCAAGAGGCCCGTCACCAGGGAGCCCGACGCGAGGGTGGGCGATTTCACGTCGTCGAGAGACGTCATCGGGACGCCTGCTCGTTCGCGCATTTCGAGCAGCACGATCGAGGCGGCGAATGGAGCGACGATCGCGATCGCCACCCAGATCGGATTCGAATCTACATCGGTGAACGCGACGGCAATCACCACGAGGAACGCTCGGACGACGTTCTCGATCGCCGTGACTACCAGCGCATAAACGCCATCACCGGCGAGGGTTCGTTGCGCGCGCTGGCGGCCCACCAGAAACACGGTGGCGGCCACGATCCCGACGAGGATCCACCACCACTCGTGGCTGGGGAACAAGCTCGACCGCAGGGCGAAAACGAGGGCGCCACCGATGATGCCGGCGGCGGCGGCGATCTTGAGCGAGCCCACGGAGGTCCATGACTCCCGATCGAGATAGCCCGATACGAGGCCCAGCTGGCCGAGCAGACCGAGTGCGATGCCCCATGCAGCCCACAGATTGAGCAGTGCGATCTCGCTGTCGCCGTTCGCCTGGGTGGCGATGACGATCAGCCCCGCGAAGACAACCGGGAAGTTGATCGCGGTGGCGAACACTCCGGCCATCGAGGACGACTGCCGGGTGGTCACGCTCGTCCCACCTCAGCCGCCGGAGCGGGGACGGCTCGAGAAGAAGGTCGCCAGATGGCGATCGGACGACCGGTCAACGGAGAAATAGGTGGGTTTCCCGCGCAGGTGAAGCGCGGAAGAGATGGCGTATTCGGTGAGGACGACGAGTTGCACTGTGATTATGCCGCCGAAGAACAACAGCGCCGAGAAGGTCGAGGGCCAGCCCACGGCGGTGCGGTCGAGGTCTCCGGAGGCCCACAGGATGAGGAGCCGGATACCGAGGATCGCGGCCGCGGTGACCCCGACGAGTCCGACACCACCGATCAGCCGAAGCACCTTCAGATCACCCGACGTGAGCATTCGCCGAGCATGGGAAATGAGGTGTCGAAGCGAGTAGCCGCTGCGTTCACCACTGAGAACACGCTCATCGTTGATTTCGAGTTCGACCCTCCTGGCCCGGGTCGTGTACCACAGCAGTGCTGCATCGAAATATGTCTCGTGTGACGCGGTGGCGGCCGCGGCACGTGCGATCGGACCGCGCATCACACGGAAGCTCGACGCGATGCGGAGCTGGTCGGAACCACTGATGGCGGCGACGACCCGCTTCGCAATTCGGGAGGCCAGATCTCGGTACGCCGAGTGAGCCCGTCCGGCGGGGGCGGCGTACACAACATCACCGTGGTCGGCGACCGCCTGTTCAAGCAGGTCTGGGATCGCCGATGGCGGATGTTGCAGGTCCTCGTCGAGGCTCACGACCCAGTCGCCGGTCGTGTGAAGAATTCCGGCGATGGTGGCGCCGTGTTGTCCAAAGTTCCGTGACATGGTCACGACCTGTACGAAGTCGTACTCATCCCGAAGCCGTGTGAGCACTTCGGGAGATGCATCGCGAGCGGCGTCGTCGACGAAGATCGCCTCGACGAGGTGTATTGGGGCGTCTGCGTCGACCAGGTCGGTCTGGAGCTTCTCGAGTTCGACGGCGAGGGATTCGAGGTAGGCGGCACCGGAGTACACGGGGACGACGACCGACAGTTGAAGCACCTCGAAACGCTAGCACCGGGTGCCGTTCCCTCCGGCGTACCGGCACCGACCTCAGGCGCCGACGACTCCCTCATGTACGAGTCGGATCCCGGCCCCCAGCGAACGCTGTGGGACCAGCGAGGAGATCGTCAGCGGGTCGAACACCATGTCGTGATCGTTGGCCGGTGGGCGGAACGCAACCGGCACTGTTCTGCGCACCACGCGTTCGACCTCGGCGAGAACCTCACTGATCGCGTGCGAGCGGGGGGCGGCGACGAGTTCGCTGTCGGTGGCTCCCGGCTGTTCGATTCCTCGCACGACCGCCTCGGCGACGTCGATCGCATGGATGTAGTTGCGCATGGTCGACGTGCGGGCGAACAGCGGGGTTTCACGGCCCAGCAGCGCGTTTTTGACGAGCGCTCCGATAACACCGCTGCGCGAACTGCCCCGAGGTGTTCCGTACACCGACGAGACTCGATACACGCGCCAGCGCGCCGCAATCTCCGCGCCACACGATTCCTCCAATGCCTTCCACTCGGCGTAAGGGCCATCCCCGACGCGGAACCGATCGGTGCCGTGGGGAGGTCCCAGTGCGCCTGCGCTGCTCATGTAGTGAACCCTCGTGTCGCCGCGGCCGCAGGCGTCGAGTACCGAACCGAGTTCTGATCTGAAATGGTCGCGGTGGGCCGCGGCATCGAAGTTGTCGAGTTCCATGCCGCCTCTGCCGGCCGACCAGACCACGTCGACCGGCATGATCGGGTCGAGGGGAGCGAGAAGAGTGGTGACGTCGGCGGCAAGCGTGCCCGGACGGTCCCATTGCGTCGGCTGGTGGCGCTCGGTTCCCCAACGGCGCTCCCGAAGTCGATGCGACACGGCTCGGCCCAGCAGGCCTTCGCCGATCACCGCGACGGCCGCACGATCGGGCGTTTCGGGGAGGAAGACGCGCACGCCTCACCGTACCATCGGCGCCGCCCGTACATTTCGACTCATTTGGCTGGTCCGGTGCCACGGTGACTAGGGTGACCCGATGGCTCTGCCGCCCCTGGATCGCTCGGATCCGACCCCGCTCTGGGCCCAACTCGAGGCTCAGTTGCACAGCCGGCTGGACGCGGGCGAGTTCGACGAAGGATTCCCAACCGATGCCCAGTTGGTCGCGCAGTACGAGGTGAGCCGACACACGGTTCGCGAGGCGATTCGGCACCTCAACCGAACTGGCGTACTTCGCCGCGAGCGTGGGCGGGGAACCGTGGTGAACCGCGCCGAGTTCGAACAATCGCTTGGCGGGCTGTACAGCCTGTTCAGGTCGATCGAAGCCGCAGGTGTGCTCCAGACGAGTGAGGTACTCGGGCTCGCCGTCGTTCGCCACGCCGAGGCGGCCAGTCACCTGGAACTCGACGACGATGCCGAGCTCGTGTGCCTGGAACGCCTGCGAAACGCAGGCGGCAGCCCTCTGGCCGTCGACCGGACGTGGATGCCTCTCGGAATCGCGGAGCCGCTCCTCGACGTGGATTTCACCCACACCGCGCTCTACGACGAACTCGAACGCGCAGCCGGCGTGCGACCGACCGAGGGGTGGGAACGGCTGCAACCGGTCGTTCCCAACCACGACGATCGCGTTCGGCTCGATCTGAAACGTAATGATGCCGCGTTCTTTCTCGAGCGGCTGGGCCGCCATGGCAATGAGGTGATCGAGTGGCGAAACACCACGATCCGTGGTGACCGCTACCGGTTCGTCGCAGATTGGTCAAGTCGATCCGGAAGTGGAATGCAGCTCGACGCCAAGCTCTGATCGTTTGAATTTCAACGATCGCGAGGGGTTTCGCCACAGGGCGGGGCGCAAGGAGTGCCCAACGTCACCGCCCGCGTGAAGGGGAATTGTCGGTACCCACCCCTACGGTTTCCACCCGTGTTCAATTACGGTTCTGTTACGAACCCCCGGCGCGCGGTCCTGATACTGGTCACGGCAATTGTCGCGGCCACGATGATCGTTCTCGTCGCCGGGGTGCGCAGCTCGTCTGCACAGGAGGCCGACATCGTCACCGCTGCTCTGTCGAGCAGCGACGACCAAGGTCGGGTCGAAGAGTTGGAGGCTGCGCTCGCCGAAGCCAATCAGCGGCTCATCGTGCTCGAGGAGCAGCTCGGCTTTGCTCGCCAAGCGGCGCTGCAGAGCGAACAGCGGGTCGACAGCCAGCGAGACACGATCCTCACCTTCCAGGATTCCGGTCGCTACAGCGACGGTTTTCAGGCGGTGGCAATCGAAGAGTGGCGGATCGGATACACGATCGGTGGCGGCCGCAACCTGGCCGCTTTCGAGAACGTGATCCTCCCGTGTGAGTCGGGTGGAGAGCAGGACCCCGATGCGGCGATCGGCCGCACCGACGATTGGGGCCGGGCGCAGATCAACCG
>JBPCTR010000269.1:0-16627 GCA_051011575.1 Acidimicrobiales bacterium | reverse complement strand
TTGGTCCTCAATCGTGTGCCGCCTCGCTCGGTCGGGCGTTGTTTCGCCACTCAATGTTGCCGATGGCACGCGGAACGGACTGCCGCTGCCGGAGACGACGAGCAGCCGGGGAGCGTCGTCGGTCACGGCAACGATGACCGCGTCGAGACGTAGCTCGACATTCACGGCGATCCTCGATGACTCCAGAGCGGCGACACGGCCACGGAGCCTACCGAGGCATTCAGATCAGAACAGGCTGTCGATGTTCGCCTGGATGTCGTCGCCGCTCAACGAGGCGAACGTCTTCTCGACGCCGTCGGCGCTGACGAACACAAATGCGGGCTGGTAGCCGATTCCGTAGCTTGCCCAGATCGCGCCGTCGGCATCGTTGATGTTTGGAAAGCCACCGACTCCCGTATAACCAACGAACGCCTGCATTTGCTCGAGCGAATCGAGCGCGGCGACACCCACGAACTGGACGTTGGGGTTCTCTCTCTGTAGCCGTGCGACCGCACCGGCTTCACGTTGGCACGTTGGTCACCAGGGTGCCCAGAACCACAGGATCGTGTCGGTTCCTTCGATGCTCCCGAGATCGAACTGCCCGCCGCTGACGAGATCGACGAGCTCCGACGCCGCCTGGGTGGTCGTCGACTCGGTGGTTGACGTCGAGACCGTCGTCGTCGTTGGCGCAACGGTCGTTGATTGCTGGGTCGTGCTCGGCGTCAGGGTCGTCTGAGCGGCGGCCGAGGAGGTGGTGGCCGGTTCGACGGTCGTCGAGGGCTCGACCGTGGAGGGTGAGTCGGTGGGCACAGGGGGCGACGTCGTCGCCGAAGGCGCCTCCGACCCTGTGTCCACCGACCCGGACCCGCAGGCGCCGAGCACGAACAGCGCGATGACCGCAGTACTTCGAAACGAACGAGTCACTTCATCGACGGTAGAACACGTCAGTCAAGGTCAGCCGGGGTGAACGGTGGTTGTTTCGCACTTCGTAAGAATCATGGGAACAGCTCAGGATTGGCCGCCGTCGGGGCATCTGGAAGCGGCGTCAGGCCGGGCACGAGCTCGGCGACTGCCGCATGAAATCGACGGGCGAGCTCCGGGGCGACCAGGTTGTCCGGAGTGTGCACGAAGAACGTGGGGATCCGGCCCGCGTCGATCCACCGGGCGACGGTGGGCACCCAGGGCTCCCAGAACGCCGGGTTGGCGTCGGCCTCCGTCTGACCGATGAATCGCACCACCGGCCGATCGGCGGTAGCCACTGCTCGAACTGGCACACGTGGCTTGCTCGCGAAGGCGTCATGTTCGGCCGGGGTGACGCGCGGGCCGGCAAAGACAGGCCGGGAATCGAGAATGATGCGATCGGCGCCGTGGGAGTGCAACAGATCGTTGACGGCCCGGTCGTGATCTGTGCCGAAGAACGCGGGGTGCCGCACCTCGACCGCCCATCGAAAGTCGGCGGGTAGCTGCCGAAGGAACGCGTCGAGCACCTCGAGGTCAGCGGGCGCGAACGACGCAGGAAGCTGGATGCTCGTCGGCTCCATCAACGAAAACAACGGTTCGAGTGCGTGGAAGAACGTACGGAGCTCGGACTCGCACTGCCGCAGTCGACGTTCGTGTGTGATCTGCTTCGGCAGCTTGAACATGAACCGGAAGCTCGACGGCACCGACCTGGCCCACTTGATCGCCGTGTCGACCGACGGCAGGGCGTAGAAGGTCGTGTTGCCCTCGACCGAGTTCACGACCTTCGAGTACGCGGCCAGTTCGTCGCCGCCCGCCGTCGCCGACGGAAGGGCCGTGCCCACCCACGCTCGATTCGCCCACATCGCGCAGCCGACGCGCAGCACCGATTCCGGCATGATCGAACCGTACCCGGAGAGATCTATGTCACCCGGGTTCAGGCGACCGAACACCCGCGATTTGCTGGCACCCTGTACTCCATGAACACGGCCGACATGCTTGTGATCGGCGCCGGACCGGCTGGCGCCGCCGCCGCGATTCAGGCCGCACGTGGCGGGGCCAACGTGATCGTGTTCGACAAAGCACCCTATGGGCGCGACAAGGTGTGCGGCGACGGTCTCACTCCACGAGCCGTGGGAGCGCTCGAGTCGCTCGACATTCCCCTCGACGGCGCTCACCTCATCGCCGGCCTGCGAATGATCGCCAACAACACCGTGCGCGAACTGCCATGGCCCGCTGAAGGTCGCTTTCCCGACCATGGCGCGGTGTGGCCCCGCCGGCGACTCGATGCCGCCCTCATCGATGCGGCCACGGAGGCGGGCGCCGATGTTCGATGGGAGACCGAGGCTCTGCCCATCGTCGAGGCCGACGGATCGGTGAGCGGTGTTCTCGCCGGTGGGATCACGTACACCGCGCCTCTCACCGTGGTGGCCACGGGCGCTCCCGGCTCGGTTGCCAAGATGCTCGGCACCGAACGCGTCGCCGACGAACCATTCGGACTCGCGATCCGTGCCTACGCCGAGTCATCCCGGCACGCCGATGCCCATCTCGAGGCGTGCCTCACCCTGAGCGACGATCACGGAACGCCCGTTCCTGGTTACGGCTGGATGTTCCCGGCAGGCGACGGAACCGTGAACATCGGCGCCGGTGCGCTCAGCACGATGAAGGGGTTCAAGAAGCTCAACCTGAACTCGCTCCTCGACTCCTATCGCGACATGGTGCGCGACGACTGGGACCTCGGCGATTACATCGAACGGCCACGAGCATGGCGGCTTCCCATGAGCGCACAGCGCCGCCACGGTACCGGCTGGGTCGCGATCGGCGATGCCGCCGGGCTGATCAACCCGATGAACGGTGAAGGCATCGACTACGGACTCGAGAGCGGCATGCTCGCCGCCGATCTCTTCCTCGCTGACGCCGCCACCGCACCCGAGCGCTACGACGTTGAGGTGGGCGAGCGCTTCGACGGTTTCCTCAGCACCGGCCGGCGGTTCAGCTTTCTGATCGGCCATCCCTGGATTCTCAAGAATGGGCTTCGCCTCGCGGTCGGTACCGAGGCGATCGCGAACATCACGCTGCAGGTCATGGGCAACCTCGTCGACGGCGACACACCGGGTGCTGCCGGGCGGATATTCCGCCTCACCGACAAGGCACTCGCAGCCGCCGACCCCCTTCTTCGAAGGACGCGTGCGGCAGCCTGACGTGGCACGCTGGGCCCGTGACGACTCCGGTCCAGCTCATCGTGTTCGACCTGATGGGCACCCTCATCGTCGACGATGGCCTGGTCGAGGGCGCCTACTCCGATGCGCTCTCCCAGGCTGGTCATCCGCCGGGCACCGACACACACGTTGACCTGCTGCACCGAATCGGTGAGGGGCGGGGTCGACCCACCCTCGTCGTGCTCTCGGACGTCCTCGGCGATCCCGTAGCGGCCGAGGAGGCCAGTTGGGCATTCGACGACAGCATCCTCGCCCACCTCGACGCCCTCGAGCCCGTGCCCGAAGCCCACGCCATTCTCGACGAGCTCCGAAACCGATCGATCCTCGCGGCAGTCACCACCAGCTTCTCGGGCGAGGTCCGCAAGGCCGTTCTCGACCGGTTGGGATGGTCGGGGACGTTCGCCGCGGAGTTGTCGGCCCACGGATCGCGACGCGGACATCCCGCACCCGACCTGCTGCTCGAAGCGATCCTGGAGTTGTCGATCGACAGTGTGGCTCAGGTTGCCATCGTGGGTGACACGGCTGCCGACCTCGAGGCCGGGAACCGGGCAGGAGCCGGGCTCGTCATCGGCGTGCTGAGCGGCACCCACGACCGTCAGCGTCTCGAACAGGCGCCTCACACGCACCTCATCGATTCGGTCGCCGATCTCCCGGGTGTGCTCGATCGACCCCACACCAGCGGGCATCGACGAGCATCCGACAGCTGAGCCGCACCAAGCGGCCAACCCGTCGGCGATCGGGTGGTTACGCTGAGTCGATGGGAAACCGATTGCCGACACGAGAGCAGATTGAACGGGCACCGAAGGTCCTGCTCCACGATCACCTCGACGGTGGCCTGCGACCCGAGACCGTGATCGAGCTCGCCGACGAAACCGGTTACGCCGACCTTCCTACGACCGACCCGGTCGCCCTGTCGGAATGGATGCGCCGGGGTGCCGATCGCAAGGACCTCGTGTTGTACCTCGAGACTTTTGCGCACACCGTCGGCGTGATGCAGACGCCGGAAGCGATCCATCGGGTCGCTCGGGAATGCGCTGAAGATCTGGCCGCCGATGGCTGTGTGTATGCCGAGGTCCGGTTCGCTCCCGAGCTGCACGTCGAGAAGGGTCTCTCGATGGACGAGGCGATCGAGGCGGTGACCGCCGGTTTCGCCGACGGGTCATCCGGCACCGATCTGACGATCCGAACATTGTGTTCGGCGATGCGACACCTCGACCGCAGCCTCGAGGTGTCGCAGGCGGCAGTCCGATGGCGCGAGCGTGGTGTCATCGGGTTCGACATCGCCGGTCCCGAGAAGGGCTACCCGCCGGACGATCACATGCTCGCCTTCCAATATGCGCAGCGGGAGAATTTTCATTTCACGATCCACGCGGGTGAGGCCTATGGGCCCCCATCGATCTGGAAGGCACTCCAGTGGTGCTCGGCCGAGCGGCTCGGGCACGGCGTTCGAATCGTCGATGACATCAACGTCGACGCGGATGGCCAGGCCACGCTCGGTCGCCTCGCCCACTACGTGCGCGATCGTCGAATCCCGCTCGAGGTCTGCCCGACGTCGAACCTGCACACCGGCGTTGTCGACGATCTCGCCGATCACCCGATTCGCCTCTTCAAGGAACTGCGGTTCCGCGTGACACTCAACACCGACAATCGGTTGATGAGCAACATCTCGATGACCGACGAGATGATGCACATGGTCGAGACCTTCGGTTGGGATCTTCCCGACATGCAATGGCTCAGCGTGAATGCGATGAAGAGCGGTTTCCTCCCCTTCGACGAGCGCCTCGCGCTCATCAACGACGTCGTGAAGCCGCGCTACGCCGAGCTGATCGCCGAAGCAGCGGCGCTCCCCGCCTGAATCGGACGTGGTTGGACGCGGCCCGAGCGCTGCGACCACATTGGTGCGGTGACCACTGTCGAATCCCCGCTTGTCGGCACCGTGCTGAGCGTGCCCACGATGGGAGACACGATCGCTACCGGCGATCCCCTCGTCGTGCTCGAGTCGATGAAGATGGAACACGTCGTGAGCACGGACCATGACGTGCGCGTCACCACCGTTGCCGTGGTCGTCGGCCAAGCGATCACCGCCGGGCAGGTTCTGGTCACCACCGAGCCCGCAATCGCCGAACCGCCAACAACGCCCGAACGTCACAACCCGGACGACCGGCCCGACCTCGACGAGGTTCGAGCTCGCCACGCTGTGGGCCTCGACGACGCTCGAGCGGATGCGGTCGAGAAGCGGCACAAAGCTGGACGCCGAACCGCGCGGGAGAACATCGCCGATCTGATCGATGACGGCTCGTTCATCGAGTTCGGACCTCTGGCACTCGCCGCGCAACGCCGGCGTCGCGGAATCGAAGAGCTGATCGAACGAACGCCAGCCGATGGACTCGTTGGCGGAGTGGCCACCGTCAACGCCGACCGTTTCGGCCAAGACCACACACGCGCCATCGTGGCAAGCTACGACTACATGGTCCTGGCCGGCACCCAGGGCTGGATGAACCACCGGAAGAAGGATCGGCTGTTCGAGCTCGCAGCTCGACAGGAACTACCAATCGTCCTCTTCACAGAAGGCGGAGGTGGGCGCCCGGGCGACACCGACATGCCCGGGGTGAGCTGGCTCGACTGTGAGGCGTTCGCACTCTTCGGCGCGCTCGCCGGCACGGTGCCGCTCATCGGCGTGAACGCCGGCTATTGCTTTGCCGGCAACGCCGCTCTCCTCGGGAGTTGCGACGTGGTGATCGCCACCGAAGACTCGAACATCGGCATGGGTGGCCCGGCGATGATCGAAGGCGGCGGCCTGGGGACGTTCGAGCCGACCCAGGTGGGGCCGGCCGTCATACACGCCGAGAACGGAGTCATCGACGTGCTCGTCGCGGACGAAACCGAGGCCACCGCGACCGCCCGGAAGCTCCTCGGGTTCACACAGGGCGTCGACGACCGGTGGGAAGCGCCCGACCCCAACGCCGCGCGCACCGTCGTGCCGGCGAACCGCAAGCGCGTCTACGACATGCGTGAGGCGCTTGCATCGATCGTCGACATCGGCAGTTCGCTCGAGCTTCGTGCGGACTGGAATCGAGGCCTCATCACCACGTTTGCCCGGGTCGAGGGCAGCCCGATCGGAGTGATCGCGAACAATCCTCTGCATCTCGCGGGCGCGATCGACCACGGAGCTGCGGTGAAGAGCGCCGAATTCATGGAACTGTGTGAACGCTGGGGTCTTCCGATTCTGTTCGTGTGTGACACGCCCGGATTCATGGTCGGACCTGACTCCGATGCGGAGGGCCTCCCTCGTTCCGCTGGTCGGTTGTTTCGGGTGGGAGCAAACCTGACGGTGCCATATGCCACCGTCGTGACCCGCAAGGGGTACGGACTCGGCGCACAAGCGATGGCGGGCGGCGGGCTCAAGGAACCGCTGTTCACGGTTGCGTGGCCCACGGGTGAGTTCGGGCCGATGGGTCTCGAGGGTGCGGTTCGGCTCGGATTCTCTCGAGAGCTCGCGGAAGCCGGTGATCCCGAAGCCCAAGAGCGACTGTTCGAGGAACTCGTCGACCGCATGTACGAACACGGGAAGGCGGTGAACGTGGCGAGCCACTTCGAAATCGATGATGTGATCGACCCCGCCGACACGCGACGCTGGATCAGCGGGCTGCTTCGTTGACCCGACAAGCGGTCAGGCTTGTGCGAGCGCGGCGCCGATAATGCCCGCCTTGTTGCGCATCTTTGCGGGGACAACCCGTGCCCGAACCTGACTCAGGTAATGATCGAACTGATCGAACTGCTTGCTGATCCCGCCGCCGAGGATGACCAGGTTCGGTGAGAAGAGCATTTCGATCTCGAGGAGGTAGCGCTCGAGCTCGGCCCCCCACTCCTCGAAAGACAAGTCGTGTTCGTCCTTGGCCCGCGACGATGCCCGGTCCTCGGCGATCATGCCACCCATGTCCAGGTGCCCGAACTCGGTGTTGGGTACGAGGACTCCGTCGGTGAAAATGGCCGACCCGATACCCGTACCGAGCGTGAGCATCACGACGACACCCCGCTCGCCCTGGCCGGCCCCGAATCGGAGCTCGGCCGAGCCCGCGGCGTCGGCGTCGTTGATCAACACCACGTCACATCCCGACACCTGGGTGAACAGGCCATCGCCATCGACATCGACCCACGACGGGTCGAGATTCGCCGCGGTCCGCACGATGCCGCTCTGGATCACCCCGGGGAACCCGACGCCTACCGGACCCGTCCACTCGAAGTGTCGGACGAGCTCACCGACCACCTCGGCCATCGCCTCGGGTGTTGCCGGCTGGGGTGTCACGATCCGGAAGCGATCGTCGGTCGTCTTGCCCCGGTCAAGGTCGACCGGAGCCGCCTTCATACCGGAGCCACCGATGTCGATTCCGAGCGCGCTCGTCAACGTGGGTTGCCCTTCACGATTCGTACTGGATCGGGCCGCTCAGTCCGCGGCTTGAGGTTGCTCGACCTCGCCCGCATCGATCTGGTCGGGGGTCGATGCTGAGGCTTCGGACAACGCCGGTGCACCACCACCTCCATCACCTGAGGCACCCATACGCTCTCGCAGCGGGCTCATGATGTCGACACCCGTGGCCGTCTCGATCTGTTCGGCGATCGAAATAACCGACTGTGGGAGCTGGGTGACCAGACTGGGGAGCGCACTTCCGTCGCCGCCCGAATCGATCACGGTCATCTTGTCGATATCGATCCCGTTCACCGTGGACACGATCTGCTCGACGAGGTCGGGCAACATGTTCAGCACGAGAATGTCGTGGGCATCGTTGCCGGCGGCCTGGTATTGCTGCGTGAGACGCTTGAACACCTCGACCGAGGCGGCGCCTTCCTCCACGATGTGCGCCGCGTCGGCACGGGCCGACAGCTGCTTCGCTTCGAGGGCAGCCTGCGCGGGAAGAACAACGTCGGCCTGGAGGCGACGCTTCTCGAGCTCGATGCGCTCGGCCTCGAGTTCCTGCTGCGCGATGGCCTTCGCCTTTTCGCCGGCGACACGAGCTTCCTCCTCTGAGGCTCGGGCCACACCGTCGAGCTCGGCTGTGCGCACCCGTAGGAGGTTCTGCTCCTCCACGATGTTGCGCTCGGACTGGGCCTGAGCGATCTGAGCGAGCTGACGGGAGGCAGCTTCGGCCTCTTCGGCTTCGGCCTGCTTCTCGGCTTCGGAGACACGGGCGGACTTGAGCACCTCGGCCGTTCGACGTCGACCGACAGCGTCGAGATACCCAACCTCATCCGTGACGTTCTGAATCTTCAACACGTCGAGCTCGAGGCCGAGCGTCTTGATGTCGTCGTCGGCCTCTTCGATCAGCACCTGGCTGAACTTCAGCCGATCCTCGTTGACCTCTTCAGGGGTCAGCGTGGCGAGCACACCGCGAAGGTTGGCCTCGAGCGTCTCCTTGGCGATCTGCGCGATCGATTGGTGGGGAACGTTCAGGAAGCGCTCCACTGAATTGGAGAGCAACGAATCCTGGCTCGACACCTTCACATTCGCGATTCCCTGCACGTTCAGCGGGATGGCACCCTTGGAGTAGGCGTTGAGAACGGAGACTTCGAGCGGAATGTTGTTGAGGTCCATCCACGACACTTGCTCGATGAGCGGCACGCGCAGCGTGCGGCCTCCCTTGACCGCTCGATAGCCGATCGTGCGGCCGTCGGCGGTCTGTTTGGTACGACCGGAGATGATGGCGACTCGGTTCGGCGGACAGATGATGATCAGGCTCTTCACGACGAAGATTGCGGTGATGATCATCAGCGCAAGTGCGGCTCCCACGATGACGGGGATCATGTATGTGTCTCCTTTTCTGCGGCGCTAAGCGCCGTGGTAGCGAACACCTTCACCAATCGGCTGATCGGCGTCAATCGCAACGGGCGGTCAGTCATCGAGATCCGGGGCCCGCATGACTTTTGCGATTCCGTTCTCGACCTCCACGATGACGACCTCTTCGCCGCGCTCGAAGTTAACGTCGAGTTCGCGGTCGATCGCTCCGGCGGTGAGCTGCACGCGTTCGTCACCCGTGTCGAGCCAGACGCGACCACGGCGGCCTTCCTCGATCGGCACGCTCACGGTTGCGAGCCTGCCCTCGAGCTGACGGTCGGTGAAGTGGCTCGAGGCATCGGTGCTCCGAAGGAACGCGAACGCGGCCGTGTTGATGCTGGCGCTGGCCAGGCCCAGTACGAGAGCCAGGATGAATGTGGCGATGACACCGACGCCGACCCACGTGCTGACGACACCCACCCCGCCGAAAAAGGCGAGAAAGGATGCGTACGAGCTGATCGGAATTCGGCGAAAGAGCGCAGTGAGATCCCCTACGCCACCGTCGGCACCCGAGACGTCGAGGTCGAAATCGCCGCCATCGGCATCCATGTCGAAGCCGCCGTCGCCGAGCTCGGCGTCGCCGTCGCCGGAGCTGAACGCGAACAGCGCGATGAGGGGGATGCCCAAGGCTGCACAAAAGAGATACAGGGCCATCATTGATGGAGATTCTACCCGATGGCGGATGCCGCTACCGTGGGTCGTCATGAAACCGCTCATCGGGATCACCGGCCGCGAATTTCCTTACGGAAGGGTCGAGGGTGCGCCTCCGGTTCTATGGGACGCGATGGTCGACGCGGTTCTCACGGACTATGTCGACGCCGTACTCGCCTCCGGCGGAGTTCCGGTGCATGTTCCATTGCGCGTGGATCCGGCAGAACTGATCGACCGGCTCGATGGGCTTCTGCTCACCGGAGGAACCGACGTGGACCCCGCCCGATACGGGGCCGAGCCGACCACGGAGCTTCTCGATCTCGAGCCCGAACGCGACGAGTTCGAGTTGCGGCTCGCTGCGATGGCGGTCGAGCGGTCGAAACCCACGCTCGGCATCTGCAGGGGCATTCAGCTCCTCAACGTGGCCGCGGGGGGCACGCTGGTTCAGCACGTGCCCAGCCACGCCCGCTTCGACGCCACGATGGAGGACACCGTGCACGACGTGAAGATCGAGCCCGACAGCGCCCTCGGTGCGGCATACGGCGAGCGGGTCGCCGTGAACAGCTTCCATCACCAGGTTCTCGACGAGGTCGGACAGGGAATCCGTGTCATCGCTCGCGCCGACGACGGCGAGATCGAGGGCATCGAGTTCGACGGAAAGCCGATCGTGGCCGTGCAATGGCATCCCGAGATGTTCCATCGCCGCGAGCCCATTTTCGACTGGCTGGTCTCGACCTCCAACCAGTAGACGCCAGCGTTCCAGCCCGTCAGGGCCGGATCGACCTGCTCAGAGGATCTGACTGAGGAAGAGCTTGGTGCGGTCCTCGGTGGGGTTCTCGAAGAAGTGCTGCGGTGTTCCGACCTCGACGATCTCGCCCGACTCCATGAAGATGATTCGGTCGGCGACTTCGCGGGCGAACCCCATCTCGTGAGTCACGACGATCATCGTCATACCTCCGAGCGCGAGGTCCTTCATCACGTCGAGGACCTCCTTGATCATCTCCGGGTCGAGGGCCGATGTGGGCTCGTCGAAGAGCATGACCCTCGGTTCCATCGCCAGGGATCGAGCGATGGCCACGCGCTGCTGCTGACCGCCTGAGAGCTGCCCGGGATACTTCGCAGCCTGCTCGGGAATGCCAACTCGTTCGAGCAGTTCCATCGCCTTCGATTCGGCTTCACCCTTGGGCTGCTTGCGCACCCAGCGGGGCGCCAGAGTGACGTTGTCGAGCACCGTAAGGTGCGGGAACAGGTTGAACTGCTGGAACACCATCCCGACCTCGGACCGGATCTGCTCGATGTTGCGAAGGTCGTTGGTGAGCTCGACGCCGTCGACAGTGATGTTGCCGCCCTGGTGGGCCTCGAGGCGATTGATGCAACGAATCCACGTCGACTTGCCCGAGCCCGATGGGCCGAGCACAACGACCACCTCTCGCTCGGCGATGGTCGCGCTCACGCCCTTCAGTGCCTGGAAGTCGCCGTACCACTTGTCGACGCCCTCGCAGACGATCATGTCGGGGCGGCCGAGTTCGCGACCTGCGTGTGCGCTCGTCATGGCTGGTTCTCCCTTTGCTTGGGACTGGGTGCAAAATCCTCGGGTGTCATCGGGTACCGAGACCCATCCGACGCTCGAGCTTGTGGCTGTACTTCGCCATCGAGAACGAACCGATCCAATACAGGACGCAGGCAAACAACAGGTTTTCCTTGCGCACGCCGAGGAACTCGGTTTGCTGCGAGATCACGTTGTTCGAGATTCTGAGCAGATCGAACGCTCCGATGATGAAGAGCAGTGAGGTCTCCTTGTACGTCGCGATCGCCTGACCGACCAGCGGTGGGATCGACACGCGAAGCGCCTGTGGCAACACGATGAACGACGTCCGCTGGGCGGTGGAGAGACCGACGGCATCGGCGGCCTCGTACTGGCCCCGACGTACGGCTTGGAGGCCACCACGCACATTCTCCGCGAGGTAGGCGGCCGAGAAGAGGACGAATCCGAGCGTGACGGCCGCGAGTTCGGCCACGTCCATCCCATTCGGGAGGAAGAGCGGGAGCACATTCGAGAAGAAGAACAGGACGGTGATGAGCGGTACGCCGCGCACGAGCTCGATGTAGCCGGTCGAGATGAGTCGGAAGATCGGCATGCTCGAGGTACGGCCGAGTGCAAGGAGAACGCCGAGCGGGAACGACAGCAGGAGCGAGATCGACGCCACGAACAACGTGAGGTTGAAGCCGCCCTGGAACGTCGGCTGCTGGATGAGGAGCTTGGAGTCGGTGTTCACGATCGTGATCACGAAGTGGGTCACGAAGATGATCCCCACCCAACCCGCGACGAAGCGAAGTCGGGTGGCGACGTTTCCGGCAAAGGTCGGGGCGACGAGGGCCACGAGGCCGAGCAGCAGGAAGCTGATGCGAACCTTCTGTGACCATCCCGGCTCGATCCAACCAAAGAACGCGATCACCCACTGGAACAGGCCCCAGCCGACGAGGGCAACGGAGATGACCCGTCCGATCTCTCCGAGCCCTGGACTCGACAAACCCATCAGGATCACACCGCCGACCACAGCGAAGCCGAGGAACAGCGGGAGATCCCACGAGAAGATCTGATCCCAGTCGATAACGGGCGCCCGCTGGATGACCCAGTACACGATGAATGGCGCCAGCACCCACAAGAGCGCCAGCAGCGGCTTCATCCACTTCTCGACCCGATCGCGGACGAGTACACCGAGCGCGAACGCACCGACGAGCAGTACCCACATCACCGTCCACGGAGTCTTGGTGGTCTCGGCGACCGTGACACCGGATTCGGCGATGAACTCGCCGGTCTCGGAGACGAACTCCCATTTGCCATAGGGGACGACCCACAGGCTGAGCGCGAGCGAACCGAGCACCCCGAACACGACCCCAAGGAAGGGAACGAAGACCGACCGGCGCCGCTCCCCCATGCCGTACCAGATCCCGAGCCCGGCCCCGAGCACGAGCAGTCCGATGATCAGCCACAGTGCTCGATCGCCCAGAACATCGAAGTATCCGCGGGTGGGAAGCGGGGCTCCATCCTCACCGATGACTTCGGGAGCGTGTGGGGTGAGCAGCACCGCGCTGGTGACGATCGTGCCCAGGTTCATCAGCCACATGCTGATCCGCTTCATCGAGACCACACCGCCCGAGCGGTACATGGCGAGCGACAACCCCGTCATCACGACGATGAAGCCCAACGAGGCCCAGATCCGGGCGTAGTTCTCGATCGGATATGACTGCGTCATCAGCAGTCGGACGTTGGTGAACGTCGCCGACCACCGTCGCTCCGGATGGAACGTGAATCCGAGGAGGCCTCGGAACGCGATGAAGGCGAGTGAACCGAACACAAACGTGAGAACGGTGTCGGTCACGCTCGCAAACAGGTTCTTCCTGATCCATTCACCAGGTGGGAGCGAAGGTTCCTCGGGTGGAAGCGCGACCTCGTCGAGCTCGTGGGCATAGTCGACCTGTGCGTGCGAGAGGTCGGGATCGAGTCCTACATCAACCATCGATCAGCGCTCCACGAGCTTCAGCCGGACATTGAAATAGTTGACGACCACCGAGATCGACAACGAACACGCGAGATAGAAGAGCATCATGATCGCCAGGACCGGGATCGTGCGCCCGGTCTGGTTCTGCACCGTCTGACTGACCTGGACCATGTCGGACATTCCGACCGCGATCGCGAGTGACGTGTTCTTGGTGAGATTCAGGTACTGGTTGCCCAGTGGAGGCAGGATGATGCGGAACGCCTGCGGAAGGACGATGCGCCGGAGCTTCGTGGATGTATGCAGCCCGAGCGCATCGGCGGCTTCGGTCTGAACCTTGGCCACGGCGAGGATGCCGCCACGAACGATCTCGGCGATGAACGCCGCTGTATAGAACCAGACGCCGAAGAACACCGCCGCGAAGCCGGCGCTCATGTTCCACCCAGCGGGACCCGGGTTGGGGAAGTTGCCGGTCTGTTCGATGTCGGGGCGATCGAATCCGAAGGGCCGATCCTCGGTGAAGCTGCCGCGCCCTTCGCCGAACTTGTCGGAGAGCAGGTTGAACAAATCGCGGGAGCTGTTGAGGCACCAGTCGGAGAAGCCCGGCCAGAGAATCATGAAGAAGATCACGCCGACGACTCCGCCGACCCCGGCGAAGACCATCCGGAAGATGTCGTCGTCGGTGAGCTTGGCGAGCCCGGCAGGCGTTCGACGACTGTCGAGGAATCGACGGATCCAAGTCGCTGCGACCCCAACGGCAATCAACGAGAAGACAAGTTGAAGGGCTACCTGGGGAATCTCGTCGATGAGATCGGCGATCCATGAGAGCGGAGCGTCGAGCCATCCGAAAAGAGGATGCACGAACCACCCGACGATGCCGAATACCGCCATGACGCCGAGCGCTGAGCCGACCGGGAAGGTGTCGGCGCCCGTATCTTCCTGGTGGTGCAACCGAGTCTTGTAGACATAGCGGGCCACGACCGCGCCGATGAGCATGACCGTCGCCCACTGATAGAAGCCATCGGCGAGTGAGATTCTCGGGACCGACACGCCTTTGTTCGAGATGTGGAGCCAGCCGTTGATGGGCCCTTGATCAAGTCGAATTCGGTCGAGCGCGGTGAGGATCGCGAAGTACACGAGAATCTGCACGAGGAGCGGGATGTTGCGCAGTGTCTCGACGAACACCGTTCCGATTCGATTGACGATCCAGTTGTTGGAGAGCCGGGACAGGCCGACAAGGACCCCGAGGATCGTGGCGAAGATGATGCCGGTCACCGCGAGCCGGAAGGTGTTGACCATCCCGACCCAGATCGCCCGACCGCCCGTGTCGGGTTCGGTGTCGATTCCCTCCGAGAGAGAGATGCCCGGATCGACGCTCAGGAAGTCGAAGCTGGTGGAGATGTCGCGGGTGCGGAGGTTGTCTCCGGCGACATTCACGAAGAAGACGAGCCCGAGAATCACAAGAACCAGCGCAGCGATCTGCACCATCCACTTGACGACCGTGGCGTCTCTATAGAAGGGCGGTCGCGTCGCTGCACTCAGCCCGGCGCTCTCTTCAATGATGCTCACCAGCGCATGCTCCCCCGGGCGAATTGTGAGTAGGAAACCGAACGGGCCGGGAGCCGTGAAGACTCCCGGCCCGACAGTTCTCTTAGTTGTGTGGCTGAAGTTAGCGTCTCAGCCGCCCAACCTAAAAATCGGTATCAGCGTGCAGGCGGTGCGTAGATGAGACCGCCATCGGTCCACAGCGCGTTTGCCGAGCCCTCGCGGGTGATACCCACGGGAGCAAGGTGACGCTCGAAGACCTCGCCATAGTTGCCGATCTGGAGGATGACCTGCTGGAAAGCGTCGGCCTCGAGGCCCATGAGGGTCTGGAGCTCGCCCTCGCCACCCATCAGGCGCTGCGCTTCGGCGTCGAAGTCATCGTTGCCGATGATCGAGTCCGCGTTGCCGCTGTTGATGCCCTTCTCCTCCGCGATGATCATCGCGTAGACGGTCCAGTTGACGACGTCCGCGAAGGACGAGTCGTTCTGGCCGTAGGTCGGGCCGAGCGGCTCCTTGGAGATCGGCGTGGCGGGGAAGATCGCCCAATCCTCGCCGGCCGGCTCCTGCGTGGCCTTACGGCCAACGAGGCCGGAACCGTCGGTGGTGATGATGTCACAGGCGCCCGAGATGAACTTCTCGGTCACGATGTCGAAGTCCTCGAAGGTGTTCAGCGTGATGCTCACACCCGCAGCGGCAGCGGCGTCGGAGATGTTCTTCTCCGTCGTCGTACCGGCGTTGGTGCAGACCACAGCGCCACCGATGTCGGCCACGGTGCTGCCACCGGAGAAGCCGTCGCCGGAGCGACCCATCAGCTGCTGACCGTCGTAGTAGGTGGTCGGACCGAAGTCCATGCCCACGTCGGTGTCACGGCTCTGGGTCCAGGTGGTGTTGCGGTGGAGCAGGTCGACGTCGCCGGTCTGGACGGCGGTGAAGCGCTCTGCGGCCGTGAGGGCCGGGAGGTTGACTGCTTCAGCGTCGCCGAGGATGGCGGCAGCGGTTGCACGACACATGTCGGCATCGAAGCCGACCATACGACCGCTGGGATCGGGGACCGAGAAGGCCACGCCTGCGCCCGACACGCCACAGTTGAGCGTTCCACGCGACTTGACCACGTCGAGCAGGCTTCCCTGGGTTGCGTCGACCGTGTCCGGGTCGTCGTCGGTGCTTCCGCCGTCGTCGGTGCTACCACCGTCGTCGGTGCTGCCACCGTCGCCGTCGTCGGTGCTACCACCGTCGTCGGTCTGGCCACCACCGTCGTTGCCCGAGGCATCGTCGGCTGCATCGCTTCCGCAGGCCGCTGCAAACAGCGTGACTGCGAAGAGCACCGCCAAGAGGCGGAACAGCTTCGTGTTCTTCATTCGGATTCCCTCCGTTTGTTCGTGTCGTGCGCGCAACGCCGATGTTGCGGCCCGGTTTGCGGGGCAAAGACTAGTCATGGAGTGACCGATTGCACATATCACCCCCGGATTTGGTTACGGATCGGTAACGCACCCGTCACCCGGCCTCAACACACGCGACGCTCGGCCACTAGCTTGCACCTCCATGGAAACCCACGTCGTGAAGCATCCTCTCGCCGCGGAGCGGCTCACCGCGCTGCGCATGAAGTCGACCGGACGCGCGGACTTTCGCCGCAATCTCGATGAGCTGAGCCAGTTCGTGGTCTACGAATCGCTGCGGTCGATTCCGGTCACGACGATCGACATCGACACGCCGCTCGAACCCACCACCGGCGTGCGCATCACCGAACCGCCGCTCGTGATTCCGGTGATGCGCGCCGGTCTCGGAATGCTCGATGCCGCGCTCCGCCTGCTCCCCGAGGCTCGCGTCGGGTTCCTCGGACTTCGCCGCGATGAGGAGACGCTGCTCCCCCACGCCTATGTGAACACCGTTCCCGACGACCTCGACGGCCGGCACTGCCTGATTCTCGACCCGATGCTCGCCACCGG
>JBPCTR010000268.1:0-17641 GCA_051011575.1 Acidimicrobiales bacterium | reverse complement strand
GACCCGCGCTGCGGCTGCGCCGGAGGCGGCGAGCCGCTCCTCGTCCCTCGTCGCTTCCCTTCCGCTCGGTCCTCCCTTCCGCGCTGGCATCTCGAAGTGGGCCAGAGCTGCGCTAACTTCGCATCACGCCGAGAGGGAGCACCCAAATGTCCGGGATTGATCCGAAGTACCTGAGCCAGATTCGTTACCGCTGCATCGGGCCGACCAGAGGGGGCCGAGTGGTCGCGGTCGCAGCCGATCCAGTCGATCAGGCTGTGTACTACTTCGGCGCGGTTGCGGGCGGTGTCTGGAAGAGCGATGACGCCGGTCTGTTCTGGGAAAACGTCACGGACGGTCAGCTCGACACCGGTTCGATCGGCGCGCTCGCGGTGGCGCCGTCGGATCCAAACGTCATCTACGCCGGTACCGGTGAGGCCACGATCCGGATCGATGTCACCCACGGCGACGGGATGTACAAGAGCACCGACGCCGGACGTACGTGGCGCCACATCGGTCTTCCGGAGAGCCGCCACATCGGCGAGATCCGCGTACATCCCACCGATCCCGACACCGTCTATGTGGCCGTCCTCGGTCATTCCGCGAAGGACAACCCCGAACGTGGCCTCTACCGCTCGCACGACGGTGGCGAGACCTGGGACCTCGTGCTTCATGTGGCCGACAACTCGGGCGCGATCGACGTCTCGCTCGACCCCAACAACCCTCGCATTGTGTTCGCGACGACGTGGGAGGCTCGGCGCAACTTCTGGTCGATGAACAGCGGAGGACCGGGGTGTCGGCTGTGGCGTTCACGCGATGGTGGCGACACATGGGACGACCTGTCGACCAATCCCGGGCTACCCGACGGAACCCTCGGGAAGATGGGTGTGGCCGTCTCTCCGGCTCAGTCGGGGCGGGTGTTCGCCGTGATCGAAGCCGAGGGTCGCAAGCGTGGCCTCTATCGGTCCGACGACCTGGGCGACAACTGGACCAAGACCTCCTCGAAGCCCGAGCTCTGTTGGCGCCCCTGGTACTACCAGCACGTCGTGGCCCACCCCACCGACCCCGACACCGTGTTCGTCATGAACATGAAGGCATGGAAGTCGATCGACGGCGGCAAGGAATTCGAGGAGTTCACCACCCCGCACGGTGACAATCACGCGCTGTGGATCGACCCGACCAATCCTGACCGCATGATCGGCGCCGATGACGGCGGAGCATGGGTTTCGCTGAACGCCGGACGCTCCTGGTCGAGCATCTACAACCAGATGACGGCGCAGTTCTACCACGTGGCCGTCGACGATCAGTACCCCTATCGGGTGTACGGCTCGCAACAGGACAATTCCAGCATCTCGGTTCCGAGTCGAACCGATACCGGTGCCATCTCATGGGCTGACTGCTACGCACCCGGTACGGCTGAGAGCGGTTATGTCGCACCGAAGCCCGGCGATCCCAACATCGTTTATGTGGGGGCGATCGGGAGCTCGCCGGGCGGTGGCGATGCGCTGCAACGATACGACCACACAACCAAACAGATTCAGCTCGTGAGCGTCTGGCCGGAGGCGGTGCATGACGGCAACTCGGCCGAGGTGCGGTTCCAGTGGACGTACCCGATCGTGTTCTCACCTCAGGATCCCGACGTGCTCTACGCCGCCGGAAACAGGGTCTTCAAATCAACCGACGAAGGCCACAGCTGGGAGCCGATCAGCCCTGACCTCACCCACGCCGACCCCGACACGATGGGTGTGTCCGGGCCCCTCACGATGGACTCGGCCGGTGCCGAGATGTACGCCACCATTTTTTCGTTGATGGTGTCGGCTCACTCGCCCGGCACGCTCATGGCCGGCTCCGACGACGGGCGGGTCCACGTGACGACCGACGAGGGCGGAGCGTGGCGCGAGGTCACGCCTCCTGACGTCTCGAAGTTCAGCCAGGTCACGATGATCGAGGAGTCACGGCATACACCAGGCACCGCGTACATGACCGTGGCTTGCCACAAGAACGGCGACTATGCGCCATACGTCTTCAAGACAACCGACCTCGGTGAGACGTGGACGTCGATCAGCGACGGCATCCCCGACGGCGAGTTTTGTCGGGTGATCCGCGAGGATCCGGATCGGCAGGGTCTTCTGTATGTCGGCACCGAACTGGGCGTACATGCCTCGTTCGACGACGGTGCCACCTGGCAGTCGATCCAGGGCAACCTGCCGATCACTCCGATCTATGACTTCGTGATCAAGGACAACGATCTCGTGATCGGGACCCACGGCCGGTCGTTCTGGATCCTCGACGATCTCACTCAGCTCCACCAGCTTCATGACGACTTCACGGAGGGCCAGAAGCACCTGTTCCGCCCGCTCGACACCGTGCGCACCCCACCCCACATCTTCGCTGGCTTCTGGGGTGGCCTCGACGGGAAGAACTACCACACGACCCTCGGGCAGAACGCCACCTTCCTACTGGAGG
The DNA here is from genome assembly GCA_051011575.1 of Acidimicrobiales bacterium. Lineage (GTDB taxonomy): Bacteria > Actinomycetota > Acidimicrobiia > Acidimicrobiales > SHLQ01 > SHLQ01. Next base: position 15,199 of record JBPCTR010000268.1, on the reverse strand, counting down.
AACTCGACACCGGGCACAAGGTCAAACACCTGATAGATGCGGGCGACGACGTTCGTTTCGGCGTGCGCGTCACCTACCACCTCGACGAGGCCGCTGCGGGCGACGCGGGACTCACCTTCCTCGACGGTGATGGCAACGAGATCGAGACGTTCACGAGCACGATCCCGCCGAAGGAAGACCGCGCCCCTGAGGACAAGGACCGCCTCTACATGACCTCGCACGAGGGCGTGAACGAGTTCCAGTGGCCGATGACATACCCCGCGGGCGTGAAGATGGTCGACACCGACTTCCACGGTCGCCCCAAGGGGCCTCTGGTCACTCCTGGCACATATTCGGTGCGACTCGCCGTCGGTGACTGGTCGATGACCCAGTCGTTCGAGCTGCTGAAGGATCCGCGAGTGCAGACGAGTGACGCCGACCTCGAGGCCCAATTCGACCTCCTGATCCAAATCCGCGACACGCTCTCGAGCATTGCCGCGGGTGTGAACACATGCCGCGAACTCAAGAAGCAGCTCGCCCACTGGGGCGATCGACTTGCAGATCACGGCGATGCGGACGATGCGCTCGCGTCGGTGGCGGCACTGACCGATCGACTCGACGCGATCGAGAACACGCTTGTGCAACCCGAACTCACCTCGCCCGGCGACTCGCTGAACTACCGCGAGAAGTTGTTCGAAAAGCTGAAGAACCTCGAACCGGTCGTCTCGTCTGCCGACTTCGCGCCGACGCAGCAATCACATGACGTGTACGAGAAGCTCGCCGGTGAGGCCCTGGTGCCGCTCGACGACCTTCGGGCAGCTCTCGAGGGTGACGTCCCCGCAGTGAACGCGCGTTTGACAGAGCTCGACATGGGGATCATCGGGATCTGAACCCCGAAGACAGCGAGAGGGAGGTTTGATGGACGTCGTTTTGATGCTGGGTGTGCTCGCCCTCGTCTACGTGTCGTTCACGGTGTCGGCGTCGGCGGGTCTCGGCGGCTCACTCGTTCTCGTCCCGGCGCTCGGGTTGTTCCTCGGTGTGAAGGAGGGCGTCGCGCTCGCCGCACTGTTGCTGGCAAGCAACAACGTGGCCAAGATCATCGCGTATCGCAACACGCTGCCGTTCAGAGCCGCGTCGGGCATCGTCGCATTGATCGTGATCGGAGCCGCGCTCGGATCGACGTTGCTCGTGCGCGCGCCCACGATCGTGGTCACCATAGGAGTCATCGCCATGTTCGGGGCGACGATGATTGCCGAACGGTTCGACCTGCAGCTCGCCCGCGTCGGGCTCGCACCGTTGCTCGCCTTCGTCTCCGGCGCCTCGAGCGGGTTCTCGGGTACCTCGGGCCCGCTCAAGGGTGTCGCCATCCGAAACCTCGGACTGGATCGGCGTCACTTCGTCGGTGCCGCGTCACTCGCATCGTTCGCAGGTGACGCCACGAAGACGGCGATCTTCGCCGAGGCCAACCTGCTGTCGAGCAACTCGCTGCTCATGGCGGTTGCGGCCGTGCCGCTCATGGCTCTGGGCACCTGGACCGGATCGACGGTCAACGAGCGTGCTGGGGAGAGGACGTTCGCGGTCTTGTTCTGGACCGTGATGAGCGGCTACACCGTTCGGCTCGGCATCCTGTTGCGTTGATTCGCCGCACGGCGAGATCCGTCGCGTGGTCGCTCCGCCAGTCTTCGCTCCCCCAACCCGCTATGTCAGTTCGGTGAGAAGCGTTGCGACGTGCGACTCGATGGCGGCGAACGCCGCGATGGGGTTGTCGCTGAAGTTGGGGATGTTCCAGTCGCGGGTCGCGTCTGCGCCGGGGCGACCGGCGAGGTCGCAGCCGATGTTCACGACGATGTCGGCCGCTTTCAGATCGTCGTCGCTCACGGCCCGAGGCACGACCTCGACCGGGAGTCCATCGGCGACCAATCGATTCCGCACGATCGGGTTGACCTCGGGGTCGGGCTCCGTGCCGGCGGTCTTCACCAGCACGTCGAGCCCACGGTCGGCAGAAGCTCGTTCGAGGAACGCGGCGGCAGCAACGCTCTTCGCAGCGTTGTGGGGGCAGAGGAACAGGACGTTTGTGGTCATGGTCGGGCCTTTCCGAGGCGATGGTTCAGGTGGTCAGGAGTTGGTAGACGACGCCGACCACCGCGGCCGCTCCGACGACCCGAAGTGTTGCGACGTTGTAGCGGAAGATGGCGACGGCGGCGGCCGCGGCGATGGCCGCTGCCGCCCAGTCGAGGGAGGACAGCTCGGGTTGGTAGAAGAGTGCCCCGAACCCGCGCCGTTCTCGCACCGTGTCGAACAGGGTGAAGAGTCCGAACCAGATCGCGAGGTTCAATACCACCCCGACTACCGCTGCGGTCACCGTGGACAGCGCCGACGTGAGCGAGGCTCGACCCCGGAGGTGCTCGATGAACGGTGCTCCGAGGAAGATCCAGAGGAACGATGGGATGAAGGTGACCCACGTGGCGATCACAGCGCCCGAGATGCCCGCCTGAATCGGGCTGAGCGAGCCGGGCTCCCGATACGGCCCCATGAAACCGACGAACTGAACGACCTGGATGAGCGGACCCGGCGTGGTCTCGGCCATACCCAGACCGCTGATCATCTCGCCCGGTTCGAGCCAGCCGAAGGTGTTCACGGCCTCCTGGGAGATGTAGGCGAGCACAGAATAGGCCCCGCCGAACGTGAGCACGGCGGCGGTGGAGAAGAACCACGCCACGTCGACGAACACCGAGCCGCGGCCGAGCCCGACGAGCAATACCAGCACCGGCCCGAACCACAATCCCAAACCCACCCCGAGAACCCGCAGCGCCCGACCCCATGAAGGTCGACCAACCGAGACGGCCTGATCGCCGATGAGCACGTCGGCATCATCGGTCACATCTCTCTCGTCGTGGCCCTGGATGAGGTTGAACGTGTCCGGCCGCGCTCGTCCGCCGATGAGTCCGATCACGACCGCGATCGCCACGATGAGGGGGAATGACAGCTCGAAGACGAAGATGCCCACAAATGCGCTCGCGGCGATGCCGAACATGGCTGGGTTCTTGATGACCCGTTTTCCGATTCGAAGGACCGCGTTCGCCACGACGGCGATGACCGCGGCGGAGATCCCGAAGAAGAGCCCGTTCACCCACGTGAGGTCGCCGTAGGCGGCGAAGAGAATCGAGAGGGCCATTATCGAGACGAAGCCCGGGAGAATGAACAGCGAGCCCGCGAACAGGCCGCCCGCCGGTCCGCGGATGAGCCAGCCGAGATACGTCGCGAGCTGCTGGGCCTCCGGGCCGGGCAGAAGCATGCAGTAGTTGAGCGCGTGGAGGAAGCGGCGCTCGCCCACCCAACGTCGGCGTACGACGATCTCGTCGTGCATCACGGCTATCTGGCCGGCCGGCCCGCCGAAGCTGTTCGCCGCAACGGTCGCCCAGGCAGCAATCCAGTCGCGTCGTTCGATCGAGGCGCCGGGATGGCCGTCGATTTCGATTGAGTTGTGTAACCGTGGTTGCATCACGAAACGACATGATAGGGTTGTAACCGTGGTTACGCAACAGTCGGTCAGTTGGGTGCTCTTGAGCTACCGAATTCCACGGGAGCCTTCCACGCCGCGCATCGCTGTGTGGCGCAAGTTGAAGGACCTCGGCGTCGGCCAGGTCGGCGACGGCCTCGTCGCATTGCCCAGTGACGCCCGCACAAAGGAGCAGCTCGAATGGGTCGCAGCAGCGGTGATCGAAGCCAACGGGGAGGCCATCGTGTGGACAGCAACGACCGCCCGACGAGAGTCCGAGGCGCTGGCCACCGACATGCGAAGCGCACGCACCGCCGAATACCAGGCCCTGCTGGACGACATCGGCGCCGACCACGATCCTGCGCGTCGGACTCTCCAGAGGTGGCGACGAGAGTGGCGGCGTATAGATCGACGCGACCACTTCCGTGCCGATCTGCGCGACGACTGCCGTCTGGCGATCGCGGCCGTCGCCCAGCTCCTCGATGTCCAGGCACCCGAAGGGGCAAGAGCGTGAAGTGGGCGACGAGGGCCGGAGTTCACGTGGACCGGGCAACCTCGGCGTGGCTCATCCGTTCTTACGTCGATCCCGAAGCCGAGTTCGTGTTCGTCGACGACCCCGCCGACGTTCCCGTCGATGCAACCGCATTCGACATGATCGGATGCGACCTCACCCACCACGGCAACGATGTGACCTTCGAGACGATCCTGCGTCGATACGAACTTGTCGATCCGGTGCTCTGGCGCATCGGCGAGATCGTGCACCAGGCCGATGTCGAGGACGATCGCTTCGACGCCCCCGAAGCAGCCGGGCTCGATGCCATGGTGCGGGCGCTGGGCATGGACCACACCGACCACGAGGTGTGTGACCTCACCGCAACTCTCTTGACCAGCTTTGAGAGGTACCTGAGGCGCGAAACCCTCGGTAGGTGAGGGGCGAGCGAACCCGACCTAACGCTTCGTGGTGGTAGGGGCCTGAGGGAAATTCATGTCGCGGAGGCGTCGTAGATGCTCTGCACCGTCTCGTCGAGGGCTTTGTCGAACTCGCCTTCGGACTGCTGCGCGGACAGGTCCTGGCTGAGCGCCCGGCTGAAGCTGGCGATCATGCCGTGGTTGCGGCTGAGGCGGGAGTTCGCGTCGTCGCGCGAGTACCCGCCCGACAATGCAACCACCTTGAGGACGTTCGGATGGGCGATGAGCTCGGCATAGAAGTCGTCGACCTCGGGCAGCGTGAGCTTCAGCATGATGAGCTCGTCGGGGCCGAGTGCGTTGGTGTGCTCGAGTAGCGCTGCCTTCAGCAGCGCCTCGGCGTCGGCCTTGCTGGGGCTGTGGATGTCGACCTCGGGCTCGATGATCGGCACCAGCCCGGCGGCGATGATCTGCTTGGCCACCTCAAATTGCTGGGCAACGACCGCGTCGACTCCGGCGGCGTTCGCGTGCTTGACGACCGACCGCATCTTCGTACCGAACATGCCCTTCGTAACAGCGCGGTCGAGGAGGTCGGCGAGTCCGGGGTTCGGCTTCATGACCTGGGCACCGTTCTCGTCGTCGGCGAGCCCCTTGTCGACCTTGATGAACGGGATCACGCCCTTCACGTCCCACAGGTAGTCGCCGGTGTCGCGGCCTTCGACCTGCCGGTCCATCGTGTCCTCGAAAAGGATGGCGCCGAGCACGCGTGCGCCGGTGAACGACGGGCTGGTCATGATGCGAGTGCGCATCTGGTGAACCTTGGCGAACATCTCGTCGTCGCCGGAGTACTCGATCTCGGCGACTCCGTATAGCGCGAGCGCCTTGGGGGTGCTGCCACCGCTCTGGTCGAGCGCGGCTATGAAGCCATCGTCGTTTTGGATCTTCTCGAGCTGTTGCTGGTTCATCGCTATACCTGTCGTGATCGGGGGTTCGACACATCGATCGTAGTGGGTGGACGGTGCGGCCATCTCGGGTCGATGGGCCCGATCTTGAACGCAGATGAAACGCCGTTACATCAACGATGAAAGCGATTTCATTCCCTGCGTCCGATCGAACTACCGTGCGCGGCATGACCGAAGCTCGCTGGTGGCATCACGCGGGCGGCTTTTCAGCCGCCGGCACGGGCGAGTCCCTTCTCGCAGACGAGGCCCTCGTCGTCTGCACGATGAACGGGTAGTGGCCGTGCAGAAGCGAAGGGGCCCCTCGATCGAAGACGTTGCCCGCGAGGCCGGCGTGTCGGTCGCGACCGTATCGAGAGCCCTTCGGGGACTGCCGAACGTGGCGGTCGCAACGCGGCAGCGGGTCGAGGAGGTGGCCGATCGTCTGCAGTACCGCGCAGATCCGAGTGCTGCCCGACTGGCGACCGGCGAGACGAAGCTCGTGCAGATCGCGCTTCCCACGGTCGACGGTTGGTTCTTCTCTCGATTCATGGCCGGTGCGATCGAGGTTCTCCTCGACGACGGATATGAAGCGATCGCCCACCCGGTCGAGAACCCCGAGGAGAGAGAGCAGTTCCTCGCGGAACTGCTTCAACTCGAGAAGCGCGTCGACGGATTGCTCATCGTCGACCTGAATATCAGCGAGGACGCAGCGGTTTCGCTTCGTGAGGCGGGTATCAACACGGTGACCGCGGGATTCAGCACGCAGAGTTTCCCGTCCATCGTCGTCGACGACTTCCAGGTGGGGTATCTGGCCACGGCCCACCTCCTCGACCTCGGACACACCCGCATCGGCCTGATCTCGGGGGAGCCCAACCATCCCCTCGCACTCTCGGTGCCCGGCCTTCGGTTGGCCGGTTACTCGGCCGCGTTGGGGGAGCGAGGGATCAAGGTCGACCCGACCCTCGAACAATCCGGCCGCTTCACGGCACCGGGTGGCCGACGAGCAATGGAACACCTTCTCGCCCTCGGTGAGCCCCCGACCGCGGTGTTCGCGATGTCCGACGAGATGGCGTTCGGCGCCTGGCGGGCGGTCCTCGACGCCGGGCTCGAATGGCCCACCGACGTGGCCGTGGTCGGTGTGGACGATCACGAGCTGGCCGAAATGGTGGGATTGACGACCGTGCGCTTGGCGCCGCGTGCACTGGGCGCCGCCGCCGCGAGTCGGCTGGTTCAGGATCTGGAGTCGAACGACCGGAGGTCGGGTCCCATCGAGTCAGCGGTCGCCGCCGAGGTCGTGTCGCGAATGTCGACGATTGGCCCGGCGTCCGCCTGACACCGCGCGGTGTGACAGCGCCCACATGCTGGGCTACTGTGCCCGCTGCAAACGTTTACAGTGTCGCGGCGAGCGTCGCGCGCATTCCCAACTCAGGAGGGGACCCTGTGAGAAGTAAGTGGATGAAGCTGTTCGCAGCTCTGTTCGCCGTCTCGCTCGTAGCCGCAGCATGTGGCTCCGACACCGCGAGCACGGCCGACGACGACGGGGCAGCCGACGCAGCTGCCGCAAGCCTCGAAGAGGCACAGGCAGCACGAGACCAGGCCGAGCAGGCCGCCGCCGACGCGGAGGCACGCGCCGCAGCCGCCGAGGCTGAGGCCGAAGCCGCGGCCAACGCCGGCGACGACGCGCCTGCGCTTCGCGAGTTCGAGGGCGAGATCGTCCGTATCAGCGGTCCCGAGCGCTCTCCCGAAGAGTGGAACGCACTCGAAGCCGGGATGGTGCCCTTCGAGGAGCGGACTGGCGCAGAAGTTATCTACACCGGTTCCGCAGACTGGGAAGCCGAGATCAACGTGCAGATCGCCGCTGGCAACCCGCCGGACATGTCCAGCTTCCCCCAGCCGGGCAAGCTTGCCGACTTCGCCCGCGAAGGCTTCATCCTTCCGCTGCGCGACGACGTGCTCACCGCAACGCAGAGTCAGTGGGCCCAGTCGCACATCGACTTCGGGCTCGTCGACGGCGAGTACTACGGCGTTCCGGTCAAGACCGACCTCAAGTCGATCGTCTGGCACAAGCCCGAGGTCTTCGCAGCCGGTGGCTACGAACACCCCCAGACCTGGGACGAGCTCAAGGAGCTCACCAACACGATGATCGCCGACGGCATCACGCCGTGGTGCGTAGGCATCGAATCCGGCCAGGCAACCGGCTGGACCTTCACCGACTGGACCGAGGATCTCATGCTTCGCTTCCACGGTGGCGACGTCTACGACCAGTGGGTGAGCAACGAGCTCAAGTTCTCGTCTGACGAAGTCCAGGGTGTCTTCTCCGAGATCCTCGAGCTCTGGAACACTCCGGGCGCCGTGTTCGCATCGGGTGGTTCGATCAGCTCGACCCACTTCGCCTCCGGCCCGGCCGAAGGTCTCGTCGCGGAAGACTGCGCCATGGTTCGCCAGGCGTCGTTCTTCTCCGGATTCCTCCCCGAGGGAACCTCGGACAGCGTCGACTGGTTCTACTTCCCGGCGGTCGACCCCGCCACGGCGCCCGTCCTCGTCGCTGGTCAGCTCGCCGGTGCCTTCAACGACCGTGACGTCACGTGGGCTGTCATGCAGCACATGGGTTCCGCGGAGTACGTGAACGCTCGACAGATCGCCCAGCGCGAGGCCAAGGGCGGCGGCCTGTCGGGGTTCAACACCGCGAACACCGCCGCCGATGCATCGCTCTGGTCTGATCTCGAGCGCACGTTCATCGAGGTCATGCAGAACGCCGAGGTGGCCCGTTTCGACGGCTCCGACCTCATGCCCGCCGACGTCGGCGCTGGTGAGTTCTGGACTCAGGCGACCGCAATGGTCAACGGCGAAAACGACGTTGCCACGGCTTCGGCAGAGATCGATGCTGCCTGGCCGACGGACAGCTGATTGAGCTTCAGTTTGTGCACACGCTCGTGAGAGTGTGAGCATGTGAGTCGACGTGACTGGGGGCAGGCGCCACGCCTGCCCCCAGCACGCTGACAGCAACGACGGCTTGGGCCGCGGGGGAATTACGTGGGGAAACTGCAGACTGCGCTTCCGGTCGCCGGAGCCGCGGTAGCAGCAATCGTATTTGTATTGGTTCGCATGGCCGAGCCCGACACCGACGGGTTGCTGACCGTCGCTCAATGGGCGTTCACGGGCGCTGTGCTCTGGGGCGCAGGGTTGCTGGTTCTCACGAAGTCCGAGAGCTGGATCATTCGTCCGTTCATGGGCGTGCTGCTGATCGCTGCGACGTGGTTCATCCTCACCCGTCCGGATTCGTTCGACCGGGTCGCGTCCACCATGTTGGTGGTGGTCTTTGCCGTCGGCCTCATCGGGTCGGTGTGGGTTGCTGCGAACCTGGTTCTCAACACGGCGCCAAAGAACTGGGCGGTGTTCAGTTCACTCACCGCGGCCACCGTCGCCGCCATCGGCTTTGCGATTCTGCGAGGCAACCTCGCGATCCGGGCACTGATCACCGATCAGGATCCCATCTACCTCGGGGCCGGCAGCGGGTGGCCCGGACGCCTCGAATGGCCCATCTTCGGAGCGTTGGTCTGGGGGGTCGGCGTCTTTGCGATGTCGGTACTACCCAGTCGGATTCCACGAATCGCTGTCGGTGTCGGTCTCGGCGCGATCACGGGCTGGTTCATCGGCGCGAAAACGCAGCTCTGGCAACGGCCTGACTTCAGTGTGCTCGAGGCCATTCTCTGGTCGGTCGGAATCGCTGCGCTGTTCGCAGCGCCGGCGTTCAAACGGAATTGGGTTCCCTCGGCCATCGTCGGCGCCGCCGTCGGGTGGACCGTTTCTGTCTGGCTGGTCTCGCCATTTCTCGGAACGGAGAACCAGGGCAAGGTTGCTGCGATCGTTCCCCTCGCTCTCATCGGCGTGCGCCTCGGTTGGAACGACCGGCCGACGAGCCGGACGCTCTCGAGGTTCGACAACCGAGGTCGCGCGGTTCTGTTCCTTGGTCCGGCTCTTCTGTTCCTTTTTGCAGCGCTGGTCATACCCGGCATCCGTACGTTCTGGCTGTCGTTCAAGAACCGTCGTTCAACCGAGAACGTGGGGCTTCGCAACTACCGTGAACTCTGGAACGACGCTGATTCCTTCGACTTCTCGCGGTGGACCGACATGTTCGGTTCGCAGTTGTTCACCGTCGCGGTGGTGCTGGCGCTCGTCGGCATCACGGCGGGCATCATTCGAGGGATCAAGCTCAATGGCGAGGCCAGCTTCGAGCGCACCGGTGCTTCGGTTGCGTCTCTCTCCGCCGCGGCCTTCCTGCTCGCCTACGCCGCGCTGTCGGTCATTCGAGGCACGTTCTTCAACAACATCTGGTGGGTCGTTACCGTCACGTCGCTCTCGGTCGTCCTTGGTATGACGATCGCGGTGCTCGCCGAGAAGGATGAGCGCTTCGAGTCATTCGCCAAGTCGCTCATCTTCATGCCGATGGCCGTTTCGTTTGTTGGCGCATCGATCGTCTGGCGCTTGCAGTATCAGCCCCGCGCCGTTACGAAGCCACAAACCGGGGTGCTCAACGCCGGGTGGGTGACGCTCGGCGAGCTGAGTCACAGCGGATGGCCCCGGTGGCTCGGGATTGTCGTTCTCGCACTGCTCGTGGCGTTCTTTCTCCAGAAGGCCGTTGCTCGGGGCCGAGCCGGCAAGACATTTGGCGTGTTCATCGTTGGAATCGTTGTCGCAGGTCATCTGCTCATCGAGCTGGCCAGGCGCAGCCTCGGCGGATTCCAGATATCGGAGTCGGGCGAGATCACCCCGGACACCGTCGTCTTCCTGCAGGAGGCACCGTTCAACAACGTGTTCATGATGGTGATCCTCATCTGGATCCAGACCGGTTTTGCCATGGTTATTCTCAGTGCGGCGATCAAAGCAGTGCCCACCGAGTTCATCGAGGCGGCTCGCGTCGACGGTGCGAACGAGTCACAGACCTTCTTCAAGGTGATTCTTCCGCAGATCCTGCCGACCGTGGGCGTGATCACCACGACCCTCATCGTTCTCGTGACCAAGGTGTTCGACATCGTGAAAGTCAGTACCGGTGGCAACTTCGGTACCAACGTGCTCGCCAACGACATGGTCGAGGAATCGTTCAGCTTCTTCAACGTGGGCAAGGGTTCAGCGATTGCGATGCTGATCCTCTTCTCGGTCCTTCCGGTCATGATTTCGAACGTATGGAAAATGCAAAGGGACAGGATGGCTCACGGATGACCGCCGCCACGACCGACATGGGCGTCGGTGCTCGGATCTATCGTCGGCTCTCGAGTTTGCCGATTTGGTCGCTCTGGATCCTGGTCGTTCTGTGGACGTTCCCGAGCGTCAGCCTGTTCCTCAACTCGTTCCGCGATCGCAGCGATCAGCAGAACACCGGATTCTGGGAGATGGGCGGCGAAGTCGACCGGCTCACGCTCGACAACTACCGAATCGTCCTCACCGAGGGCGGCGCAACAGATCTGTCGCAGTCGCTGATCAGCTCCTTTGCCATCGCGATTCCGGCCACGATCATCCCGATCGCCTTCGCCTCGTTCGCCGCATACGGGTTCGCTTGGATCGACTTCAAGGGCCGCGAGTGGCTCTTCATCGGGACCGTCTCGTTGCTGGCGGTGCCACTTCAGGTCGCGCTGATTCCTCTGCTCCAGACCTACGTGGGTGGCGCTCACTGGACACTGCCATTCACCGAGCGAACGCTCACGCTCGTACCCGACCTCGATCTGAACACCCGAGGGGGTATCTCCGTCTGGCTGACGCACACGGGCTTCGCCATGCCGTTTTCGATCTTCCTCCTGCACAACTACATCTCCGAGCTTCCAAAGGAAGTCTTCGAGTCGGCGCGCATCGATGGCGCGAATCACTTCACGATCTTCTGGCGCCTCGTGCTGCCGCTGTCGGTGCCGGCGCTCGCCGCGTTTGCGATCTTCCAGTTCCTCTGGACCTGGAACGACTTCCTCATCGCCGTGACCATGCTCAGCGGTGGTAACCCGGTCGATCTTCCGACCACGGTTCTGATCCAGAGTCTCGCCGGCGACTTCGGGCGAAATGAGCACATCCTTCCGGCGGGAGCATTCGTCCAGGCGTTTGTGCCTCTCATGGTGTTCTTCAGCCTCCAGCGGTACTTCGTGCGGGGGCTGCTCGCGGGTTCCGTCAAGGGCTGAGCGATGGCGTCGGCTCCTGCCGACCGGCTTCGTGGTCATGTCCGCCGAACGCCGGTCATCGAGGTTGCTGCAGCCGATGTCGGCGTCGGGCGTGCGGTCTCGCTTCACCTGAAGCTCGAATACCTGCAGTACTCGGGCACGTTCAAGGCTCGAGGGGCCACCAACTTCATGCTCACCAACACGATCGCCGATGCCGGCGTGGTAGCGGCTTCGGGTGGCAACCATGGCGTGGCCGTCGCATGGGCTGCCCGCCGCCATGGCCACAGTGCGTCCGTGTTCGTTCCCACGATCTCGGCGCCGGCCAAGGTCGACCGGCTTCGTGCGCTCGGCGCCGACGTGCACCAGGTCGGTGACGTCTATTCGGATGCGCTGGCTGCATCGATCGAGTTCCAGGAGCGCACGGGCGCCACCCCGATCCACGCCTACGACCATCCAGACGTGATGGCCGGAGCGGGCACGACGGGCTCGGAGTTCGCCGAACAAGTGGAGGGTCTCGACACCATCGTGGTCGCGTGTGGCGGGGGAGGGCTGTCCGGCGGAGTCGCTGCGGCGGTCCCGAGTGTCCGACTGGTCGTCGCCGAGACCTTCTCGACGAACGCGTTCGCGGCAGCGCTCGAGGCGGGCGAACCGGTAGACGTGTCGGTGAGTGGCATCGCCGCCGATGCGCTCGGTGCCACCCGAATCGGTGGGCTGGCCTGGGAGTCGCTCCGGGCCGCCGATGCACTGAGCGTACTGGTGTCCGACGAGCAGGTCGTCGCCGCAAAGCAGCACCTGTGGGATGAGCTCCGCATAGTTGTCGAGCCGTCGGCGGCCACCACGATCGCCGCGCTTATGTCGGGCGCGTACATCCCTGGTCCCTCCGAACGGGTCGGCGTGCTCCTCTGCGGGGCCAACACGTCCATCACCTGAGGGGTCAGACCCCGATCCGGAGTTTTTGCTCTGACCCCTTTCGACAAAAAGGGGTCAGACCCCTTGCGGAGATTATTTGGTGTGGGTGTCCAGATCGGCGGGTGTCGTTCGTCGTGGTGATGACGGTTGCACCGAGCAGCCGCATTATCAAGGAGACACAACCATGGCCAAGTACGTTCTCGCCTATCACGGTGGCGGCATGCCCGAGACCGAAGCAGAGCAGGCAGCGGTGATGGAAGCCTGGGGTGCCTGGTTCGGGTCGATGGGGGCGGCCGTTCTCGATGGCGGCGCGCCGGTCGGTCAGGCCAGCACCATCGCGTCTGACGGCTCGACGAGCCCCGGCGGCGGAAGCAACCCTGTCACGGGCTACAGCCTTATCCAGGCCGATGACCTGAACTCGGCGATCGCTCTGGCGAAGGGCTGCCCGATCCTCGACGGCGGCGGATCGGTCGAGGTCGCAGAGACAATCGACATGTGAGACGCGATATTGGGTCTGACCCCTTTCGCCAAAATGGGGTCAGACCCGCTCGCGTGGAATGGGGTCTGACCCGGATGGATCGGGTCGGTCAGATCACACAGAATTCGTTGCCTTCGGGGTCGGACATGACGATCCACGTCGAGCCGAAGTCGCTGCAAGGGCCCACCTCGGTGCCGCCTGCTGCGACGAGCTCGTCGGCGAGAGCCTGCACGACCGCCATGTGCTCACGCGATTTGGGGCCATCCGGTTTCGGGGCGACCAAAACATCGAGATGCATCCGATTCTTGGCCGTCTTGCCCTCGGGAACCTTCAGGAACAGCAGCCGAGGACCGTTGCCGTCGGGGTCGACCACGGCGGAGCCGTCGTTGCGGTTCTCGGGCGGAATTCCCTTCTCATCGGCAAAGTGTTCCCACGACTCGTATCCGGGCGGCGGTGGCTCGAGCTCGTATCGGAGCGCCAGAGCCCAGAACTCAGCGAGTCGAGCGGGGTCGGCGGCATCGAACGTGATGGTGACGGTGCGGGCCATGCGAAAGATCGTATGCGGCCCGCCTGCTGTCGTGTCAGCGACCGGCGAGGCGCTCCACGACCGGGGCGAAGCCCTCGGCGTCGCGCACCACAAAGTGGGAAATGCCGAGGTCCTCCCGTAGCCCCTCGATCTTGTCGCAGACCTCGCTCACGCTCGATCCGAGCAGGGCAAAGGGCGACCCGTCGATCGCGTCGGGTTCGAGATTCCACAGCCCCGAGATCTCGGCGCGCAGCCCAGCCGCGGCGTCACCGATGGCTGTGCGTTGGACGAGCGCCGACACCTCGATCTCCTTCAACCGGTTGCCTGCAGCGGAGGCCAGCCACTCGGTGCGTCGCAGAATGTCGGCGCGGGTGAAGGCGGTGGGGGCGAGACTTCCGTCGTCGGCGATCTCGGCGCCGGTGAACTGCAGGATGTCCGCGTGCTCAGCCGCGAGGGTGATGAGCCGTTTGCCGTTGGCGCCGACCAGGAACGGTACGCGTTCTTGGGCGGGCGACACGCCGAGTGATTCCACCGTCAACGAGTCGTGGCCATCGAGCTGTGCCGTTCCGGCGTCGAGGAGTGAGCGCAATGCGCCGAGGTTCTCGACGAGCCGCTCGACTCGGGGTCCCCGAGCTCGTAGAGGCATGCCGATCGCGTCGTGTTCGTCGACCGCATAGCCGGTGCCCATCCCAAGCACGAGCCGGCCACCGCTGAGCCGGTCGAAGGTGGCGGCGGTTCGGGCGAGCAGTGCCGGGTTGTGGAACTCGTTGTTGATCACCAGCGGCCCGAAGCGCAGGGTGGTCGTCGCTTCCGCGGCGATGAGCAGCGGGAGGAACGGGTCGGAAATCCCGAAGTGATCGGAGCTGTAGTACTCGTCGTAGCCGAGGCGCTCGGCCTGCTGGGCCGCGGCGACGATGTTGTCTCGCTCGTCGACCCCGATCGGTTGATAGGCGAAGCGGAAGGGACGATCGGTGGTGGGCACCGCGCCGAACTTACCCGGTCAGATGAACTCGTCGAGTCGAACCGGCCGGTTGTCGGCGATCGAGCGGTGGGCGGCGTCACCCATGGCCACCGACCACAGGCCGTCTTCGAGGGTGACGGCTGCCGGGGTCCCGGTGCGGATCGATCGGGCGAACTCGACGTGTTCCAGGTAGCTCGATCCGTGGTGCAAGCCCTCATGGCGGATTTCGGGGTTGTCGATCTTGTGCGTCTCGACGCGGCCGATCGAGTGCTCGTCGCGTCGACCCACGTGGACGACCGAAGTGGGGATACGAGCGTCGACCTTGCCCTCGTCGCCGACCACCGAGAGTTCTTCCTGGTCGAGTGTGGCCTCGGCGAACATGCACAGGTCGAGCATCGCCCGAGCGCCACCGTCGAAGTCGACGATGACGAACGCATTGTCGAGGATGTCGGACGGTGCACCGTCGTACGTCTCGCCGAGGTGGTTCACGCTTTGTGCTCCGGAAGCGAACACCTGCACCGGCCGCTGCTGGACGATCAGGTTCATCAGGTCGAAGTAGTGGCACGTCTTCTCGACGAGTGTGCCGCCGGTGTTGCGGCTGAACCGGTTCCAGTCGCCGACCTTTTCGAGGAACGGAAAACGGTGTTCCCGGATCGCGACCATGTGCACCGTGCCGACCGCCCCGTCCTCCACGCGCTCGATCAGGTCGGCCACTGCGGGCATGTATCGGTACTCGAGGCCGACCTGCACCACGCCGGGGTAATCCTCGGCGAGTTCGATGAGCGTGAGACAGTCGGCGGTGGTGGTACAGAGGGGCTTCTCGCAGAGGACGTGCTTGCCCGTGGCCAACACATCGCGCA
>JBPCTR010000267.1:0-3464 GCA_051011575.1 Acidimicrobiales bacterium | reverse complement strand
TCCGCGACCGCTTTCCGGAGAGGAGCCCCTCCTCGCGAACGTCTTTTGTTGGGTTTTTGGGGGGGGGGGGGGCGGGGAGGTGGTGCTCGATCGCCACGACAAAGGCCTCGAGCTCTTGATCGGAGTGGCTCTCGTCGCAGTCGATGAACGCGGCCGAGGTGTTGAACGCGTCGAGGGCCAGATCTCGGCGGAGCTCGTCGGGCGAACGCCGGAGAACCGACGACGCGATCGGTTCGAGGGTGGCCATGAGCTGCTCGATGAACGCATCGACCGCGGTCGCGAGGCCCATATCGGGTTGTGCCATTCGGTCAGCCTAGGGTCACCGCTCCCACCGCCGCCGTACCGCCTGCGCATTCGAATCGAATCCGCGGTGCGGTCTGGGGCAGACTCGGCGGGTGACAATCGACCTGCGAAGTGACACGGTGACCCGGCCCGGCGAAGCGATGCGCGAGGCGATGGCCTCAGCCGCCGTTGGCGACGATGTGTGGGGCGACGACCCCACAGTTCACGAGCTCGAGGAACGGACTGCCGAGCTCCTGGGTAAGGAGGCTGCAGTGTTCGTGCCCTCCGGCACGCAATCGAACCTGTGCGCGCTCCTGGCCCATTGCCAGCGAGGCGACGAATACATCGTCGGGCAGAACGCACACACCTACAAATACGAGGCCGGAGGCGGTGCGGTGCTCGGGAGCATTCAGCCCCAGCCGATCGAGATGGAAGCCGACGGCACACTCAGCCTCGAGCGCGTCCGATCGAAGATCAAGCCGCTCGACGATCACTTCGCCAAGACCCGCCTGCTCACACTCGAGAACACCACCGACGGCAAGGTCCTCCCGCGGCAGTACCTGCTCGATGCTCGCGCCTTGGCCGACGACCACGGGCTTTCCCTGCACCTCGACGGCGCCCGCATGTGGAACGCCGCCGCCGAATCAGGCGTGGCCGAGCGCGAAATCGCTGTGCCATTCGATTCGGTGTCGGTGTGCCTGTCGAAGGGACTGGGAGCGCCGGTCGGGAGCGTGCTCGTCGGGACGGAACCCCTGATCAGCGACGCGCGCCGGTGGCGAAAGATGCTGGGCGGTGGCATGCGGCAGGCCGGCGTGGTCGCCGCTGCCGGGCTGTTCGCCCTCGACCATCACCGAGCACGGCTCGTCGACGACCACGCCCTGGCCCGCTCGCTGGCCGACACGCTCGAGTCGATCGACGGGGTGTCGGTTCCGCTGGTGGCCACCAACATGGTGTTCGCCGACTTCAGCGAGTACGGCGCCGATCGCGCAGCGAAGGCCTTCGACGACGCCGGCATCCTTGCCGCCGTCCAGACCGACGGCGCCTGTCGGATGGTCACACACCTCGACGTTCCGACCGACGCTCCCGAACGTGTTTCCGCCGCGCTGACCGACTAGGCGCTTCGCCACACGCCGCTGATTGGGCCATTCGGCCCGCTCTGATCGAGTCGCATCGTCCGATCGGAAATCATGTCTCTACTTCGACGACGCGCGCCGCTGGTCGGTCTGCTCGGCGGCCTCGTGCTCACGGGGCTCGTGATGGTCACCCTGCTCGGGCTGTCATCGACCGATGACACGTCGGCCGAAGCGGCCGCACCTGCCGACCTCGTGCCCGACCTCCCCCGCCGCGACCTTCCTCGAGTTCTCGACGGGACCGTGTTCGACTCCGCCCAGGTTGGCGACTGGATCGTGGTGGGTGGCGACTTCACACAACTGGACAACGACGGCACGGTGGTCGATCAGGTGGCCGCGTTCGCCTACAACCTCGAAACGGGCGAGCTGAACACGTCATTCCTCCCGACGATCACTCGAAACAGTGGCGCACCAACCGTGCTTGCGATCGAACCTGCAGGCGACGGCAGCCACGTGTACTTGGGAGGCAAGTTCGCCGAGGTGAACGGTGAGGACCGTCAACGACTCGTTCGAATCTCGGTCGACACCGGGACGGTCGACACGACCTTCGACGCCGGCGCCGATGGGATCGTCCGCGACATCGTGATCGGCCAGGGCCGCCTGTTCGTGGGTGGCGAGTTCATGCACATCGGTGGCGCAGAACGAAAACGGCTCGCCGAACTCGATCTCGCCAGCGGAGCTGCAGTCGCGGGGTTCCGATTCGACATAACCCACAGCACCCGAAACATCGCTGCCGATCCGTTCGGCCCGAAACACCTCGGGGTCACACCTCAGGGCATGTTGGTCGTGGCCCATCGAGGCGCCCGGGTCGACGGTAAGCCACGACCGGGCGTGGCGCTGATTCGTCTCGCCGACAACTCGTTGCGACCCTGGCGCACCGGTGTCTGGGGGAACAACGAGATTCGCATCGTCGATGCCGAGGTCTCACCCGACGGGTCCCTCCTGGTGCTCGGTGGCGACGGCGGCGACCTTCCGTGGCTCGGGTACGACAGCGCGATGGCGTTTTCGCTCGAGAGTCCCAACGCCGGCAATCAGCAACCGGTGTGGATCGCCCGAAATTTCGACAGCACGTATGCCGTCGGGATCACCGACGATGCCGTGTACGTCGGCGGGCACTTCTGCTGGGTCGAAAGCGGCGTGATCCCCGGCGAATGGCCCGGCGACGGCGAGTTCACCAACAACAACAGCTGCCACGGCCTGTTCCCCGCGTCCCGCTTCGCCCCCGGTGTTGTGTTCCGCGACCAGATCGCCGCCCTCGATCCCGCCACGGGGCACGCGTTGCTGTGGGACCCGGGAGCCGACGGACTCGAGGGAGTGCAGTCGATCGAGGTGATCGATCGCGGCCTGCTAATCGGCCAGGACGGCACCTTCTTCGGCCGTGACGGCGCCGACAGCCGGGCGTGGAACGTCGGTCGGCACGCCTTTCTCGACATCGACAATCCTGGGTCCGACACCTCGGAATACATCGACGTACCGGTGCTCGACACATGCAATGGCGTTGCGCCCACGATCACCGGCACGACGCGAGACGATGTGCTCGTCGGCACACCACAGCGCGACGTCATCCAGGCCGGCCCTGGCGACGACCTCGTCTTCGGCGACGGCGGCGACGATCTGATTTGCGGCGGCGAAGGACGCGACGTGCTGCGCGGCTGGACCGGAAGCGATGTGATCTACGGCGACGACGGCCGAGACAAGCTCTACGGGGGCGATGGAAACGACACGCTGTGGGGCGGCGCGCTCGGCGACGTGATCGCCGGCGAACGTGGATCTGACGTGCTCACCGGCGGCCGGGGCGCCGATCGCCTGAACGGCGGCGCCGGAACCGACATCGTGCGCGGCTCGCCGGGCAAGGACACCCTTCAAGGTGGCTCCGGAGTGGACACACTCAACGGCGGGGTCGGAACCGACACCTGTGCCGGCCGCTCCCTCGCACAAGGCGACAACGCGGGCGACACCTCCACGAACTGCGAGCGCTGAGGCTCGCCGCGATTCGAATCCGTCGCTTCATGGCGTCGGTGGTGGCCAGTCGGGTGAGGCTTCCACGAACTC
>JBPCTR010000266.1:0-13785 GCA_051011575.1 Acidimicrobiales bacterium | reverse complement strand
GGCGCGAGATGACCGTACGCGACTACATGACGATGCTGTACGACCCGCCCACGCCAGGACTCGTGAGGCCCGAGGCCGTCGATGTCGTCGAACGAGCGCTCGCAGGCGGTTTCGGCGTTTCCGTGCTGACGAATGACATGCGGGCTTTTCATGGACGCGAATGGGAACACGGGATCGAATTTCTGAAAATGGTCGACCACATCGTGGATTGCTCCGACACCGACATCCTCAAACCCGATCCACGGGCCTTCGAGCGGGCCGCCGAACTGACCGGGGTGCCGCTCGGCCGGATGCTCTTCGTCGACGACCAACCTGGCAACGTCGAGGGTGCGCGCTCCGTGGGGCTCGCGGCGATGTGGTTCGACATCGCCAACGCATCGTCCGCCTGGGGCGAGGTCGCCGCCGTCCTCGGAGTCTGAAGCCCAAGCGGCCCAAGACCATTCAACGCGCTGTGAGCGTCACCGATTCGAGTGTTGGGCTGCTGAGCGTGTAGTTCGCGGTTGCTTCGAGGTCGTACGGAGCGGTGAGGCCTCCGGTGAAGACGATCTCGCCGGGACGAATCGAGCGACCCTCGTTTGCGAGTTCTGCGATTAGCCACTCGAGCGCAGCGACAGGTGAACCCATGGCGTTCGCCCCCGCCCCCGTGCGAGCCGTGGCCCCGTCGTCGATCGTGACCTCGAGCTCTGGGAGGTTTGCCGAGTCCACCGGGGAGAACCGCCCCACCGCCACGCCGGCGGAGGATGAGTTGTCGGCCGTGTTGTCGAGAAAGTGGAAGTCGAAGCTTGGGAAGCGGGGGTCGACCACTTCGATTCCGAGGGCCCATTCGCCGGACCGGATATCGAGGTCCGGGCCTGCGCGCCACACCAGTTCGGGTTCGAGCTTTGGATGGATGAAGTTGGCGAGATCGAGCTCGCCAGTGACGAACTGGGATTGCCAGAGCGTGCCCCAGTTGGGTTGGTCGATTCCGATCGCTTCGCGCATGGCCGCCGATGTCCAGCCAAGTTTGTAGCCAATACGAGTTTCGCCGGCAGCGAGTCGAAGGTGGTCGGTTGCTATGGCGATTGCACGAGCGTCGGCCCAGTCGAGGTCGGGGTGGCGCTCGGTGATGAGCGCTACGGGGTGCGCGGTCTGCATGGCGGAGTGGAGCTCGATGGCAAGAGCGGCAACGTCGATCACAGGACCAGTCCGAGTCGGTCGCCGACCCGCTCCCATGAGTCGGTCGGAGCGGTCGTGTCAAAGGTGATCGTGTGCATGCCGAGCGACGCGGCGACATGGATGTTGTCCGCGTTGTCGTCGACCACGAGAACGCTCTCGGCATCGACGCCAGTCATGAGCGTCACACGTTCGAATGCTCGTCTGTCTGGCTTCAGAATGCCGTTGTCGGTGCACGCGATCACGTGGTCCACCTCGGCAAGAAAGGGAACCGACGTCGCCCAGGTCGCAGATATCTCGTTGCTCAGAACCACGACGGCGACACCCGACGTTTGGGCGGCTCGGACGATCGGCGGGCACTCGGGTCGGATCGAGTCGGCCAGCGACCTGGCGACGGCGCCCCGTGAAGCCGCGACGAGTTCGGCGGCGCCAAGTGTGCAGACACCCTCGAAGTCGAGCACCAAGAGTTTGATCACGGCGACACCTTAGAAAGTGCTGCGCCGGTGGGCGAGACCGTTGATGTAAATCCCATGAGCCGGTGGCCTCCTCCTTGCGTGGAACAACGAAACGCCACCACGTACAGTGCACCCAGGGCAACGTGAACAGGGGCGATCATGTCAGATGCGCAAGGAGCCGATGAGGGCGGAACTTCCGGCGAGAGTACGGCCGCCAACGTCGGAAATGAGATATCCGACACCTTCTCGAAGATGTCCGGAGGAGAGCGGTTTGCGGTTCTTGGTGCCGTGATCGTGCTGGCCGACTGGCTGCTGTTCGATCTGCTCATCGACGACTACGGGATGGGTTCGCTTCCCTTCGCGTTGGCGGTGCTGATCGTTGGCGCTGCCTACTTTCACCACCGTCGCTCCGGAGACGACCCCGTGCCCTACGGAAGTCTTCTGTTCGCGGCCGCCGGGATCCTGGGACTGCTCGGGGTGGTCGATGTGATCGAAGAAGTCCGGAACGACATCTTCGACCGGGACGCGACCACGGTCGTCGGTGCGCTCATCTATTACGGCGGGGCAATTCTCAGTGGGGTCGGTGCACTCCAGTTGAAGAACAACCAACCGTGACAGACAGCCACGACGACGAACGCTCCGAGCTCGCGCCGGTCGTCCCGTTCCCCTCCCGCACAGGGTCGAACGACGACGGTGAACGACGGAAGGTGCGGGATGCAATGGGTGAAGTGTTGCGCGAAGAGCGCATGCGACAAGACCGCACACTCGCTGATGTTGCTGAGCAGGCGGCGGTCTCGTTGCCGTATCTGTCCGAGATCGAACGCGGACGTAAGGACGTCTCGTCCGATTTGCTCGAGGCTGTGTGCGATTCGCTCGAGATCGAGGTGGCCACCGTGCTCGAGGAGGCCGCGACTCGACTGCGCCCCGGGGGCGTCCGAGGGTCGGAGATGCGACTACTCGCGGCCTGACTCCTGCTGGACTGCGCTGTCCAAGACCATGTCGATGGCGCCGTAGCTGACCGCCTCGTCGGCGCGGAGCACGAGAGCGCGATCGGTGTCCCCTCGTACTTCCTCCTCTGTTCGGCCGAGATGCGAAGCGAGCAGGGTCTCGGCCTCTGCACGAACTCTGGCGAGCTCGGCAGCCTCGAGTGCGAGATCACTGATCGAGCCTCGCGTGAGTTCGGAGTGGGGCTGGTTGAGGAGAATACGAGCGTGGGGCAGTGCCGCTCGTTTACCCGTCGCTCCGGCGGCAAGGAGGATGGCGGATGTGAACGCTGCCTGGCCTACGCACAATGTTGCAACGTCGGGAACGACGAATTGCATGGTGTCGTAGATGGCGAGGGATGCGCTGAACGATCCGCCTGGTGAGTTGATGTAGAGCGAGATGTCCTGGTCTGCGGACTCCGCAGCGAGATGGAGGATCTGAGCGACGATGACGTTGGCCACCCCATCGTCAATCGGTGTGCCGATGAAGACGATTCGCTCTGAAAGGAGACGGCTGAACACGTCGGCCACCCGCTCACCGTTGGCCGTTCGTTCGACGACGGTCGGGATGGTGTAGCTACTCATCGCCCACCACCAACAGCGGACGGAACCAGGCCGATCTGACGGATCGGACGGGGCGGCACGATGTCGTCGATCGAGCTCACGATGTGGTCGACGAACCCATAATCGAGCGCTTGCTCGGCATCGAACCAACGATCTCGTCCGACGTCGCGGGTGATGTCCTCGCGACTTTGGCCAGTGTGGCTGGTGATGATGGTTCGCAGACGGTCGAGGGTGGCGAGAAGGTTTGCTGCTTGGATCTCCACGTCGGCCGCGGAGCCGCCCAACCCGGCTGAGCCCTCGTGCATCACGATTTGCGCATGCGGTAGGGCAAATCTCTTTCCGGGTGCCCCAGCGCAGAGGAGCACCTGACCCATGCTCGCGGCAAACCCCACGGCGACGGTCGCGACGTCGTTGGGGATGAGTTGCATGGTGTCGTACACGGCGAGTCCGGCCATGACCGAGCCGCCCGGTGAGTTGATGAAGAGGCAGATGTCGCTCTCGGGATCGTCCGCAGACAGCATGAGCAGTTGACCGACAAGGCGGTTGGCGCTTTCGTCGCTCACATCCTCGCCGAGTAGAAGGATCCGTCGATCCAGAAGACGGTCGGTTGCGTCGTTGTTCGTGGGAGCCATGTCCTCGATTGTCGCCAAATAGATTCGCCGCACGTCGCTTTTCTGCCAGAGGCAGAACGCCGGTTGGACCGTGCTGGTGGCGCCCTGCGCCGCAGTCATGAAGACTTGTCCGATGGGTCGACTCGCGTGAACTCGCTCGGAATCGAGGCGGAGCCCGCGCCGGAGTTGCGGGTGCCGCAGTGGCTGGCGAACGTCGATTCGCCCGCCGGGTTGAAGATCGCTGACATCAGCGCACCGATCATCTACCTCTATGCGTTTCAGGCGTGGTGTCCGGGTTGCCATAGTCACGGCTTTCCGGCACTCGTCGCGGTTCGCGACGGCCTGAGGAAACGCGGCGTGGCCGATCAACTTCAGTTCATCATGGTTCAGACCGTGTTCGAAGGGCACGACGAGAACACACCCGAGAAGGCAATCTCGTCGGTCGAACAGCACGGGCTGGGCGACGTGCCGCTCGGACATGACTCCGGTGATCCCCCGACGGTCATGGCGGACTACCGCACCGGTGGGACACCATGGACCGTTCTCATCGGGCCTGATCGCACGGTTCTGTTCAACGGCTTTCAGATCGAACCGCTTAACGCTGTACCGGCGCTGGCGCACATCATCGAGGAGGATAGGACGAACCTCGATCCTCGATAGGCGCGCTCCATTGGCAATTCGCGTCTTGTGAGCTTCGCTAGGCTCCGAAATATGGGCGATCGACGGCTGCTCGCGGGGGTCATCACACTTCTGGTGACGTTGGGGTTGTTGTCGGTGGTATCGGCGATCTTCACTTCGTCGCGCATCGAGGATCAGCTCACCTCGGCGGAGGAATTCCACCTCGATGCGCTGTCTGCGGCACAGTCGCTGAACACGAGCGTGAACGAGACTGCGCAGGAGACTTACGCGTTCGTCATCGCGGGCGACGCCGTCGAGCGTGAGTCTGCGCGCCGTTCCATCGCCGAGTTCGACGAGCTCATGGCAACGTTCGAGGATGTCGAGTCTCACAGGAACGAACAGCAGGTGAGCGCGCTGGTGTCGTCGATTGTCGAGCGGCACGCGACCTTCGCTCTCGAGAATGAGAACATCTTCGCTGCATACCGACGAGATGGTGAAATCGGTGCCGCAGGATTCGAGCGATACGAGTCCTTAATCGAGCTCCTCACGGCCGACATCGCGTCGCTTGTCGACATCGAGCGCGAAGAGGTACAGGAGAACCAGGCGCTGGCCCTGCGGATCGAACAGCGTGCTCGCGATGGAATCGCACAGCAGGGTGTGCTGTTTGCTGTCCTCTCGGTCGTCGGAGTGGCCGTCACGGTCTGGCTGTTCCGGAGGCTGAGCGATTCTCGCGACGCGGCACACCGGCGGCTCAGCATCCACCAACAGGCACTCGACGCAACGAGCATCGCCGTCGTCGTCGCCGACACCGGTCGGAGTGATCACCCGATCGTGTACGTGAATCGAGCATTCGAGGAGATGACGGGTTTCTCGAGTGAGGAGGCGCTCGGCAGAAATCTGACGATGCTTCGTTCCCCCAAGACGGACATGGACGCAGTTCACGAGATCATTCGGGCCATCGACGCCGAGGAGTCGACCAGCGTGCTGATCGAGAACTTGAGGGCGGACGGCTCCTTGCTCTGGGGCGCGTTGCACATCTCGCCGATCTTCGACGAGAGCGGGACGGCGACGCACTACGTCGAGGTGATAGAGGATGTCACCGAGCGGGTTCGCCTCGAGCGTCGTGTCCTACAGGCAGGAAAGATGGACGCGGTCGGCCAGCTCGCCGGCGGAATCGCCCATGACTTCAACAACTACTTGATGATCATCAACGGGGCGACCGAGATGATCCGCTCGGGCAATGGCGCCGATCCGAGCTACTGGCTCGACCGCATCGAAGCCGCTGGCGAACGGTCGTCGGCACTCACATCGCAGTTGATGACCTTCGCGCGAGCACAGTTGTTGACTGTGGAGACGGTCGATCTCAACGAGGTCGTCTCCGAGGTCACATCGCTTCTCGGAACCACGATCGGCGAGAACATCTCGATCATCGTCGATCTCGTAGGCGAGTCGTGTCCGGTGTCCGCCGACCGGTCGCAGCTCGACCAGGTGGTGACCAACATCGTGATCAACGCACGTGATGCGATGCCCGATGGCGGAATGATCTCCATTGCGACCGCGCTTGTTCATCTCGGGTCCGCCGATCTGGCCGGCGATCGACGAGCCGCTGAGGGACCGTACGTTCGTTTGTCGATCTCGGACAGCGGCCCAGGGATCGATGCCGAGGTCCTCGGTGACATTTTCGAACCGTTCACCACGACCAAAGAGCCAGGACGGGGGGCCGGCCTGGGCCTCGCGACGGTCTATGGGATCGTGACCCAGGCGGGTGGATTGATCACCGTGGAAACGGAGCCGGACATGGGGGCCACCTTCGGCATCCATCTGCCGCTGGCGGCCGAACCAGCCCATAGCGTCGCAACTCCTCGGCCGGCGGAGACGACGGAAGAATTCTCGGGCACGGCGCTGCTCGTCGAAGACGACCCATCAGTGCGCGAGGCCGTGCGGGCGATGTTGGAATCGCTCGGCTTCTTTGTGCTCGAGGCGGGCGATGGACTCGAAGCGATCGATGCGCTCGCCGCCAATCCCGAGATCCGCCTCGCGGTCTCGGATGTGACGATGCCGCACATGGGCGGGATCGAGTTGGCCCGACGCGCCTGCAGCGACGACCCGGACCTCACGGTCCTGCTCATGTCGGGGTATACGCAGGACGAGGCTTCGTTTCGAGCCTGGAGTGGACCACGCTTGGCCAAGCCCTTCACACTCGCCGAACTCCGAACCGCACTCACCGGGTTGTTTGCTGATGTCGGTGTGTCACCGCACGCCGGGTCGGGCTGACGGTTCAGTAGATCTCCCGAGTCTGAGCCTTAGCTGCTCAACCACGCGAGCGCGTCGCTTCGGGCCCCGAAGTACGCGGTCGGGTAGTGAGACGGCCCCTCGTGGGTCGGTGGTGCGCCGATCGGCGGTGCGCCGGCAGGCAGGTGGAACGCAAACTTCTGGACCCCTGCGGAGTTGTACCTCGGGATGATGTTCTGGTCCCGCCAGTCACCGTCCATGTGAGCCATATCCATCCCGAACGAGGTCGAGTCAGTGAGAACTCGGCGCCGGCCGGCCTGTTCGACAGCGTCGGCAAAGTGTGTGAGCCACGTGTGGAATGTGGGTGCGTCGAGGGCGGTCGTGGTGTCGAACCAGCGAATCTCGATCAGGTCGAGGTCGGGCCGGTCGATCACCTCACCGAACTCGTCTTCGTACACGATGGTCGATGTCATGCTGTCTCCTTCAACGCGCCGTGAGCGGCAGGGTCTGTTTCGGATCTTCCGTGGGTGATGAGCAGCCACGCCACCAGGGCGATCGATGTCCAGAGCAGGGGTACGTAGAAGGTGAGGATCATCCAGGACACGTCGGTGGCTTCGGCGAGCAGGTCGTGTCGAATCCCCGCGATGAGCGCGTTCGACAGGTCGATCACGGTGGCCGCGACGAGAATCCAGGCCATCATCGGTGCGAACCGCGGGGCCCGCCAAAGGGTGATGAGTGTGGCGATCGCAAGGACCGCGCCGAGCTGGTCGCCCCAGATGATCTGATTACGAACCGAGTCGGAGATGGCGAACCCCGCCTCCTGAGCGGAGTAGAGCTGGAGTGCGATCGTGCGGCCAGCATGAATTGCGACCAGTGGAGCGAGCGCCTCGACGAGCGAGCGGCTCCGTGCCCACGGGGCAAAGCGCCAGACGGCGAGCACGATCAGCGTGATGAAGTTGAGGGACATGGCCAGTTGTGCGGCGGCGCCGGTGCTCATGCACTTGACGGTAGGGGAATCACCTTTACGCTGACAGTGACGGATCCGACAACTAAGGGGCGATATCGGCCATGCTCGTGTATGTCCTCGCAATTGATGGCGCGGCGGCGCTGAACACGCTTTCGGTTCTCGATTCTCTGGCGAAGTCGAACGACGCGTGGCGGTTCATGGGAGACGCCGACGCCGAGGACCTCTTCGAAACGCAATCAGCCGGCCCAAGGGGTGTCGCTCGGTTTCATCGGGGAGTGAGTCTCGAGCCGTCGTTTCGCCCGTCGACGGCGCCCACCCCGGGCCTCGTCATCATCCCCGGCCTGGCCGACGACGTCGCTGCGTCCATCCGGGAGAACGAAGGCTGGGTCGACTGGATTCGGCGATGGCACGATGAGGGCGCAGTCGTTGCCAGCTCCTGCACCGGTGCCTTCCTGTTGGCCGAGGCCGGCATTCTCGATGGGAGGCGGGCAACAACGCACTGGGTCGCAGCCGATTTCCTTGCTGCTGCATACCCGGCGGTCGAGGTCAACGCCGAGGCCCTGATCATCGACGAGGGCAGCGTGATCACCTCGGCAGGGGCCACGACCGCCTTCAATCTGATCTTGTACATCATTGGTCGATTCGGCGGCCAGGAACGAGTGAATGCTGCGACGCGTTTGATGCTGCTCGACTCAGGGCGGGCCTCGCAGCAGCCGTTCGCGCTGACGGCACTCCACCGGGATCATGCCGACTCGGTGGTGCACGACGCGCAGACGCTCGTGCAGAACGCGGTCGTCGACGACCTCACGGTTGGCGGGCTCGCCGCCGCCGTCGGCGTGAGCCCACGAACGCTTACCCGCCGGTTTCGCGAGGCGCTCGACATCACACCCCAGACGTACCTCGAGGAAGTCCGGGTCGGAGCGGTCCGGAGGCTTCTGGAGGAAACACAGATGCCCATCGACGAGGTGCGGACGCGCGTGGGGTTCTCGGATCCGACGAGCTTTCGACGAGCGTTCAAGCGACAGACAGGTCTGACGCCCGGTGACTACCGACAGCGATTTTCGGCGGTGCGGCGCTGAGCGATGTCAGTGGGGCGTCGCGTCGGTTGGTCAGCGCGCGAGCGGGGATTCCAGATGGGCGGTGACCGCGGCACGGACCTGCTCGTCGAACGACTGCACGTGGGTTTCCACGAGGTCGGCGCTGGTGTCCCCGTCTCCGGCACGCAGGGCCTCGAGGATGGCAGTGTGCTCTTCGACGGCGTGGTGCATGTCGGCGACGTAGGCCAGGTAGAGGTGCCACAGCCGATCGCTTTGGGCGTAGAGCATGTCGAGGGTGTCGAGGAGAAAGCGGTTGCCGGACGCGGTCCACATGATCTCGTGGCAGGTCCGGTCGATCGCGAGATGTTCGAGCTTGCTCACGTTGGATTCGCGAGTTCGAGCGAGCGCTGTTTCCATGTCGTCCCAGTCCGACGGCGTGCCGCGGAGGGCGGCGAGGCGGGCGGCGTAGGGCTCGAGAACGGTGCGGGTTTCGAAGAGCATCGACAGTTCGCTCACGTCGATGCCGCTCACGTACATGCCGCGGCGCGGCAGCACGGTCACGAAGTGCTCGCGCTCGAGGCGCTGAAGGGCTTCGCGTATGGGAGTGCGGCCGAGGTCGAGTTGGTCGCGCAGTTCGTCTTCTCGGAGGACGTCGCCGGGAGCGAGTTCCAGCTGCACGATCATGCGCCGCAGCTCCTGGTACGCGAGGTCACGCTTGGTTTCGGCGTCGCCGTTGGTGGCGCCGCTCGACGTGCCGTTTGGGGCGGGAGGGGTGGTAGGGGCGATGTTGGTCATACGTGCAGAAATCGGCTTGCCAAGTACGGGAGGCGGGCGTAACCTTCCTTCCTGATATCTAAGTGATATATCACCGAACGATCACCGTCAAGCAGGTGAGCAGCCCGCACAGGGGAGAGAAGCATGAGTGAGTTTCCGAGTAAGGCCAATGTGGTCGTCATCGGTGCCGGCATCGTCGGTAGCTGTCTGGTGGGACACCTCTCCCGCCTCGGTTGGGAAGACATCGTGCTTCTCGACAAGGGTCCGCTCCCGAACCCCGGCGGCTCCACCGGCCACGCGTCGAACTTCATCTTTCCCGTCGACCACAACAAAGAGATGGCGTTGCTGGGCGTACAGAGCGCCAACCAGTACCGCGACCTCGACCGCAGCGTCGACAGCGGTGGCATCGAGGTTGCTCGCACCGACGAGCGCATGCAGGAACTCGATCGCCGCATGACCAGCGCCAAGGCCTGGGGGGTTGAGGCGGAGATGCTCGACCCCGCCGGCGTGAAGGCGCTCGTGCCCTTCATCAACGAAGACGTGATCCTGGGCGGCTTCCACTGCCCGACCGTTTCGGTGGTCGACTCGCTCGACACCGGCACGCTGTTCCGCAACGAGGCGATGGACAAGGGAGTGCTTCAGGTGTTCGCGAACACCGAAGTGCTCGACGTCGAGACCGCCGATGCGCCGAACGGTCTGAAGAAGGTGAGTGCGGTTGTCACCGATCGCGGCACGATCGAGGCCACCCATGTGGTCGTGGCCTGCGGGGTGTGGAGCAACCGCATCGCGAACATGGCCGGCGCAACGATTCCGCTGGTGCCCGCTGTGCACCAGATGGCCGACGTGGGCCCGATGGACATTCTTGCCGAGACCAACAACGAGATCGGCTACCCGATCGTCCGTGACATGGACACGTTCTGTTACGAGCGTCAGTCGTCGGGTTCGATGGAAGTCGGCTCGTACGGTCACCGAGCGATCCTGCACCACCCCGACGACATCCCGTCGAACGAGTCAGCGGCCCTCACGCCCACGGAGATGCCGTTCACCCAGGACGACTTCGATCCACAGATGGAAACCGCGATCGAGCTCATGGACATGCTCGGCGACGCCGAGATCAAGTACGCGATCAACGGTCTGCTCAGCCTCACCCCAGACGCCATGCCCTGTCTCGGCGAGACCGCCGAAGTGCGCAACCTGTGGTCGGCCGCGGCCGTGTGGGTGAAGGAAGGCCCGGGCATGGCGCAGGTCGTGGCCGAGTGGATGACCCACGGCTACCCCCGCGTCATCGACCCGCACGCCTCCGACATCGCCCGTTTCTACGAGCAGGAGCGCAACGAGGAGCACATCTGGAACCGTGCTGATGAGCACTTCATCAAGACCTACGGCATCGTGCACCCGGCCGAGCAGTGGGATGGTCGGCGCAACCTGGTGACCAGCCCGTATTACAGCCGCCAGCAGGCACTCGACGCCACGTTCTTCCAGGCTCGCGTGTGGGAGCGGGCGCAGTGGTACGGAAGCAACGCCGACCTCGTCGACCGTTATGGCCTGAGCGAGCGCCCGGTCGAGTGGGACAACCGCTGGTGGAGCCCGATCATCAACGGCGAGCACCTCAACATGCGGGAGAACGCCGGCCTCTTCGACCTCAGCGCGTTTCAGGTGTTCGAGCTGAGTGGACCCGGCGCCCTCGACTTCGCCGAGTACCTCGCTGTGAACAAGGTGTGCAAGGGCGTGGGTACCAGTGCGTACACCCCGTGGCTCAACGAAGACGGTGGCTTCCACTCCGATCTCACGATGATGCAGACCGGCGAAAACACCGTGCGCGTCGTGACCGGGGCTTTCGACGGTGGCCGCGACGAGTTTTGGATCAAGAAGTACCTACCCGAAGACGAGTCGGTCACGTTCACCAACCTCACCATGACCACGACCACGTTGGGTCTGTGGGGCCCGAACGCTCCCGCGATTCTGGGCTCGCTCACCGACGCCGACCTGAGCTACGAGGGCTCGCCCTATGGCTCGGTGCTGGACATCGAGGTGGCCGGCATTCCGTGCACCCTGTTCCGCGTCAGCTACGTGGGCGACACCGGCTGGGAGATCTACACCGCATGGGACAACGGCCCGGCGCTGTGGGACGCCATCACTTCTGCCGGCGCCGACCACGGTCTTCGCCCGGTAGGGATGGGCGTGTATGCGGTGAGCGGTCGCATCGAGAAGGGCTACCGCCTCATGGGTGCCGAGCTCGAGAGCGAGTACAACCCGATCGAGGCCGGCCTCGCTCGCCCGAAGGTCAAGGCCGACGACTTCATCGGCAAGGAGGCCTACCTGGCCGCCCGCGAAGCCGGCGATCCCGAGGTCCACATGGTCACACTCACGGTCGACGACAACACCGACAGCAACGGAAACGCCCGGTTCATGATGGGCGGCAACGAGCCCATCCTCACCGCCGATGGCGAGCGCATCGAAGACAGCCACGGCCGCGTGAGCCGGGTGACCACCGCCGGCTACGGCCCGAGCGTGGGCAAGATGCTGATCATGGGTTACGTGCCGGCGCAGTACGCCGAGCCCGGCACCCAGATGCAGGTGATGTACATGAACGAGACGTTCCCGTGCACGGTTGTGGGCACAGGTTCGGCCTTCGATCCCGACAACACCCGCCTCAAGGGCTGAGAGGCAAACACATGCGAATCCTCGCTCTGGTGAAGCGGGTGCCGGCTCCCGGCGCCCGCATCAACATCACCGCCGACGAGCAGCACGTCGACGACAAGAACCTGGGACACGCCATCTCGCCTCACGAGGAGTGTGGGGTGGAGGCTGCCGTGCAGCTCATCGAGCAGCACGGCGGCGAGGTCACGGTGCTGTCGCTGGGCCCGGCCGAGGCCGAGGAGCAGCTGCGTGCCGCCGTTTCTGTAGGTGTGGCCAAGATGGTTCTCGTTCCCACCGACGGCACTCCGTACGACCCACAGCGAACGGCCGCGGCGCTCACTAAGGCGATCGGTCAGCTCGAGGAAGAGGATGGAGCCTTCGATCTCACCATCTTCGGCAACGAGAGTGCCGATTCGGGCGGCTTCCAGGTCGGCATCCGCATCGCGCATTCCCTGGGCCGGCCAATGGTGAACGGCATCAAGGGCCTCGACGTGGAGGGTGCGGCGGATGGCCACATCCTCGCCAACCGGGAGGTCGACAGCGGGGTCGAGGTGTACGAGCTGCCCCTGCCCGCGTGTGTCGGTGTGAAGGAGGGCATCAATCTGCCCCGTTATCCCACGATGAAGGGCCGACTCGCCTCGAAGAAGGCGGAGCTGGGAACCATCGAGACCGACGCGGACCCCGGCGGTCAGGCGCAGGTTCGTCTGCTCAGTCCGCCCGAGGTCGTGAACGAAACCGTGATCCTGGGCAGTGGCCCCGACGCGGCGCCCGCCGTGGTCGATCTCCTCGAAGAACTGGGGGTCATGTAGATGACCGTTCTCGTGATCATCGAACACGACCGGGGCGCTGTCCCCGAGGCGATGTTCGAAGCACTCACCGCCGCCCGTATCTTCGGCACGCCCGTGCACGCTGCTGTAATGGGGGAGGGCGCCGCCGACGCGGCCTCCGTCCTTGGTGCTTACGGCGCCGAGACAGTCCACCACCTGACCAGCCCCCACCTCGGCGACTACAGCCCCGAGGCCTGGGGTGCTGCGGCCGCCTCAGCTGTGAGCCTGCTGTCACCGTCAATCGTCATGTCGGTGGGTACCGATCGTGGCAACGAGTTGATGGCCCAGGTCGCCGCTCGCCTCGATCTGCCCTTCGTCGCCAACTGCGTCGAGGCTTCGGCCGACGCCTCCACCATCACCCGTGCCCAGTGGGGTGGCGCACTGCACGAGGCCACCACCCTCGAGGCGTCGACAAAGTTGCTCAGCTTCAACCCGCATGCGATCGAGGCCACCGAGTCGGCCGCTGCCGGCGCGGTCTCCGAGCTGGATGTCGAGGTCGACGAGTCGCTCAACCGAACCGTCATCAAGGACCGGGTTGTGTTGTCAGAAGGCATCACGCTCGCCACCGCTCCCGTTGTCGTCTCGGGTGGTCGCGCTGTCGGCTCCGAAGAGGCGTTTGCGCCCCTCGAGGAGCTGGCGGCCGAGCTTGGCGGCAAGGTGGGTTGCTCTCGGGCGGTCACCAACAACGGTTGGCGTCCACACAGCGATCAGGTCGGCCAGACCGGCACCCGCATCGCCCCCACGATCTACATCGCGTCGGGCATCTCCGGTGCCACGCAGCACTGGGTCGGTGCGATGGGCAGCAAGAACATCCTGGCCATCAACACCGACCCCGAGGCCAACATGGTCACCAAGGCCGGTTGGGCGGTCATCGCCGACCTCCACGAGATGATCCCCGCGATCACCGAAGAGGTGCGCAAGCGGA
>JBPCTR010000265.1:0-3996 GCA_051011575.1 Acidimicrobiales bacterium | reverse complement strand
CAGATAGATCGTGCGATCGACGTCATCAGGAAACCGATGCCGACCGCCGTTCTTTCCGCCCAGGCGCTCGGCCAAGGCGCGCGCCGGTGCGTTGTCGTCGGTCATATACGTCTGGACGTTGCGCCACTCGAACTCCTCGTAGGCGTGGCGAATCGCCGCTTGCGAGGCCTCCCGTGCCAGGCCGGCGCCGCGTGCGTGGGGAAGAAGCCACCAGGTGAGCTCGCGTGGCCAACCGAAACCCTGCCAGAAGCCACATCCGCCGACGATGCCTCCGGTCTCGTTCGACGTCATCACCCAGACCCCGAAGCCCCGGAGGTGCCAGACTCCTCGATCGTGAGCCAGTCTGGCCCAAGACTGGTTTTCGGTGAGCGGTCCGCCATAGCTGGCCGAGGCTTCGGCATCGGTGAAGAAGTCGAGGTAGTGATCGGCGTGGTCACGGGATGGAATGACCAGACGTAGGCGATCAGTGACGAGCTCAGGAAGTGACACCATCGGGTCATCCTGACGTCTGCTGGCCCACTCGGAAACGCAAGCTATGAACGGACCGGGCGGTTGGCCCGCGTCACCGCCGGTCGAGGCGACCGATCAGCGCATCGACCTCGTCGGCAACGGCCCGTGGCTCGACGACTCGAACCGGCGCATCGAGCGCCAGTCGGACCACCGTCATGACCAGCCAATCGATCTTGTCGGCGCGCAGTCGGACCGTGCACGAGTCAGCTTCGGTGTCGACGGGCGTGTGGTCGACCCAGGCCAATGCCTCCGCGACCTCGTCGTAGGAGACGTCAACGGCCACGAGGGTCTCGAGCTCACGAGGTATCGAGGCCAGTGACGTTGCGACGAATGCGGCACCGTCGCCGCCGGGGATGTCGCGCTCCTCGAAGCGCCGACCGGCCAGTTGTGCGCCGTTGAGCCGGTCGAGACGGAACGTGCGCCAATCCGTGCGGCGAAGATCCCATGCGACGAGGTACCAGCGCCGTCCGGCCGTGACCAGCTGGTGTGGCTCCACCAGACGGCGGCTGTCGTTGCCGTCGCGGCGCTGATAGTCGAAGCGGACTTCTTCATGGTCTCGGCACGCGGAGGCGAGCACGCTGAGTGTGTCGGGTTCGACGACCTCACGGTCGCCGTGGGCCCGACGCAACGACACGACGCTGGCGTCGAGCGCGGAGACGCGACGCCGTAGCCGGTCTGGAAGCACCTGCTCGATCTTGGCCAGCGCCTGCACCGACGTTTCCTCGATGCCGCCGATCGCTGCGCCAGCGGCGGCCCGCAGTCCGACGGCAACGGCAACGGCTTCGTCATCGTCGAGCACGAGCGGGGGCAGATGGGCGCCGGCCGCCAATCGATAGCCGCCGTCGCTCCCCGGCGATGCGTCGACCGGGTAGCCCAGGTCGCGCAGTCGGTCGACATCGCGGCGAACCGTTCGCTCGGTGACCTCCAGGCGCTCTGCGAGCTCCGCGCCGCGCCACAGACGGTGGGTTTGCAGCAAGGAAAGGAGTTGCAGCGCCCGCCCGGTCGGATCGTTTCGCATGTTCGAAGTTTCCTCGATACTGCGGACAATATCTGTCCGCAATGAATCCTAGGTTCGAGTTCCGGCAAGTCCGACCAACAGCGGCTGCGTGGTTACGAGGCGCTGCGTCACCGAAAGGAACAACTGTGCCATCAGCAACGACAGCGTTGAGGAGCCCGACTCCGCCCGACGCTCCCCCGACCCCCGTCCGGCGGGCGATCTCGGCTCGCGGGCTGACCCGATCCTTCGACGCCGGTGATGCGGTTGCCGGACTGGATCTGGCGATCGCCGAGGGCGAGATCTATGGCTTCCTGGGTCCGAACGGCGCCGGGAAGTCAACCACAGTTCGAATGCTCTGCACACTGCTGGCGCCCACCTCGGGAGTCGCTGAGGTTGCCGGCCGCGACGTCGTCACCGACGCCCAGGAGGTTCGCCTGCGGATCGGGGCGGCCTTGCAGGACATCTCGCTCGACCCGCGCCAAACAGGGCGCGAACTCCTCGGTCTGCAAGGGCGCTTCTACGGTCTCAACAACTCAACCATCGACGAACGCATGCGTGAGCTCACGAGCCTGGTCGACATCGGCGACGCTCTCGACCGGCGCATCGAAACGTACTCGGGGGGCATGCGTCGCCGACTCGACCTCGCCGCGGCGTTGGTTCACGAGCCCGAGGTGCTCTTCCTCGACGAACCGACCACCGGCCTCGACCCCGCCAGTCGCACGAGGGTCTGGGACGAGGTTCGCACGCTCAATGAACGTCTTGGTATGACCATCCTGTTGACCACTCAGTACCTCGAGGAGGCCGACGCTCTGGCCGATCGCATCGGCATCATCAACCACGGCCGCCTCGTCGCCGAGGGCACTACCCAAGAGTTGAAGCGCCAGGTCGGCCGCGACATCGTGCTCGCTGAGATCTCCCATGATGTCGACGTCGCCCAGGACGCTCTCAGCAACATCGGCGGGGTCGACGCGATTGACACCGACGGCAAGGTGCTGCGCATCGCCACCGCCGACGGAGCGAAGACGATCGGCGCAGTCGCCATCGCACTCGAAGCAGCGGGGATCGCCTTCGACGGCCTCAGGCTTCGATCCACTTCGCTCGACGACGTATTCCTTGAGCTCACCGGCACACGGATCCAACACGACACGACCACCGCCGAAACCACAGGGACTCTCAATCTGGGGGAAAGCCGATGACCATCACCATCAACTCAACGATCGCCGACGTCCCGAGCGGCAACGATCGCACGCTCGCCCGCCCGAGCGGATTTGTTCGGGACACCTTCACCGTTGCTGGCCGGGCCCTCCGAGCCGTACGGCGCGACCTCGAAACCGTCGTTCCACCTGTGTTCATAGCGATCTTCTTCTTCGTGGTGAACATTGCCACCCTCGAACGACTCACCGAAGGTGCCACCGCCGGGTTCGACTACACCGCATTCCAGATGCCCACTGCGATCCTGCTCGGCGTGACCGGCGTGTCTCGCGCTCCGGCCGTTGTGCTCGACGTGCAGAACCGCTACATGGACCGCATGTTGCTCACTCCGGTACGCCGCACGTCGATTCTCATCGGACACATGCTGGCCGACGTGGTCGTGGCCGCGGCGCTGACGATTCCGATCCTCGTGCTGGGCTTCGTGCTCGGCGTGAGCTTCGAGGCAGGCCCACTCGGTGTATTGGCGTTCATCGCAATTGCTGCTTGCTGGAGCCTTGCGTACGCCGGTTTTGGATACGCCATCGCCCTCAAGACCGGCAACCCGGCGGCGGTGAACTCCAGCTTCATGCTGTTCTTCCCGTTCCTGTTCCTCACCTCGTCCTACGTGCCGCGCAGCCAACTGACCGGTTGGCTCGACACAGTGGCTGGTCTCAACCCAGTCACATACATTCTCGACGGGCTCCGCTCGCTTGCCTTCGAGGGTTGGCAGTGGGACGAGCTGGCAAAGACGATGCTCGCCATCGCCCTGGTCGCTGCGCTCAGCATGAGCATGTGCTTCGCCGCGCTTCGCGGCCGAGTCAGCCAGAACTGACCCGCCATTGCGACGCCGAGGCAACCCCTCGTCGCCGCACGTCGAGGCACACCCAACCGTTGACCGAAAGAGCGAACGGGACACGTGGGCGGCGCGATTGTTGATTGCGGACAAGTTCTGACCGGAAGACTTCGTACGGTCAGATCGTCAGCCCGGTGGCCTCGGGGCCGCCGAACCAACCTGAAGGAGATTCACATGACCGAACGAGATCGATACATCGCCGGAGTGCCCTGTTGGGTCGACGCCGGATTCCCCGACCCGAAGGCGGCCACCGACTTCTACGCCGGCATGTTCGGCTGGGAGTTCGAGGACACGATGCCCGCCGACGCGCCGGGTCACTACTTCATTGGCCGCATCGGCGGCCGCGACGCCGCCGCGGTCGGAACGAACCCTGACGGACCTGCCTCCCAGCCGTCGTGGAACACCTACGTGTGGGTGGACAACGCCGACGCCACCACCGCAGCGG
>JBPCTR010000264.1:0-3892 GCA_051011575.1 Acidimicrobiales bacterium | reverse complement strand
CTCGATGCAGTGGCGCGAGCTCACGGGTGATAACCCGCCAACCACGCCGGTGACCGAAGCCGAGTACAAGCGTGCGGGGATCCTGTGGTTCGACGTCTATCGCGATGCCCCGGCCATCGAGGGTTCGGATCGATTCGACGGCCTCGACACCGTCGGGTAGCCGGCGGGTCAAATGACGTAGAGGTCGAGTCCGGTGAATCCGACGAGCGAGTCGCGAATCCCATGCCCTCGGCTATCGACTACAACCTGTCAGCCATGGGCGTCAGGATCTGGCTCCGAGTTGTCACCTGCTGATGGGTCCTTGCGGCTCTGGGTCGCCCGCCTCTGGACGGTCGACGCGGCGCGCAGATCGCGGCAAGACTGGCTCCATGGCCTGGCGAATCCTGGCCGATACCACTTTGGTGGCCCACCTCGCCTTCATCGCGTTCACGGTGTTCGGAGGGTTTCTGGCCCGATCGCGGCCGTGGGTTCGGCGCGTCCATCCAGCCGTCGTTGCGTACGGCCTCACAATCCAGGTCGTGGGGTTCACGTGCCCCTTGACCCCGCTCGAGAACATGTTCCGCACCCGTTCCGGCCAGGCCGGCTACGACGGCGGGTTCGTCGAGCACTACCTGGTGTCGATCATCTACCCGGGTGAGCTCACGCTTGCGATGACCATTGCGCTGGCGACGGGTCTGGTGGGCATCACGGCGATCGCGTATTGGCCGCTGCTCCCGGGCCGACGCGCCGTCGCCGCCGCGTGAGGGTGCCGGTCGCCGCCAGAGTGCTCGCCGCCGCACTCGCGGCCCTGGCCG
Organism: Acidimicrobiales bacterium; assembly: GCA_051011575.1. Taxonomy (GTDB): domain Bacteria; phylum Actinomycetota; class Acidimicrobiia; order Acidimicrobiales; family SHLQ01; genus SHLQ01. Next base: position 3,098 of record JBPCTR010000264.1, on the reverse strand, counting down.
CGATCGTCGGCTTCACCGGGTCCTTTCCAGGCGACGAGCGCGCACTCGAGGCCCTCAACGACCAGTTCGGGACCGATCTCGACGACTTCATGGTCGCCGTGGGTGGCGCCAGCGACACCCTGCCGATCCTCACGGCATGGGTGATCGTCGTCGCAGTGCTCGTCCGCCAGGGTCGACGTCGCACGGCAGTCCATTTCCTGTCCTTCGTCGCCGGAGCGATGATCGGCAACCGCCTCTTCAAGGAGATCGTCCGTCAGAGCCGACCGGACGTGCGGCTCAGTCCCGAATCGGTCTCGACCTTCAGCTTCCCGAGCGGACATGCGACGAACGCGCTCGCGCTGGTGGTCGGCCTTCTCTTCGTGCTGCCGCCGGGGCGTGGACGCGTCGCTGTGGGCATCGTCGGTGGACTGGGAGCCTTGCTGGTCGCGTTCTCACGTCTCGCGATCAGCGTGCACTACCCATCCGACGTGGCGGCGAGCGTTCTGTGGGTCGGCCTGCTCGGCGTGCTCTTGGCGCCACGGTTCAGCCGGTTGCCCACCCCGACGGAGTAGCCAGGAGGCCTTCAAGTGGCGAATTCGAACAGAGCACCCTGCTCCGCGGCGTTTGCGGCGTCTTCGATGCCCCGGCGCTTCCACTCGACCGACCGGCTTCGCCAAGAAGGCAACTCGCGCAGTGCTCAATTCGAGGTGTTCACGACCTCGGCCAGGAACTCGGCAGCCCGCGCGCGGCCGACGGATCCAATGTCAGACCCCCTTCGTATGGTGTGGTTCACGGCTTGGGGACGGCCTGATGTCCCTCTGGAATCCACCGATGCGGGCAGCACTGGATGGAATGCAGATGGCGGTTGCTGGTAACAGTGCCGACAATCGAATAGGCGAAGCCCTTCACGAGGCGGAGCGGTCGTTGGACGCGGCGTTGGCGGCGTCGCTGGCCGAGTTGTCCCGCGAGGAGCTGGCCGATGTGGCGACTCAGGTCGAGTCGCGGGTGGTGTCGAGGGTCGAGGCGTTGCGGGCACGGGTGGTGGCCGAGGCCGATTGGGCGGGGGTGGGTCCCGTCGATGGTGTGCGTACGGTCGATCAGTTGGTGTCGAGCCGTACCGGTGTCGATCCGGCCCGGGTTCGGGCGGCGGGCCGGTTGGGCCGTTGGTTGGTCGACTTCCCCTGCTTCCAGGAGGCGTTTGGGCAGGGGCGGATGAGTCGGGAGCATCTGGACTATCTGCGCCGGGCCGACAACATTCGGGTTCATCAGCAGATGGTCGATGCTCAGAAACTGTTCGAGGGGTTCGCTGCGACTGTCGATTGGCGTGACTGGGATGAGGCGATGCAGTACTGGTTGTTGGGTGCCGATCCCGACGGTCGCAAGCCGAACGATCAGCTTCGGAACCGTCGGTTCTCGATCCGCCGTCTGGTCGACGGGTCGTTCTCCGGGACCTTTCATCTCGACCCGGTGGGCGGTCAGGCGGTCCGCAACGCGTTGGCGAGCGAGGGCGAGCGGCTGCTCACATTCGACGCCGAGAACGACGTCTCCCGTTCCGCTGAGGATCGTACGGCCGACGCCTTCGTTCGTCTGGTCATGCGTGGTGCCGCCCGCGACGATGGCAGTCTTCGGGCGCCGTTGGTGCACATCGTGATGGGTGAGGAGCTCGCCGAAGAACTCATGGAGAGTGCGCTGTCGGGGGAAACCCGCCAGATCATTGCGTCTCACGATGATGTGAACCGCCGATGCGAGTTCGCCGATGGCACACCGCTGCATCCCGATATGGCGTTGGCGATCCTGGCGGTGGCCAAGTTCCGGCGGCTTGTGCTCGCCCCCAACAGTTGCCCTCTCGAGTTGGGACGAACGTGCCGCGGGTTCCCTCCCGACATCCGGCTGGCGCTCCTCGTCGCGGCCCGTGGCCGATGCCGAACCGCGGGATGTGATGCCCCCTTCGCATGGCTTCAGGCCGACCATGTCGAACCCTGGTCCAGGGGCGGTGCTACCGACATCGCCAACGGCGAAGGCAAATGCGGCGCCGACAACCGATTCAAAGGCAACCGCTAGCCCGCCGCGCTCGAGGTCGCACCTACCGCCAACGGAGTAGCCCGGTTCGGCGTCGGGCAATCGCACGTTAAGGTCCAGTCGTGCGGCGCCGTGGGTGGAACGCAACAGAATCCCTCTCGATCGCCGACGCCGAGGAGCTGCTCGCGACGTCACGGGCATGGACGGCCGATGTCCTGGAACGCGTTTCGCCACGCCTGCCCGAAGGCGACGAGCCCTTGCGGATACTGGAGATCGGCTCCGCTCAGGGTCGAACATTGCTCAGCCTTGCCGAGGTCGGCCACGAGGCGTGCGGAATCGAACCACATGTGCCGGCGATCGAGGTTGCTCACGAGCTGGCAGCTCGACACGGTGCTGCGATCGACGTACGTGAGGGCAGGGCCGAAGCGATTCCCTACGACGACGCCGAGTTCGACGTCGTGCTTGCGTTCGCCGTCATGGAACATGTCGTCGATCTGCACGAGTCCCTGAACGAGATTCATCGCGTCCTGAAACCGGGAGGCGTCTTCTGGTTCAGCAGTGCCAGCGCGATGTGCTGGCGCCAGAACGAGATCGGTCGGTTCCCGATGTTCGGCTGGTATCCCGACCGCCTCAAGCGGCGAATCATGAGGTGGGCGGTCGAGAACAAACCCGAGATCATCGGCCACACCGGTACACCGGCGGTCTGGTGGTGGACACCCAGGAGAGCTCACCGTTGGTTGGAAGCAGCGGGCTTCGTCGACATCGTCGACCGTTGGCAGATGCGTCCGGGGATCCCACCGATTGTCAAGCGGTCGAGCGTCCTCCGCGCCGCCGGCGACGTCGTCATGCCCGGATGCTCCTACGCAGCCACGAAACCGAAGCTCGCCTGAGCGGCTCGCAAATCGGCCGCAGTCACAACGCGTGGATCGAGAACACGGTGTCCAGCCGAGGGGCATCGAAGGTGTGGCGCCAGCGAACCTTCTGTTCACTCAGGCCGATCATCGCGCAATGCGTCGGCATCCTCGTGCTGTTGCCTCTCGCTCGAACGCGGTCGGCGACCCATTGGACATTCTCTCGGATGCGGGTGAGCCGGATCGCAG
>JBPCTR010000263.1:0-9084 GCA_051011575.1 Acidimicrobiales bacterium | reverse complement strand
GGTACGTCCTCGTACGAGGAGATCGAGACCACCGACGTCATCATCATGTGGGGTTCGAACGCGCGTGAAGCGCACCCGATCTTCTTCCACCACGCGCTCGCGGGTATCCGCAACGGCGCAAAGATGTACTGCGTCGACCCACGTCGATCGTCGACCGCCAAGTTCGCCGATCTGTGGCTCGGCCTGAACGTGGGTACCGACATCGCACTGGCGAACGGCATCGGCAAATACATTCTCGACAACGATCTCCAGAACGACGAGTTCATCGCGCACTCGACCCAGGGCCTCGACGACTACATCGAGTCGATTGCCGAGTGGACGCTCGGGCGCACCGCCGAGGTCACCGGCCTGCCCGAGTACGCGATCGCCGAACTCGCCACCGCCTACGCCACCGCCGACAGCGCCCAGCTCTGTTGGACCCTCGGCATCACCGAGCACCACACCGGAGCCGAGAACGTGATGGCGCTCTGCAACCTCTCGCTGCTGACCGGCCACGTGGGTCGCTATGGATCGGGCCTCGTACCGATCCGCGGGCAGAACAACGTGCAGGGCGGTGGTGACATGGGTGCGTTGCCCAACAAGCTCACGGGCTTCCAGGACCTGGCCAACGACGATCTTCGCGCCAAGTTCGAGACCGCGTGGGACTGCACCATCCCGGCAACCCCCGGCAAGCACCTCACGCTCATGTTCGAGGCCATGGAGTCGGGTGAGCTCGACACCGTGTTCGTGATCGGTGAGAACCCCGCCGACTCCGAAGCCGACATCAATCACGCTCGCAAGCTCCTCAGCGATCTCAAGATGCTCGTCGTGCAGGACATCTTCCTGACCCGCACCGCCGAACTCGCCGACGTCGTCCTTCCCGCTTCTGCGGGTTGGGCCGAGTCGGAGGGCACGGTCACGAACTCTGAGCGTCGGGTACAACGGTGCCGCAAGGCGCTCGACCCTCCCGGCGAGGCCAAGGACGATCTCGAGATCATCAACCTGATCGCCGACCGCATGAGTCCTGGCTGGGGAAACCCCGGGCCCGAAGAGATGTGGGACGAGCTGCGCACCGTGTCACCGATGCATGGCGGCATGAGCTGGGCTCGCCTCGACGCCGAAGGAGGGCTGCAATGGCCCTGCCCGACCGAGGATCACCCGGGCTCGCTCTTCCTCCACGGGTGGCTCTGGGCCGACGATCTCGAAGGTCGCGAGCCGGCGCCATTCACCGTGAACGAATGGCGGCCCCCCGTCGACGAACTGTCCGAGGAGTTCCCTCTGCTGCTCACCACCGGTCGGGTGCTCGACAGCTACAACACCGGCGTTCAGAGCGACGGCTACAAATCTCCGATCCGTTCGGGCGAGGAGCTCGACCTCTCACCATCCGACGCCGAAGCCCTCGGCGTCGCCAACGGCACCGTGGTCGAAGTTTCGAGTCGACGAGCCACCATCGACATGATCGCGCGCGTGCAGCCCGACCTTCCCAAGGGACTCGCGTTCACGACGTACCACTTCGCCGAGACGACCGACGTCAATCAGCTCACGATCGAGGCCTGGGACGAGAAGTCGGGCACGGCCGAGTTCAAGGCCACTGCCATCAACGTCCGTCCGAAAGAGGCCGTGCATGCCTGAGATCGCACTCACCTCGGCGGCGCCGACCGACGCCGAGGTCGCGGCGGTGGCCGACTCCGTCGTACTTCAGAGTCCGGGGCTCATCACCTTCGACGCGATCGGGCCCGCGGTCACCTTCGACGGCGACCGCATCGCCCGCTCCGGGCAGGATCGCATCTTCGAACGCCGACACCTGCTCCTGCCGGTACTGCACGCCGTGCGAGACGCCGTGGGGTGGATCAGCGAGGGTGGCGCCAACGAGATCGCTCGTGTCCTCCAGGTTCCGCCAGCCGAGGTCTTCGGTGTGGCGAGCTTCTACGAGCTGTTCACCTTCACTGAACCCGAAGCGTCCGACGTCGTGCACGTCTGCGACGACACCGCCTGTCGAATCCGCAACGCCAACGAGCTGATCGACGAACTGCGCGCCGATGGCGCGGTTGTACACGGGAGCCCGTGCCTCGGGCTGTGCGAGCAGGCTCCCGCTGTGTTCGTACAACGCACAGGCCAGCAGCACGTGAGCGTTCGCACCGCGACCAGGGCCAAGGTTCACGAGGCTCTGGCAGGCGCGATGCCGCTGCCGATCGCCCCCGTCCCGCAGGATCCCTCGGAGCTCACGCTGCTCCGCCGGGTTCACGACGCCTCCGTTGGCGACATCGATGGCTATCTCGCAACCGGTGGCTACGCCGCTCTGACCGCTGCCGTGGCCATGAGCCCGGCTGACGTGATCTCGCACGTGAGCGATTCAGGACTCACCGGGCGCGGCGGCGCCGCCTTCCCGACAGGTTTCAAGTGGTCGGCCGTTGCGGCCGAAGCCGGCCCTCGCCACCTCGTGGTGAACGCCGACGAATCCGAGCCTGGCACCTTCAAAGATCGCGTGATCATGGAGCACGACCCATTCAGCCTGATCGAGTCGATGACCATCGGTGGCTACGCCATGGGCGCCGAACAGGGCTGGATCTACATCCGCGGCGAATACCCCGAAGCCACTCGCAGCCTTCGCTCGGCCATCGCCGAGGCCCGCAGCCGAAACATGTTGGGCGACGATGTTGGCGGCCACGGCTTCCGATTCGACATCGAGATGCGCTCAGGCGCCGGCGCCTACATCTGCGGCGAAGAGACCGCACTCCTGAACTCGATCGAGGGCTATCGCGGCGAGCCCCGAAACAAACCCCCGTTCCCCACCACAAACGGTCTCTTCGGGCAGCCAACTGCGATCAACAACGTCGAGACGATGGTGAACGTCAACCAGATCATGCTCCTGGGCGGCGAAGACTTCGCGGCCCAGGGCAGCGGCCGTTCGACCGGCACCAAACTGTTCTGTCTTTCGGGGCATGTGAACCGACCTGGTGTGTACGAGGTCACCTACGGAGCGACGCTCCGCGAGGTGATCGATCTCGCCGAGGGTGTCGACGGAGACCTCCGCGCCATCCTCATGGGTGGCGCGGCCGGCTCGTTCATCACGGGCGACATGCTCGACGTGCCCCTCACGATCGAGGCCAGCCGCGAAGCCGGTTTCGCCCTTGGTTCCGGTGTGGTCATGGCGCTCAACGACACCGTCGACTTCGACGATTTCGTGGCACGCATCGCCAAGTTCTTCCGCGACGAGAGCTGCGGTCAGTGTGTGCCGTGCCGGGTCGGCACGGTTCGACAGAGTGAATCGCTGCTACGCATCCGGACGAAACCCGACTCGCTGGAACAGGAGCGAGCGATGCTCGACGACTTTGCCCAAGTGATGGCCGACGCCTCGATTTGCGGCCTGGGCCACACCGCTTCGGGAGCCATTCTGTCGGCGATCGACCTGGGCCTCATCGGAGGTGCCTCATGACCCTCACCGATCCGACCCCTCCAGTCACCGAGACCAACGTGACGATCTCGATCGACGGCAACGACGTGAGCGTGGCCGAAGGCGAGACGATCCTGGATGCCTGCAAGTCGGTCGGAATCGACACGCCCACCATCTGCTACGGCGACACCGTGACCCCGGTGAACGCGTGCCGAGTGTGCGTGGTCGAGCTGGAGGGGAGCCGTACGCTCGTCCCGTCGTGCTCGCGGCCTGCCGAAGAGGGCATGGTCGTGAAGACCGACACCGATCGCGTGGACCACAGCCGCAAGATGGTGCTCGAGTTCCTGGGCACCTCTGCCGACGTCAGCCAGGCCGACGACATCATGGGTTGGATCGGCGACTATGGCGCCGACCTCGACCGGTACGACGCCGAAACCACCCAGCGCCAGACCGACGATGTGAAGATCCAGGACGATCTCTACATACGGTCCTACGACCGCTGTGTCCTCTGCTACAAGTGCGTCGAGGCCTGCGGGGAAGACGCGCAGTGGACCTTCGCCATCGCGATGAGCGGTCGGGGCTTCGACAATCGCATCAGCACCGAATTCGACGTCACGCTGCCCGACTCGGCGTGTGTCTACTGCGGCAACTGCATCGCCGTCTGCCCGACGAATGCGCTGCAGTTCAAGACCGAGTTCGACCTTCGAAAGATGTCGAACTGGCGACCCGATGATCAGACGATCACCCGTACGGTCTGTTCGTATTGCGGCGTCGGATGCAACCTCGACCTCCACGTGCAGGACAACTCGATCGTGAAGGTGACCTCACCTGAGGATCACAGCATCACCAGCGGCAATCTCTGCGTGAAGGGCCGCTTCGGCTACCAGTACGTGCAGAACCGACCGGAGAAGTGACAATGACCGACTCCCATTCGTACGACGCGGTGGTCATCGGTGCCGGCGTCATCGGCTGCGCCACGGCCCACGAGCTCGCAAAACGAGGCTGGAAAACACTCAGCATCGACAAGGCCACCGCGGCCGGGGCGGGCTCGACCATCAACTCGTGCGCGATCGTGCGGTTCAGCTATTCGACCAACGAGGGCGTCACCCTCGCGTGGGAAGGCGCCCAGTACTGGACCGATTGGGCCAACTACATCGATGCCGACGACGAACTCGGCCTGATCGAATACCACCAGTGCGGCCAACTCCTCATCCGCGCCGATGGCGACGAGCACACCGAGAAGGTCGCAAAAATCTGGGACGAGGTCGGCATCCCGTTCGAGACGTGGTCGGTCGACGACGTGAAGAACCGGCTGCCCATTCTCGACACGGGTCTCTACGGCCCACCCAAACGCCCCGACGACGAGCATTTCTGGGACGATCCCCACGGTTCGATCACCGGCGCGTATTACTCCGCCGAGTCCGGCTATGTGAGCGACCCGCAGCTCTCTTGTCACAACCTCCAACGCGGAGCCGAGGCCAACGGAGCCGAGTTCTGGTTCGGCGCCGAGGTCGTCTCGATCGACCAGACCGATGGTCGGGTCAGCGGCGTCACCCTCGCCGACGGTCGCTCGATCGTGGCACCCGTGGTCGTGAACGTGGCTGGGCCTCACTCCTACCTGCTGAATCGGATGGCCGGTGTCTACGAGTCGATGAACATCAAGACGAAGGCACTACGGCACGAGGTGCATCACGTGCCGGCGCCCGAGGGTTTCGACTTCATGAACAGAGGAGTTGTTGCTGCCGACAACGACAGCGGCATCTACTTCCGGCCCGAGGTCGGCAACCACATCCTGATCGGCAGCGGCGATCCGGACTGCGATCCACGTGAGTTCGTCGACCCCGACGACTACGACCAGACCCTCAGCCAGTCGCAATGGGAAGCCCAGGTTCTGCGGGCGAACAGGCGTATGCCCGATCTCGGTATCCCGCATCAGAAGAAGGGCATCGTCGACTTGTACGACGTGAGCGATGACTGGCTCCCGATCTACGACCGCACCGATCTCGACGGGTTCTATGTGGCGATCGGAACCAGCGGCAACCAGTACAAGAATGCGGGCGTCGCGGGGCACATGATGGCGGAACTCATCACCGCGGTCGAAGGTGGGCACGATCACGACGCCGATCCTGTAGTCGTGAAAGGGGCCTACACCGGCTGTGACCTGCACGTTGGCTTCTTCAGCCGCAACCGCGAGATCAACCCCGACTCATCGATGACGGTGCACGGCTGATTCAGGCGCCGATGGCCATCGCCACAAGAGACACCGCAGCCAACAGGCCGACAAACGAGACCCGCACGGACTCGAACATGCCTTTTGGAAGCTCATCGCGCGATCGGACGGCGAAGTAGACCGCCACCACGCCGGCCAGGACCATCGCCGCCGCCAACGAGGCGAAGAGCGGAATCCAGCCGGTCCATGCCAGAACGAAGGCGATGGCAACACTTCCGACAACGTCAAAAAGCTCAAGTCCGTCGGGATTGAGAAGATGAAGGCCGCCGATGAGGGCACCCGTGATCACCGCTCCGGCCACGGCTCGCCGCAGATCGGCGACCTCACCGGTCGAGATGGACGCGGCGAAGAGCAACGTGATCGCGGCGAAGCCCAACCAGGCGGCTGCTTCGCGCGCTCTCAGCCGGCCCGACGTCTCGAACCAAACGAGGGCGAGCATCCCCCAGCCGAAGGCGATCAGCCCCAGAGACTCGATACCAACCCCGAAAAGGACGAGGTATTCGATGGGGAGAAGTGCGAGTAGAACCTTGCCGTACCGCTCCGTCGATCGTGGCGGAACGGTGGCTACTCGACTCACTCGTGCACCGAGACATTGTCGACGAGGCGTTCTGTGACGAACCCTCCCGACCGCGAGAAGCGGCGGTGGGGGAAGTCGCGATCGAACTCGATGTCGATTCCGCCGATTCCTCGGCGATTCTTCTCGACTGTGAACACGACCTGATTTCGGAAGCTCTCGGCGCGAACCGAATCGAACGCGGAGTGATTTCGCGAAACGATTGGCAGCTTGTCGTTGAGAACGATCTCGATGTCGGCCTCGTGCGTGACCATCGCGGCGTCGACCAGATGTTCGGGTCGGAGCCGCCGCGCAGCGACACCATCGTCGCTGACGACGGTGGTGGCCAGCACGGTGCAACCGGTCGCGACCGCGAGCTCTTTCGCACGAACCGCCGTGTCGGCGGGGGTCGCACACACCTTCTGGAGATGATCGATCACAAGCACGTCGGCACCGTGGTCCATCACCGCAGCCCTCAGCGGATCGAATCCGCCACCCCGGCCCTCACGGTCGAGAACCGTGATGTTCGCCGCGTAGCGCGCCAGACGCTCCGCCGCAGCCCCGAGCTTGTCGTCGCTCTTCACCGTCTCCTCCCACGTGGCCCGTCCACCAATCATGTCGTCGATGGCATGTCGGGGTTTCACCGTGTCGACGACCGAGGCGCTCGCTTCACCGAGTTCGATGAGGAGCAGCTGCGCCATTACGATCAACTCGCTGTGCTCATAGCACGCGAGCAGCACGTTCTGGCCGGTGTGCGCCAGGTTTCGCGCCCACTGGACCGTCGCCACCGACTTGCCTACGCCGGGGATGCCGCCCACGACGACGAGCTCCTCGGGCGCGAATCCGCCACTGAGAACCTGATCGAGGGGGTCGAACCCGGTCGGTCGAAGTGCGACCGGCGCACTCAACGATGCGACGATCTCGGGATCGAGGAGATGGTCGAGGCCGACGAAGCCGGGTCCGCTCATCAGAGAGTTCGGAACCCAACGGTCCGAGGGAGTGGTTGATTGTTCGTTGATCATCCGAATACGTCCATGAGTTGGAATACGGCTGGGGCAAGAACGACGATGACGAGCGCTGGAAGGATGAACAGGACGAGGGGCAGGATCATCTTCACGGGCAGCTTGGCGGCGTTCTCCTCCGCCTTCTGACGACGGATCGTGCGCAGCTCACCGGCCTGGATTCGAAGGATCTGTGCGACCGGTACGCCGAGACGCTCCGCCTGCTGGAATGCGAGGACGAACTGTCGCAATTCCTCGGAATCGGTTCGATGAAGCAGGTTGTCGAACGCCTGGTTCCGGCTCATTCCGACCTTGATGTCCTGCAGGAGATGGTGAAGTTCCTCGCCGAGCGGCGTATCGACCGATTCGGCAACGTGGCCGAGAGCCGCATCGAAGCCGAGGCCGGCCTCGACGCTGATCGTGATCTGGTCGAGGATGTCGGGCAGCGATCGGGAAATCTCCTCCTGCCGCTTGTCGCCCTTAATCCCGATGATGAGATCGGGCAGGATGAATCCGAACACGGTCATGAAGCCGCCGAACAGCGCTCCTCGAACATCGGTCGGGTTGCCGACCCATCGCAGTGCGAAGATCACGCCGAGTCCGACACCGAGGAGGACCTTCGTCGAGAGCACCCGCTGCAGAGGCCAGTCGCGGCCGATCGCAGCGAGCAGAATCTTCCGCTCGAGACGGTCGACGAATCCGGGGGGGGTGATCGCCCGGGCCCAGTCGGCGAGCCGACTGAACCCGGGCTGCACAACCCGTTCCGACGCGGCGCGAGCGAGCACAATGTCGCGCAGGTCGTGGGGGTCGTACACACTGAGGCGCTTTCGCACCTCGGGCTTGTTGTCTGCGGTGGCCATGGCCCACCAGAGCACCGGAAGTGCCATGGCGGCGCTCAGCGCACCGAGGTAGACGTGCATGGGTAGATCGAACATGTCAGAACCTCACCTTGACCATCTGTCGCATGATCAATGAGCCGACGATGATCAGACCGACGGCGACGAACAATGCAGCCAATCCCCGAACATCGGTGAACAGCAGGGAGATGTAGTCCGGGTTGGTGAACGAGAGCGCCAGGATCACGAAGAACGGCAACGACACGATCAGATAGGCCGAATACCGACCCTCTGCCGACACCGCCGCGAACTGGCGACGGATGAAGTTGCGATCACGCATGGTGGCGTTCACGTTGTCGAGCACTTCGGCCAGGTCGCCGCCCACCTCACGGTGGATGTCGATCGCCTGGACAACCCACATGAAATCCTCGGCGCGGACCCGGTCGGCCATCGCGTGCAGCGATTCGCTGAAGTCGCGGCCGAGGCGGTGTTCGGTCACCAGTCGATGGAACTCATCCGATGTCGGTGCGGGCATCTCGGAGGCAACCGTCTCGGCCGCCTGTGGGAGTGCGTAGCCGGCGCGAAGAGCCCCGGCGATGAGCTGAAGGGTGGCCGGCAGCTGGTCGACGAATGCCTTCGACCGTCGTGCTGCCATGGCGCTCACAACCTGGCGGAAGCCGAAGAAGCACAGAAGTGCCACGAGCAGGCCGCCGATCGGACCGACGAGGAGGGAAGCGATCAAGGCAAGCGCGATCGACGCCGCTCCGGCGATCACAATGAACTCACCGGGACGTAGTTCGATGCCGGCACGTTCGAGTGCACTCGAGAGTCGTCGGGCACGGCCCTTGTTGTTGAGCGCCTTGTCGGCGGCGTCCTCGAGCCGGCCCGTGAGATCGGCGACGCTTGCGCCCGCGACCGCACGGTCGCGGCCGCTTTGCGCCATGTTGACGACGGCCGACGGCGGGAAACTGATCAACAGGCCGGCGATCAGGAGCACGGAAGCGACCATGGCGATGCCGAGGTTCCGAGCGCCCTTCGTCTGGGCGAACTCGGTTAGCGGAGCCGAGAAGGTCTGGGGCCCGAACCACGGA
>JBPCTR010000262.1:0-3819 GCA_051011575.1 Acidimicrobiales bacterium | reverse complement strand
TTCTCACGTCGCTTCTGATTGAACGAGTCGCGTTCAGTCGCGTGCGAGGAGCGACGGACTTCACGATGCTGCTCACCTCGTTCGGCGTACATTTCATCGTCGCGGCCGGGTTTCTGTTGTACGTGTCGGCCTCGGTGAAACCGATCCCGCGCCCGGGGTGGTTCGCCGACACCGTTTCGGTTGGGTCCCTCAACATCGAGGTATTTGACCTAGCCGTGATTGCTGTGACGATCGTCGTCCTGGCCGGCACAACATGGTTGCTGCAGCAGACGATGTTTGGCCTGGCTCTCCGAGCCGCAGCAGCAGACTTCGATACCGCTCGGCTCATGGGCGTCAACTCCGATTCGGTCATCCGCGGCGCATTCGCGTTGTCGGGTTTCCTTGCCGGAATCGCCGGTGTCTTCTGGATCATGCGAGAGGGCCAAGTCACTCCTACGGCGGGAATCAACCCGATGCTTCAGGGTGTTTTGGCTGCGCTCATTGGTGGCCTCGGCAGTTTGCGAGGCGCCGTCCTTGGCGGCCTCGTGCTCGGATTGGCGGAGGTCTTGTTGCGTTCGTGGCTGCCGGTCGGCATCCAGAACCTCACAACCGGCTTCGTGTTCGTGATGATCGCCCTGCTCTTCATCTTCCGGCCGGGCGGGCTCCTGTCAGTTCCTCAGGTGGAGAGGGTCTGATGTTCGCCAACCCTCGACGCGACATCGCCTTTCCGCTCATTGGTTCGGTTGTGCTGTTCATCGTCCTGTTTGGGGGCGGTCTGATCTACCAGACCATCCTTGGCGGCGGCTCCGCCGAACGCCTGGTCACAACGATGCTCATCGACGCCATCATCGTGATCGGCATCCAGATCTACATCGGCAACACGGGCATCCTGTCCTTCGGCCACATCGGCTTTGGTGCAGTCGCCGGCTATGTGTTCGCGGTCTATGCGATCTCACCCGAGGAAAAGCTCAAGCGCATCCCCAACGCGCCGTTTGGCCTCACCGAGACACAAGTCAGCCCAACTGTCGCGATCCTGATTGCCGTCGCCGTCACACTGGTATTCGCCGTAATTGTGGGCATCGGGCTGGCGCGCTCCGGAGCGCAATCTGGTTCGGTCGCCGCGTCGATTATCACTCTCGCACTGTTGTTCGTCACCCACGAGGTTGCGAAGAGTTGGCCGGAACTCACAGGCGGCAACCGCGGCGGAATTTCCTTCGCCATCGGAGAGGCGCTCGAGAGTCGCTGGCCGATTCTTCTGGTGCTCTTCGCCGCACTGGTGGTCGCTCGGCTCTACGGACAATCTCGGAGCGGCCGTCTTGCCATTGCGGCCCGCGAAGACAACCTTGCGGCACGCGCAATGGGCGTGAACCCTCTGGTGCAGCAGATGGCGGCACTGCTGCTGTCGGTGGCTGTCGTGGCGGTCGGTTCGTCACTTCGGGTCTGGCAGATCGGCTCGATCCTCCCCGATCGATTCTTCTTCGACTACGCCATGCTCACGCTTGTGATGCTGATCGTCGGCGGGCGTAACAGCGTGACGGGAGCTGTCTTTGGTGTCGTTGTGAGGACGGCCGGGCGCGAGCTCCCCCGACGCCTCGGTCAGGACGGGTTTGAGGTCTTCGGTATCGGACTCGACGAGGCGCCGCTGGATTGGGTGTTCCGCGAGAACCTCAACAGCGTGGTGCTCGGCCTGTCGATGGTCGGATTCATGATCTGGCGTCCGAGCGGAATCCTCGAGGACTGGGAGTTCGACGAGTGGCTCTACTCGAAGTTCGGGCGGGGCGATGAGACCCAGCCCGAGCGGCTCGCCGAACTCGAGACCATCCCCGACGCTCGCTTCGAGGCGTCCGATATCAACGTCTCGTTCGGCGGGTTCAAGGCGCTGACCAATGCCGGCATCACGGCCGAAAGCGGGGAAGTGGTTGGCATCATCGGCCCGAACGGTGCGGGCAAGACCACCTTCGTCAACGTCATCACGGGCATGGTGGAACCGACCCGTGGTCACTTCTCGATCGACGGGGAAGACCTCAGTGATCAGTCCTCGTTCGAGCTCTCGAGAACCGGCCTAGTGCGAACCTTCCAGAACCTCCGCCTGTTCGGAGCGCTGACCGTACGGGAAAATGTGGAGACGGCCGCGCTCGTGGCACACGAACATCGCAAAGGACGAACGCTCCGCGACGCCGAGTCTCTCGTTTCCGAAGCCGGCTTGTGGGACCACCGCGATCGTCGCGCCCGCGAGCTCGACTATGGCAACTCCCGCCGCCTCGAGCTGGCACGGGCGGCGGCGATGTCTCCCTCGTTCATGCTGCTCGACGAACCGACCAGTGGCATGAGCGACAGCGAGTCGGTCACGATGATCGAACAGGTCCGCCACATGGCTGCCACAGTCGGCGCCGGCGTCATCGTGATCGACCACGACCTCGCCTTCATCACCGGCATTTCCGATCGGATCTATGTATTCGACCAGGGCGAGGTGATCGCCGAAGGAACGCCGGCCGAGGTGCAGGCCGACCCGCTGGTGCAGGCGGCGTACCTGGGGGAGAACGGATGAGCCGGCGGAGGGGCGTACTGGCCGACGAGATCGTCGACTACGTCCGCGAACGCATTCTTGCGGGTGACATGAAGCCGGGGGAGAAGGTGGACCAGGATGCGATCGGCGAGGCGCTCGACGTGAGTCGCTCGCCGATTCGCGAGGCCCTCGTGGTTCTCGGCAAGGAGGGCCTTGTCGAGGTCACTCCGCGCCGGGGGGCGTTCGTTGCCCATATCAGCCGAGAGGACGTCGTCGACCATTACGAGCTGTTCGGTCTCGTCGCTGGCCGGGTGGCCGAGATTGCGGCGTCGAAGTTGAGTGACGCGGAGGTCGCGGAATTGCGCTCGATCCACGACCGATTCGAATCGGCCACCCCGGACGCTCACGCGCAGCTGAACGATGAGTTCCATCGGTTGATAAACAGCGCTGCTCCGCGCCGGACCCGCTGGCTGCTCAAACACCTCGAACGCTCGATTCCCGCACGCTTCTTCGAAGACATTCCGGCATGGGGCGAGCAGGCTGGTCGGGGGCACGCCGAGATCGTGTCCGCCATCGCGGATAGCGATGGGCACGCTGCACGCGACGCCATGGAGGAACATCTGCACGCGGCTGGGCTTGCCGCGGCAGCAGCGCTCGAAGAGCGGGGCTTCTGGAAAGGCGAGACATGATCGATCGGGCGGACGAGCAGCACGACATGATCCGGGCGGAAGTCCGGCGGTTGTGCGACAAGTACGGCAACGAGTACTGGCGTGGCCTCGAGCCCAGCACCTACCCGGAGGAGTTCGTGGCGGAGCTCACCGCACAGGGCTGGCTCGGTTCGCTCATCCCCGAGGAGTACGGGGGCGGCGGTCTCAGTCTCGGTGGCGCGTCGGTGATCCTCGAGGAGATCTCCGCCAGTGGCGGTAACCCGAGCGCATGTCACGCCCAGATGTACGTCATGGGTACGGTCCTGCGTCACGGCAGCGACGCCCAGAAGAAGCACTATTTGCCCATGGTCGCTGATGGCCAGAAGCGACTGCAGGCCTTCGGTGTGACCGAGCCAGCGGCCGGTTCAAACACGACCGCGATCCGCACACGGGCAGTTCGTGATGGCGATGTCTATCGGGTGAACGGTCAGAAGATCTGGACAAGTCGTGCCGAGTACTCCGACTTGATGGTTCTGCTTGCCCGTACCACACCGATCGACGAGGTCGAGGATCGACTCGACGGATTGTCGGTCTTCCTCATCGAGATGCGAAATGACGACGGAACGCTGGTCGACGGACTGACGATCAACCCGATCGAAACGATGATGAACCACAACTCCACGGAGG
>JBPCTR010000261.1:0-10465 GCA_051011575.1 Acidimicrobiales bacterium | reverse complement strand
TCGATGATCGTGCACGACGATCGGTCGTACGAGTACGGCAAGAAGATGACCGAGAAGCTCAAAGAACTCATCCCGCGCCAGCAGTACGACGTGCCGATCCAAGCTGCCATCGGTGGGCGCTTCATCGCCCGTCAGACCGTGAAGGCCTTCCGGAAGGACGTGACCGCCAAGCTCTACGGAGGCGACGTCACGCGCAAGAACAAACTCCTCCAGAAGCAGAAGGAGGGGAAGAAACGCATGAAGAGCATCGGCCGCGTCGACATCCCCCAGGAGGCCTTCGTCTCCGCGCTGAAACTCGATTGATACCCTGAAGTCGATGCTGGACGAACGGAAAATGGCCATACTCCGGGCCGTCGTCGAGACGTACATCGAAACGGCCGAACCGGTCGGGTCGGGTGCTGTCGGCAAGGCGGCCGACCTCGGCGTGTCTTCCGCGACGATTCGCAACGAACTCGTCCAGCTCGACCAGCAGGGGTATCTCACGCAACCGCACACGAGCGCTGGCCGGATTCCAACCGACAAGGGGTACCGGGTCTTCGTCGACACGCTCGAGGAGCCCGGGCTCGAATCCGAACAATTTCAGCAGGTGAAGAGCTTCTTCGATCAGACCCACGGCGAGATCGAGGAGATGCTCGATCGGACCTCGCGTCTTCTCTCCGAGATGACCGGCGTGGCCTCGGTGGTAGTAGCCCCCGATCGCGACAGCGCCACCGTCCGTTCCGTTCAGCTCGTCGCGCTCGCACCCCGCGTTGTCCTCGCCGTGGTCGTGCTGTCCGACGGCACGGTCGAAAAGGGCACGATCGAGGCGGTCGACGACCTCGACGAAGTTCAAATCGCGGTCGCCCAAGGCCACCTGTCCGCCGCGATGGTCGGAAGGGCGGTTTCGAAGTCGGCCGCACCGTCACCGTCCGGGAATTCCGCCGCCGACCGCCTTGTTGACTCGGCGCGTGCGGTACTCACCACACCGGTCGAGAGCGGTGACGTCTATGTGGGCGGTCGCGCCATCGTGGCAGGCGCCTTTCCCGAGATCGAGACCGTGCGCGAAGTGCTCGGCCTCCTCGAGAAGCAGCTCGTCGTCGTGACCCTGCTTCGTGACGTTCTCGATCGAGGCCTTTCGGTGGCGATCGGCAACGAAACCGGCGTCGACCCGCTCGCGGACTGCTCGCTCGTGGTCGCCCCCTACGAGGTCGCGGGAGACCAGGTGGGCACAATCGGCCTGCTCGGGCCGACCCGGATGAACTATCCCAATGCGATGGCCGCGGTGGCTGTCGTTTCGCAGTCGCTCGGAAAGCGTTTGAGCGATGGCTGACCACTACGAGGTGCTGGGCGTGCATCGCCAGGCCACCGAGGCCGAGATAAAGAAGGCCTACCGGAATCTGGCCCGCCAGCTCCATCCCGACGCCAACCCCGAGGACCCCGAAGCCGAGGCGCGGTTTAAAGACGTCGCCAACGCCTACGAGGTGCTGGGTGACCCAGAGCGACGGAGCCGCTACGACCGATTCGGCGACGATGGCCTGGGCGGAAACGGTGGCGGTGGAAATCCCTTCGGCGCCGGACTCGGCGACATTTTCGAGACCTTTTTCGGTGGCGGTAGCCCCTTTGGTGGCGGAGGCGGCCGGCCATCCGGTCCTCCCCGAGGCGAGGATCTCGAGACCGTCCTCGAGGTCGAGCTCTCCGACGCGGTGTTCGGTGGCGAACAGACCGTGAGCGTTCGCACGGCGATTCCGTGTGAACCGTGCGAGGCCACCGGTGCCGAGCCGGGCAGTGGCACCGTCACATGTGTCGAGTGCAACGGCAGTGGTCAGGTGCAGCGCGTTCGCCAATCGATTCTCGGCCAGATGGTCACCGCATCGGCCTGTGGCCTCTGCGGCGGCCGGGGTCAAACCATCGAGCACCCGTGCTCCGAATGTGCCGGCGAAGGCCGCACGATCGAGACCGTGTCCTACACCGTCGACGTGCCTGCGGGCGTCGACTCCGGTTCCACGCTCCGTCTCTCTGGGCGAGGCGCGGTGGGCCCGCGCGGCGGGCAATCCGGCGACCTCTACGTTCATGTCCAGGTGACGCCCCACGAGCTCTTCGAACGCGACGGGAACGACCTCCTCCTTCAACAGCCCATCGGTATCTCACAGGCGGCGCTCGGCGTCGAACTCACGGTGCCCACCCTCGAAGAGCCCGAGACGATCCTTGTTCCAGCCGGGACGCCAACCGGCCGCCGATTCCGGCTTCGCAACGCCGGTGTACCGAGCGTGAATGGTCGAGGCCGCGGCGATCTGATCGTCGAACTCGTCGTCGATACGCCCATTGATCTCACCGACGAGGAGGAGGAGTTGCTCCGGCGCTTCGCCGAGCTGCGTTCCGAAGCGGTCGCTCCCGCCGACGAAGGTTTCCTCTCGAAGGTCAAGTCGGCTTTCAAGTAACGGTGGGCTGGTAGGTGGTGAATCGGCTCGCAGGTTCACCCGGTCCCCACGTCTTCGTCGAATCGCTCGATTCGCCAACGCTGAGCGAAGACGACCGACATCATCTCGTGCGGTCTCTGCGAATGCGCGCCGGAGATGCCCTCACGCTTTCCGATGGGAACGGACGGTGGTGCCCCGCGGTGTTGAACGAGTCGGATCAGCCCGAGCCCACCGGAGAGATCGCGGTCCTCGAGTCCGCAGGACAGACCGCGACCATCGCCTTCTCGCTGGTGAAGGCCGGCAAACCGGAGTTCGTCATCCAGAAGCTGACAGAGCTGGGCATCGGGCACATTGTTGTCCTCGCTGCCGAGCGCAGCGTGGCGCGCTGGGACGACGGCAAAATCGAACGTGCGAATGAGCGATGGAACCGAATCGCTCGCGAGGCCGCGATGCAGAGTCACCGCACCCGCGTGCCGACGATCGACGGCGTTCACGAGGCATCGGTGTGGCTCGCATCGAACCCGGTTGCGATCGCACACTTCGGTGGCGGCCCGATCGGTGCCGGGCACAATGCCGTGGCGGTTGGGCCCGAAGGTGGGTGGACCCCCGGCGAGGTAGAGGTAGCCACGTCCTGCGTAGGTCTTGGCGATACGGTGCTGCGGGCCGAAACTGCGGCGATTTCTGCGGGAACCTTGCTGTGTGAGGCAAAACGATCGATGAAGTTCGACGAATCGTGACCACGGTGGGAAAAACATCACGATCGCACGTTTGTAAGGGATTCGTGAGTATGCCTAGGGTGTGGCCACCACGGGCCCACTGTGTGCGTTGTGCGGAGTGCGCACCGCGGGACTGAGTGAAGAGGATTCTGTGATGGACGAGATCAATGACGAAGCCTCCGACGGCTACAGCCGAAAGGTAGGCGAGCGCCTCCGCGCAATCCGACGTCAGAAGCGCCTGTCGCTTCAGGAAGTCGAGGCGAATTCGGCGCAGGAGTTCAAGGCATCCGTTCTTGGCGCATACGAGCGCGGCGAGCGAGCCATCTCCGTTCCCCGCCTCCGCAAGCTCGCCGCGTTCTACAGCGTGCCGGTCGACCAGCTCCTTCCGATCGAGGGCGCACCCGACTTCGGCGTCGAGGTGGACGACACCATCGACCTACGCGAGCGTCCGACCCGCGCACCCGGAGCCGCGATCACGATCGACCTCACCAAGCTCGAGAAGCTGAGTGGCCCCGAGGCCGACATGTTGTCCCGCTACCTCACGATGATCCAGGTGCAGCGTCAGGACTTCAACGGGCGGGTGCTCACGATTCGTCGGGATGATCTTCAGGCTCTGGCGGCGATCCTCGGAACAGGGATCGAGGGCGCTGCGCCACGGCTCGACGCGCTCGGCTTGAGCTTCGTGCCCCAAGCTCTCTAGCCCGGTCGCCAAGCGCTCTCTCTTCGGAGTCGCGCACGTACGCATGTGAGGCGAGTTCGGTCAGAAGGCTGAGCAGCAGGCCGATACCGAGCAGCAAATACACAGCGGTGAACAGCTTTCCGGCCGTGGTCTCCGGCGCGATGTCGCCGTAGCCAACCGTTGTGAGCGTGACGATCGTGAAGTAGAGAGCATCGACCCAGCTGAGGTCCTCGACGAAGCGGTAGAAGACCGTCCCGATCGCGACCACCGTGCCCGATGCAACCACGAGCGCCCGTGTGGCGTTCTCGGCCCAGAGACGCCGGAGCGCCCGCACGAGCGTCAGTATGAGCATGGACCCTTTCTATCGGATGCCTCAGCCCCGAGAGTCCTTCGGGGTGTCCGGAAGGGTGAGAACCTGGCCGGGGAGCAGGAGGTCCGGGTTGTCGGGCTCGACCAGCTGATCGAGGTTGGCATCGATCAGTGTCTGCCAATATCCCGCGATTTCGCGATCGGTGAGGTCGCCGCGGCCCCAAGATGTTTCCAGTGTCTCTTCGGCGATCGACCAGAAGTGATCTCCGGGCATGACCGGCCGCGTTGTTTCGGGTGCGGGTCGAGACGAGGACGATGGCGCCGCCAGCGGATGGCGAGCTGGGATGTCCGGTCTCGGTGCGCCGACATCATCGAGAAGCTCGATCGTGAGCGGCTCGTCGGCGGGAGCGATCGTGAGTGGCTGTTCGATGGCGCTCGTGCCTGCCACGATCGCCGACGAATCACCCTTCGATGCCATCGAGGACGCCGCAATTCCGAGGAGGACGGCGACCATCGTGGCGACGCCGGGCGGAACGAGGCGTGAACTCGGACTCTGTTCGGGTCCACTGAAGCCCACGAGCGCGACCACGATCACGAGGTAGTAGGAGAGCGCGAGTGCAAGCCACCGAACGACCGTGGCCATGACCATGACCGGATCAGACGCCCATCGATTGAGCGCGTCGAAGCTGAAGCCGCTCGGGCCCTCGAGACCGAACGATCGCGCGAAATGCAACATCGCGATCACGGCGAAGAGGACGAGCAGCGCGCCGATCGTCCGAATACGAATCATGGTGCGTGTCATGGTGAAGACCTCACGAGCTCGGCGCGGCCGGTGGCCGTTAGCGTGTCGGATGCACCGCCGAG
The DNA here is from genome assembly GCA_051011575.1 of Acidimicrobiales bacterium. GTDB lineage: Bacteria > Actinomycetota > Acidimicrobiia > Acidimicrobiales > SHLQ01 > SHLQ01. The sequence goes on along the minus strand of JBPCTR010000261.1, from coordinate 5,501 downwards.
CAGGTTTCTTCCGATGATGTATTCGTGGTTCACCTCGAGCTCGATCTCCACCGCGGGAACCGCGCCGGAATCGACTCGAACGCCCACCACGCGGGCGTCGGGGAGATTGGAGAACTCGATCGACACGGTCGCGGCATCGCCGGCCCGGCCGCCATCGATCTGAACGTCGCCACTATCGCGGAATTCCGCGATGTCGAACCCGACAGCTGCGGCATCGTTGGCGAGCGAATCGGCGAGGTCGTCGAGCTGGCGCTGTCGAAGGTGCAGCGCCGCCGCCTCGAGCACGAGTGCGCCGAGGATCAGCAGGATAAGGAATCCGGCAGGCAACAGGAGTACCGACTGCCCGCGGTCGGCGCGCACGGCCCTCGATTGGGTGCTCATGCGCAGCTCCCCTCGAACGGTCCTTCGCGATATGGGTCGATTCGCTCGCTGTGCGATGCTTCGATGTTCGTGAGTGCGCCGAAGCCGCCAACGAACGGCAGGTTGATGAACGCCAAGTCGTAGCTCGCCGTGATCGTGACGAGCGAGCACCGTTCGAAGTCGACTGCCGGGGGAGTGGGATCGAGCGCGCGGCCGCCACGCCCGTAGTTGTCCATCACCTCGAGGATTCGGGAGCGCGCCTCGGGCCAGGCCTCGTCGGGGTCGGCCTCGACGTAGGTGCGCGCCCCTTCTCGTGCGGCGGCCGAAACCGCAAGCCAACTGTCGACCACCGTCCACGCGTTCACGATGAGCAGGGAACCGACAACGAACACGAGAAATCCGAGCGGCAACATCTCCATGCCGCCGATGGCCCCTCGTTCACCTCGTGGGAGGCGGCTCATGTCCGCTGCTCCTCGACGCGGACTTCGAACGTCCGGTCGAGCACACCGAACACGCGGGCATCGCTGAACGAGGGGAAGATCGAATTGGTCTCCCACCGCACTGACGCTTCGACCGTGTCGCCAACGACCTGAATGTCGAAGTCGACGTTGCCGCCGACGCGCGATGCGAAGTCGGCCTCGGCCTCGGCGGTGGAGATACCGTCGCTCTCCGCCACATCGCGCGCCGCGTCGAGGGCAAGGCCGGTGACGACCGACGTGGTGTAGAGGTTCCACGTGATCTGGAGGGTCATCGTGAGGAGCGCGATGAACATGAAGACGCCGGCGACCATGCTGAGCAGGCCGGCGCCACGGTCGGGCGACCGAGGTGTGCGCTCGTTTGTCATGTCAGGTGTCTCCACCGGAGCTGAACTGGTCAGCTTCCGATCTGGTCGACCTGGTCCTCGAGCGTCCGCTCCGTGTCAGAGGCGAAGCCCTTGAATGCGACCCACATGGCCACACCAAGGAACGCCACGATCAGAACGGCGATCGCCATGGAGATCACACCTTCGCCCCGGTCGTCGTGGACCCGGTCGGAAATTGCGCTCGCCAGACGAAGCCGCACGAGGCCGAGGTGCTGCCCTGCCATCGTTACCGTGTGCATCGTTGCCAATCTTTCTGCCGCCTTGCGGCAAGTTGTATCACAGGACCACCCAGCGTGGCCAAGGACCTGGCCTTTGCCCCCGAAGAGTGCAGTGCTCATGTCCCGAACGCGCGGAGCGCGTCAAAGAACGGGACCGCCATCAACAAGACACCGGGCACGAGCGTGGCGAGGGTGACCGGGATCCAAACCTGCTGGTTCTTCTTCTCGATCCGTTCGATCAGCGACCGGTGCGCCTCGGCCCGGGTGACCCGAGCTTCTGCTGCCACAAGACCGCCGAGGTCGCCGGCTTCCTTGTTCAGTGCGAGGATCGCAACCAGTCGGGTGACCGCATCGACGTCGACGAGGTCGGCCCACTCTTCGAGAGCTGCCGACTCCGAAATTCCCTGACGGACCCGAGCGACGACCCGCGTGAGGTCGGCGGCGACAACTCCTGAGCCACGGTCGGCGATGCGGGTGAGGGCAGCGCCGAGCGAGTAACCCGATCCCAGCAACATGGCGATCTGCTCGGCGACGACGGGAAGCTCGTGAAACGTTCGGCGTTTCCACTGGTCCGACGCGTTGGCGAGCTGCTGTTCGATCACGAGGAACGCGAGCAGGGGTGCGGTCACGAAACCCATCACGATGAGCGGGCCGGGTAGCGCGGCCGAAAAGCCGATGATCACCGCGGCTGCCACCGAGCCGATCGACCAACCCAGCTGACGAAGTCGGAAAGAAGCGGGATCGAGGGGTGAATGGACTCGCCTGAGCCGCCGAGGAAGTTCCTCGCTCACGCCGAACAGCCGGGCTGCCAGGTCGCCGGATGCTTCGACGAGTGGGCGCAGCAGTTGCCCCATCGTGTCGAACGAGAGCGCGTCCGCGACCGGACTGCGCGAACCGCCCGGTAGGTACGGGCTGAGCCGCGCTGTGAGCGATCTTGTGCGGAACCAGCGAACTTCGCTCAGCACCAGTGTCATACCCGTGAACAGGAGCAGGGACGCAGCGGCTACGAGCCGAATCATGGGAAAACCCGCTCTTCGACCGGCATGCGCATGATGCGCCCCGCCCAGACCCAGCAACCGACGATCATGAAGAGAGAGAAGGCCACGACGATCTGACCGCCCGCGGTTGCATACGCGGCCCGGCCGCTGCCGATCGAGAGACCTGCGAGTGCCATCCCGAGCGGCACAAGCAGGACGAACCACCGGGCAAACCGAACCCCGGCCTGTCGGGCCACGGCGTCGCGACGGTGCTGGATGTCGATCGTGCGATCCTCGGCGAGGGCCGCGAGCCGGCGTCCGACCTCGGCACCACCGAGTTCATGCGCCGTGAGGAGCGTCTCGGCCACGATGTCGGCGGAGTGATGACGAAGGGTGTTCTTCAACACATCGAGGGAACGCGTGAAGTCGGTCGAGATGAGCCACTCGCGGTGGGCTGCGTCGAACGCGGGCCGCAACCCGTCGGGCGCACGTGCACCGACCTCGAACGTCGCCTGGGGCACGGATCGGCCGAGTGAGCCGGTGAGGAGCCTGATCTCCTCGATGAGCGAGGGCCACGCCCGGTGGGCCCGGATTCGACGGCGATCGTGGCGCAGCCGAGCCACTCCGATCGGGGCGGTCGCCGAGAACAGCGCCAGAATCCCACCGGCCAGCTGACCACCGAACAGGGCGACACCGAAGGCGTACCCGCCCAACGCCACGACGGCCATGGCGGCCACGAGCGTTCGCGGTGGGATCTCGCCCAGCCCCAGACGGGCGATCGCGGTCTCGATCCGATGCTGCGGTTCCCGCTCTGTTTTCGGCCCGGGTCGAACGCCTCGCCATCGGAACAGGAAGGCCGTGTACATGAGGTGAATGCCATAGCCGGCAACGGTCGCGATGAGGAGCGGGATCATTGCCGTCCTCCCTCATCGGAGGTGGGTCGGGGGGCCGACGATGGAAGCGGTGGCGGCGGGGGAGCGTCGCCCACCAGACTGCGCAGATCGATACCGGCCACCTCCATCTGCTCGCTGGCTCGAGAGGGAAGATGACCGGTCCATTCGAGTCGGCCGGTGCGGGGATTGCGGCGGAATACCTCGGTGATGGTGAAGTTCGTACCGGTATTGTCGCTGCTCAAATCCTCGACGCAGGCAATTTGGTTGACGCGTGGGCCTTCCGGTGTTCGCACGGAGTGCACGATGACGTCGATCGCCTGGGACACGAGATCGTTGAGGGCTGCCATCGGGATCTCGTTCGACGACTCGGCCAGCTGGCACACGAATCGAAGTCGGGTGAGCGCCTGGCGAGCGCTACCGGCGTGAATGGTCGTGAATCCGGTGACACCGCTCGACAGTGTCATCATCAGGGGGAGGGCCTCGCGGTCGCGGACCTCGCCCACGATCGCCACGTCCGGGGCCATCCGGAGGAATCCCGACACGAGGCTCCGCAGATCGACCCCCGGCCGGTCGGGTCGAACCCCTCGTGTCTGCATGCTCGCCACGTTGGGAAGCGGAACGTCGGCCTCGAAGACCTCCTCCGCGATGACCACGCGAAGTGTCGGGTCGAGCTCGGATGCACAACAGGAGAGAAGCGTCGTCTTTCCGGCACCGGGCACGCCGGCGAAGATCGTCGAGAGGTTCGCCTGCACGCAGGCGCGAAGGAACAGCGCAGCCTCGTGGGTGAGCGTGCCGCCAGCCACGAGTTCATCCAGTCTGCGGAAGGCCATACCCGTGAACTTCCGAATGTTGACCATCATGTGCCCACCGCGGGCCAGATCGTTGTGGACTATGTGCAGCCGAGATCCGTTGTCGAGTTGCGCATCCTGGAGCCCCGCCGTTGGATCGAGAGACCGATGGGCGCTGCTCGCTCGGTCGACGATCCTGGTGATCGTGCGCAGCACGTGTTCGTCGTCGTGGAAGCTCTGGTGGTGATAGCCACTTGGGCCCTGATGGCGCTTCACGAATATCGCATCGGGCGCATTGATCATCACCTCCCAGACGTCATCGTCTTCGAGGAGGCTCGTCAGCGGGCCATAGCCCGTGAGATTCTGCATGGCGCGATCGGCGAGCGCGAGTGGTTCGGTGAGGTCGACCGTGCGTAGGCCCCGTCGATGATCCGCCCGCCATTGTTCGATCAGTTCGACGACAATGCCCCGAAGCTCGGTCGATGCGCTGTCTTGGTCGAGAGCGATGTTGCGTTCGTTGGCGCGTTCGAGCGCCAGTTGTTCGATCTCGACCAGAGGTGAGACTTCGCTCATCGAAGCTCCCGGCGCCTAGTCATCGTCTTCGCTCCAGGTCCCGAGGCTTCCGGGCACGACGGCAACCGGCTCGGGCATGGCACCGACCGACTCAGGCGAACGAGCGTCGGTCATCTGGAGTAGGCCGCGTACCGCTCCGGTGATCGGGTCGACCAGGCTCGACGGCAGGGGTTCGGCGTCTCGGGTGAGCGCTTCGATCTGCTTGCGGTGAGGGCAATAGACCGGGTTCGGCAGTCGGTGCGCATCGGCGAGTCGGGTTGCCAGCAGGTCGGCGAGCGCGGCGGAGATTCCGGCGCGGAGGCGAGGCTGGCGCGGGGCCTGGTTGACGCACGGAAGGATGCGTCCCGCGTCGACGCCGAGCTCGTGTAGCGCCACGATGGTCCGCACGAGGCGGTGGATGCCCCAGGCGCCTGGTTCGCCCACGGCGACCACCACGTCGGCTCGACGAGCGGCGACTCGAGCGAGCCGGTTGCGGTCCTCGATGTCGCTGGAGCCGGTTTCGTCGATGCCGTCGAACTCCGCGGTGATATCGGCCACCGTGGTCTGATAGAGGCGTTCGAGGGACCGCCAGGCGGAGTTCAGCGCTCGGCTGCTCACGGTCATCCAATCACGTTCGTGGCGCAGGCCGAGCAGGAGGTGGTAGCCGCGATCGGGGAGATCGAAGATCGTCGAGGCGATTTCGTCGTCGACGGGCGTTCCCAAGCGATGGGCATCGACGAGTTCAGTGAGACCAGGGACCATGTCGCGCACGTCGTGGGTCATGGCCTGGCTCGAACGGAGCGACATGTCGGCGAGGAGGACGGTGCGGTGCTCGGGGAACTGCGACAGCC
>JBPCTR010000260.1:0-27780 GCA_051011575.1 Acidimicrobiales bacterium | reverse complement strand
GGGGGGTGGTGTCGTTCGATGCGATGAATGCGCGGTAGACGTCGAGGAGCGACTGCTTCTGCGTGTCAGTGAGCCGCTCGTCGGTCTGGATCACCGACTCGGTCGATGGTTCCTCTTCGTCGGAGGTCGCCAGCCCGAGCAACCGCAGCAGGCGGTCGTTGGGCACGTTGAGTGCTTCGGAGAGCCCGTGTAGAACTCGGACGGAGGGCTCGTGCAGGCCCCGTTCCAACTGCGAGAGATACGCGTCGGAAAGGTCGGCGAGACTGGCGAGCTCTCGCTGGGAGAGCTCTGCCAGGCGGCGCTGACTCTTGATGAAGTCACCGAGCGCGGCGACGCCGGGGCGCCGTCCGATCGGGTCGTCCGGTGTCTCGGTCTCGCTCATCGGCGTGACGGTGACAGTGACCGTGTGCGGTCGGTTGTCTTCAGGCCGACGCGGTCGGCGCGGCCTTGGTCGGCGCGGCCTTCGCGGCGGCCGGCTTCTTGGCCGTGGCCTTCTTGGCGGTGCTCTTCTTGGCCGTTGCCTTCTTGGCGGTCTTGGTGGCCGTGGCCTTGGGGGCAGCCGGAGCAACCTCGGTGGCATCGGTGAAACGGTTCATGACCTTTTCAGCCAGCGCGCGGTTGGTACCGATGCCGCTCGCGAGGAAGTCGAAGGTGGCGTCGATCGCTTCGACGGGCTCGGGGAGCTTGTCGACGAGAGGCAGCGAGACCTTTGGGAGGCGGTCGACGAAGGGGATCTCCGCGTCCTGGAGTCGGCTCACGAGCGACTTGGTGGCCTCGTGGGCACGCTCGTTGGTGCTCTCGGCGGCGTCGAAGAACTTGTTCGAGGCTTCGGTGATCTGATCGATGACGGGCATGTGGGGCTCCTTGAAAGTTGCGTCCCGATTCGGGGGGTTCGGGGGAGTTAGCTGATGCGTACTTTACTACGCATTGCGCAGTTTGCAACCATCAATGCAAACTTTACTACGCAGTCGGTATGACGAGACCGCGCCGGATCCGCTTGCCGATCACATTCGCCGGCAGCTCTTCGACCACGTACACCGCCTTTGGCACCTTGTATCGAGCCAGCGACGCCCGCACGTGGTCCTGAAGTGTCGATGCCTCCACAACCACCCCGGTCTCCGCCACGACATACGCCACGACCCGTTCGCCCGTTCGATCGTCGGCCTCGCCCACGACGAGGGCTCCGCTCACTGATTCGTGCCCCTCGAGCGTGAGCTCGACCTCGACCGGAGAGATTTTGAATCCCGAGACCGAGATCATGTCCTTCTGCCTGCCCACGAGATAGAGCCGATCGTCGAACACGCCGATATCTCCGGTGCGATACCAGCCGTCGGCGGAGAAGAGCTCGGCATTGAGCTCGGGTTCGCCCCAGTACCCACCGAAAACACAGTCCCCCCGCACCCAAATCTCACCCGGATCACCCGGTTCGGCATCGACTTCGCCGTCGGCATCAATGATCCGGATCTCGACAGAATCGAGCGCCGTGCCAACGGACCCGGGACGCAGCCGAGCGTTCGGCTCGAACGTTACGGTGCCAGCGGTCTCGGTCAGTCCGTATCCCTGGGCCAGGTCGATGCCCAGCACGGCATGCACCTGTTCGGCCACCGCAGGAGTGAGTGTGGCGGCGCCGCATCGAGCAAGCTTGACCCGCTCGACCGACGATGGCGATGCACCGGCAACCGAAGCGAGATCGCTCCACATCGCCGGCACCAAAACGAGCGTGTCGATGCCGTGTTCGCCTATGAGACTCATCGCCTGTTCGGCACTCCAGTGGTTCTGGAGGACGGTCGTGCCGCCGTTACGAAGCGTTGACAGGACCGCCACGTTGAGCCCGAGGATGTGCACCATCGGAAGTGCGCCGAGGCTGACCGAGGCGGTTGAGAGTTGCGTTTCGGCGCGTGCGGCCAGCCCAGCATGGGTCGCTCCGAGGTTCCCGTGCGTCAGAACGGCGGGTCGCGGAAGCCCCGACACCCCGCTCGTGAAGATGAACAGTGCGTGATCGTCGGCTCGGCGGCTGGCCATCGGGACCGCGGGACCGTTGCATTCGGGGAGGTCACCCCCGCCACACAACGCCGGTGTGGCCACGAACCTGCTCCCGTGGCCCGCCGCGGCGAGCGCCTGCGCGGCCTCAACCGACTGCTGCGTCGCGCTCGCCAGGATGGCCTGCGTCTCGATACTCGACAGGTACTGCTCGAGTTGAGGAACCGGCTCCTGGTGGTTGATGAGTACCGCCGCGAGACCGGCGTGCCAGGCGCCGAGCAGTCCGACGACGAACGCCGGCTCGTTTCCGGCGAGAACCACCACCCGATCTCCGGGCGCCAGCCCGGCCTCGATCAGGGATCCGGCCGTGCGCGCCACCCGGTCGCGGAGTTCGCCATAGCTGATCCGGGTCGACCCGTCGATGAGTGCGACCTCAGAGTCAGCGGTCTCAGCGATGATCGAGGCGAGATTGACGTTGTCGTCGTTGGTCATGATCCTGGGGTTCCTGTGAGTCAGGCCGACAGCGGCTCGGGTTCTTCGTCGCCGTAGGTGTCGGAGTAGGCCTGTTCGCTGAGCTCGGAGATCTCATACATCAGCTCATCGGTGAGCGATCGCAGCATTCGCCGATTGTCCTGGCCGCCGCTGCGAGCCGCGACGTCGATTGCTTCACCGAATCGAACCGTGCAGGGCGCGCCGAACTTCGGAAGCACCGTGTCGATCGGCTGGATTTCGTCGGTACCGATGAGCCCGACCGGAACGATGGGCGCGCCCGTGCGCAGAGCGAGCCGAACGGCACCGGTACGACCGCGGTGAAGATACCCGTCGCGAGTTCGGGTGCCCTCGGGATAGATCAGGAATGCCTCACCGGCGCCGAGCCACCCCGCCACGTTGTTCAGTGTGTCGACGGCAGCTTGCCCGCCGCTGCGATCGATCGGCACCATTCCGAACGCGGGGAACACATGCTTCGTCTTCCAGCTGTTCATGTATTCGCCCTTCCCGACGGCGAGGGTACGGCGGGGGCTGAGCGCCATCACGAACGGCGAGTCGATGAAGGACAGGTGATTCGGGGTGAGCAGGACCGGACCCTCGGTCGGCACGTTCTCGATGCCCTCGATCGTGAAATCCCACAGCCGTCTCACGAGAGCCGTGATCGGCTTCCGCAACGGGTCCTGGAGCCACCCGGGGGCGCGGCCGGCCTCGATCGAGATCCCATCGTCGGTATCGGAGGTGGGATCGTCGTCGGCCACGGGCACCAAGTGTGGCCTGTGTCGGGTACGGCGGTCGAGCACGCTCACCGTTCACCCGCCGAGAGAAGATCGGAGTACGCGGATTCGAGGGCGGCCATGAGATCCTCGGGAACTGCGACGGCACGAGGATCGACGAACAACCCGAGGTACATACCGCCGTTGTACGACAAGGCAGTGAGGTTGAAGGCAGTCCCCGCCAGAGGACCCACGGGATACATCCGGGTGACCTCTCCCCCGGCCACGTAGATCGGGATCGGCACTCCACGTAGATTCGACGTGGCCCAGTCGATCTGCGCCGCCCGAGCCCGGGCGGCGCGACTGAGCAACGCGGGCGGGAGCAGGACCGCCACGCCCGCCACCATGTCGAGCGCAGCCGCAGCTCCGACTCCCGCCTTCGTTCTGGCGTCCGCCATCGCGGTAGCTACTTCACGGGCAGTCTCAGCCGGATCGAGGACTGCCGACGGGGCGCGGAACGGCAAAGGAGCGAACGAGTTCCCACCCGCGGCTTCGTCGGCACGCGTGCTCACGATGAAACTCACGTTGAAGGCGTCGACCTCGGCGTCTTCGACCTCGTGAAGGCGAGCCGCGGCGAGGACCGAACCCGCCACGAACACATCGTTGATCGATACGTCGAGCGCCTTCGCGGCTGCGCGCATGTCGTCGAGGCGAAGATCGAGTGTATGGAGCTCACGATGGCGCGAACGCGTAGCCCACAATGGCGACCCGGTCGCGGCGGAGCCCGATCCTCCAACCTGGTTGGCCGCCGTCCGCGCCAGGGCCGTCGCCTTCGCGAGCACACCCCTCACCCGCCCGGGATCCGCGCCCCACATCGCCACTTCGGCCGCCGCCGCGCGAGCGATGGTCACCGGTCGTTTGGCCAGGTGCGTGATGTCGGCGAGGGCCCGATCGAGACTGCTGTCGGACGTCGCGTCGTCTGGTTCCCCAGCGGCGACATCGTCGAGCGGCGCCGGGTTCCGGTCGAGGTCGAGGTACATCTCGGCGAGTCGCACCGCACCGATTCCGTCGCTCACGGAATGGTGCAGCTTGAGGATGATCGCCCCGTTCACCGCGTCATTTCGCCGGCTTCCGGAACCGTCGACCGCAACGAACTGCCAGAGCGGCCGGCTCGGGTCGAACGGATCGCTGAACGTCTCGGCGGCGAGGTCGAGGAGCTCCCGTAGCCCGCCCCGCGCGGGGAGGCGAACGCGACGCACGTGCTCGCTCACGTCGAACTCGGGGTCGACCACCCATCGGGGTGGGGCAAGGCCCAATCCGGGCTCGACCCGTTCTCGGAGCCGAAGAAGGGTCGCGGATGCCCGCCTCATCGTTTCGGTGAGCCGATCGAAGTCGGGGGCCTCGTCGAGCACGAAGACGGATCCCATCGCCGATGACATCCATGGGTCCTTCTCGGCGGCCCACATGAGCGCCTCGGCATCGGTCATGTGGCGTTCGTGGCGAATGTCGCGAGCCGTGTCGGTCACCCGTCGTCTCCCGAGTGGCCGGGAGGATACGTGCGAGCAAGTTCTTCGGGCGAGGGATCGCGTGGGAGGCGCGCCTCGTCGGGAAGTTGGTCGACGATCGCGGCCATGATCGCAGCGGTGTCGGCCACATCGTCGGCCCCGTCGACCGCGAGGGGCTCGCCAACTCGGACCGCGACCTTGGGTCGCCGAGCGACGTCGACTCGCGGGAGCCGCTCGTTTCGCGGCCACACCCTCTCGGTACCCCAAAGACCAACGGGGACCACCGGAGCGCCACTCTGCGCCGCGAGACGAGCCGCCCCTGGACGACCTGTGAGCACCGTGTCGAAGAAGGCGCGGCCGCGTGGGATCGTGCCCTGGGGTGCGATCGCCACCATCTCTCCGGCCGACAGCGCTTTGACAGCGGACTCGAGCGGCTCGTTCGATCCTGTCCCTCGGTCGACCTCGATACCGCCCGCAAGCGCGGCGATCTGACCGATCAGCGGTGCGTCGAACAGCTCCTTCTTCGCGAGGAAACGGCACGGCCGCCCGATCTTTGCGATCAGTAGGTTCATCGCCGCCGTGTCGAAGTACGACCGATGGTTGAAAGCGAGTATCGCTGGTCCGTCCGCGGGGACGTTCTCGAGCCCGTCGAACGTGTAATCGGCAAGGGGCAGCAGCTCAGGACGGCTGAAGGGTCGAATCCAGTCCTGGAGCTCGCGTCCGAGAAACTTGAGGACGCCGGGAGGTGCGTCGAAATGCCGAATGGGCCACGCCTTCAGCGCGGCGACGGCGGCGAGGCGCGCATCGGGATTGACCGCCACAGGATGGCCGACCACGTCGAGCATCGGGCAGTCGTAATAGCTGTCGCTGTACGCGTAGCTGTCAACAAGTGGCACGTTGTTTTCCGCCGCCCACTCCACGACCGCGTCGCGCTTCTTGGGACCCCACACGAACGGGCCCACCGACGTGCCGTCAAACGATGTCCCGTCGTGTGACCACTCGGTGGCGAGCACGGCGTCGAAGCCGAGCTGTTCAGCGAGCGGACCGACGAGCACGGTTGGACTGGTCGTCGCGAGAACGAGCAGGCGACCGGCGGCCCGATGCTCGTCGAGGATCTGGAGTGCGTACGCGGGGATCTGATCGGCAAGCTCCTCGGCCGAGGTTTTCGCAGCGGTCTCGACCGAGTCAACCGGCCATCCCTGGGCAGTCCGTACCAGGCGCTGCGCCACCTCCATGTTGAGTCGGGTCTCGCCAAACAGGTCGTACAACGACACGACCAGGCTCGCTCCGGGAATGCGCGCAGACGATCCGAGACCGTGGGTGTTGAGGTGCTTTGCGAAGACCGTCCCCGACGCCTTCAGCAGCAGGGTGCGGTCGAGATCGAAGAAGGCAGCGGCCGGCATCTCTCCACTACAGCACATCGCCCGAGCAAGTCGCTATCGTCGGGAACCGGTCAGCCCTCGTAGCTCAGGGGATAGAGCATCGGTTTCCTAAACCGTGTGCACAGGTTCGAATCCTGTCGGGGGCGCTTCCAGGCTTCGCTAGTCTCGCGATCCATGCGAGCGTGCATTGCGTGCGACGGCGAGAATCCGCTCGAGGCGCAGTACTGCAACGCATGCGGAGCTGAGCTTCCCTTCACATGCCCTGCGTGCGACACGCTCGTCGCCGCAGACCAGAATTTTTGTGGGAACTGCGGCTTCGATCTACGAGCGGCCCGGGTTCTCGAATCGGGGCGGAACTCTCCGGGGTCGCGTCCTCCGCCTCACCTTGCTCGGCGAATCCTCGCCGATCGCAATTCTCTGATCGGTGAGCGGAAGCGCATCACGGTCATGTTTGCCGACGTCGTGGGCTCGACGGCGACAACCGAAGGACAGGACCCGGAGAGCGCAGCCGCATTCCTCAACACGGCACTCGGCGCGATGATGAGCGCAGTTCACCGCTACGAGGGGACGGTCAACGAATTGCTCGGCGACGGCATCGTTGCGCTGTTCGGGGCTCCTCTCGCTCACGAAGATCACGCCGTTCGTGCGTGTTTGGCCGGACTCGAGATCGAAGATGCCGTCGCCGAGGCCACCGACGGTGTCGCTCGAACCAGGGTTGGGTTGCACTCGGGAGAGGTTTTCGTGCAGGCGATCGGCACCGATCTGTCGCTCGAGTACCAGGCGCTCGGACCGACGGTTCATCTCGCCGCACGAATGGAACAGCTCGCTGATCCCGGGGCGGTATTCGTCACGCCTGCGACTCGCGCCCTTGCCGAGGGTTTCATTCGTACGCGGCCGGTGGGCGATGTCGAGGTGAAGGGAATCGGCGACCCCGTGACCGTCTACGCCCTCACGGGCGTGAGTTCCACGTCGGCCTGGGATGTGCGAGCCGCACGAGGGCTGACCCGTTTCGTCTCCCGCGATCAGGAAATGCAGGTCCTTGCCTCCTCGCTCCAGACAGCGGTCGAAGGCCGCGGGCAGGTCGTGGCCATGGTCGGCGATCCGGGAATCGGAAAGTCTCGCATCTTGCACGAGTTCCTCGCACGCAACTCATCGGGCGACGTGAGGTCGCTCCGAGGTCACGCCTCGCCGTACGACGTCGACACCAGCTATCACGCTCTCAAACCCGTCGTGCGCTCGGCATTGCCCGGGCTGACACACCGCGCAATCTCGTTCCACGCCGTGCACGCGGCCGTGACAAAGCTCGATCCCGATCTTTCCTCGATCGCCGCGGGACTGGCTTCGTTGCTCGACATCCCGGTCGATGAGCCCGAGTGGAACGGTCTCAGCCCCGAGATGCGACGCCGGCGCATTCGCGAATCGATGAACGCCCTGGTCCTCGCGGTGGCCGCCGATCGGCCCCTCGTGCTCGCAATCGAGGATCTGCACTGGCTCGACAACGAGAGCGCAGCGGTGATCGACGAGTTGATCGCGCTCGTCAAGGGATCACCGATCCTGGTGCTCGTCACCCACCGGCCCGAGTACACACACGATTGGGGCGCGGTCGATCACTGCTCTCGACTGGAACTCGCCCCCCTGGCCGGCGACCAGGCTGACGCACTCGTCGAAGCCCTGGTCGGCACCGATTCCACGATCGCCTCACTAAAATCCCACCTCTTGGCTCGCGGTGAAGGCACGCCGCTGTTCATCGAGGAGAGCGTGAGATCACTCGTCGAGGCGGCGCGCCTCAGCGGTCGGCCGGGCGAATATCGGCTTGTCGGTGATCCGACCGACGTCGATCTGCCCGAGAGCGTGCAAGCGGTCCTGGCTGCACGCATCGATCGATTGAGCCCAGACGAGAAGTTCGTCCTGCAGACGGCGTCGGTGATGGGCGAGACGGTGGACGCCGCCAGGCTCGACGTGATCTCTCCGGGTATGGACACAGCGCGGCTCGTCGGCGAGCTGCAACAACGCGAGTTCCTCAACCTTCACTCGTCGCTTCCGGTCAAGCAGTACCGCTTCAAACACGCGTTGGTGCGTGACGTGGCCTATGAGCTGCTCCCCCGCAGCCAGCGGCGCGAGCTCCACGGCAAGTTGGCCCGCCACATCGCCGACGCCACGACCGGAACCGATGAGGTCGAGCGGGTTGCGTTCCATGCCGAGCACGGCGAGATCTGGGACCTCGCCGCGGAAGCGTGTCTGGGTGCCGCCGAAAAGGGCATTGATCGCTCGGCCTACGCCGATGCGTCGCGATTCCTGGTCGGTGCCACCGACGCCCTCCACAACCTGCCGGAGACCACCGAGACGATTCGACAAGCCATCGACATCCGTATGCGACAACGAGTCGTCGAGACCGGCAGTGAAGGCGGGCTCACCCGTGTTGTCACCATTCTCCAGGAGGCGTTGGACCTCGCAGCCTCGATCGACGACAAGGAGCGGCTGGCCAATCTGAACATCCACTTCGGATACGCGGTCAACATGCAGGGACACGCACCCCTCGCCGAGAAGGCCGGACGAGACGCTCTCGAGCTGGCCGAGGAGCTGTCGGACCCCTATCTCGCTACCGAGGCTCGCATCCTGCTCGCCCAGAACTACGACTATTCGGGCCGACCCAAGGACGTCGTCGAAGTCCTCGAGGGTGACCTCGAATACCTTGCCAACGAGATCCGCCATGAACGGTTCGGGCAGACGATGATCCGATCGGTGGTCGCGTACTCGCACATGGCGATCGCCAACGGGTACATGGGAAATGCCGAGGCTGCACGCGACCACCTCGCCGTGGCACTCGAGATCGCCGGTGAAGTCAATCGGCCATTCGATTTGCTCTACGCGCACTACGCCCAGGGAGTGGTGCTCGACATGGCGGGTGACACCGACGGGTCGATCGCCAGCCACGAGGTCGCTGCTGATATCGGCGATACCTACGACCTGTGGTTCATCAAGACGTTCGTGCAACCGCTACGAGGGCACGCCCTGCTTGCTGCGGGCCGCACCGAGGATGCGGCGACCCTCCTCGACGACGTCTGTTCTGCTGCCGAGCGAGTCGGGCTCCCGTACGTGCTCTCTCTCGCGAGCTCGTTCGCCGCCGAGGCTCACCGCCGACTCGGCGCGGCAACACGGGCGGAGTCACTGGCGGTCGATGCGCTGGCTTTCGGCCGGATGAACGTCCTTCCCCTGGTGGAGATCCCTGCACTGAGAACCCTTGCCGAGCTGGCGCCCACGCGTCGCGATCGCGCCGAGCTCCTCCGAAACGCCGAGGCGAGCGCCGAGCGGCACGGCTTCGGACCATGGCTGCAGGCAATCCGCGAACAGTTGAGCCGCGAATGACGGACTCGTCGCGGTGGCGACATACCGTGATTGCCACCATGGGTGCCGGCTGCGAAGAACAAGGCGATTGAACCGACGACGAGCTGTGGCCACCCTCGGGCTCGGCGTGTTCCTCGTGGGCTGGGGCACCAACGCATCCACTCCCTTGCTCGTGCTCTACAAAAGCGAACTGGGCCTGGGAAATTCGTCGACGATGGCGATCTTCACCGTCTATGTGGTTGGGATCCTCGCCACCCTGCCGCTTGCCGGGCCTCTTTCCGACCGGTTCGGTCGTCGGGCGATCGTTCTGCCCGGAGTGCTCCTCTCGGCGACGGGATCACTCGTTCTGATACTTGGCCGCGACGAGTTCGCGTTCCTGCTTGTCGGGCGACTCATTCTGGGCGTGGTCAGTGGCGCCGTGCTCGGCGTGAGTGCCGCCTGGCTGCAGGAATTGATGGGTCCGGGCAACGAGCGCCGCGCAGCAGTGATGTCCACTGTCATCACCTACGTCGGATTCGGGATCGGCCCCCCGATCTCTGCCGCCTTCGAGTGGCTCACCGACGCGCCGCTCGTCGTGCCGTTCGTCTTCCACGCTGCCGTGACGTTGATCTTCGTGCCCTTTCTCATGCGCGTGCCGGAGACAAACACGGCGGATCGACGGCGAGACTCGATCCGGATCGAGCTCGGCGTTCCGCCGGAAGCCCGGCACACCTTCCTTGGCGTGGCAGTTCCGGCAGCGATCTGGGTCTTCAGTTTCCCCTCGACCTCGTTTGCTCTTTTTCCGGTGTTGCTGGGTTCGGCGATTCCCGACGCCGACGTCGCCGTGGCGGCCGCCTCCGGAGTACTCACCGCGTGGTCTGCGCTTCTGGCTCGGCCGATCCTGAGTCGGTTCGGACACGACGCCGCCCTGCTGGGCGGGATGGCAATGGGCACGATCGGATATGTATTCGGTTCGATCGCCTTCGCCACCGACGCGTGGGGCCTCGTTCTCCCCGCTGCCGTTCTGTTGGGCGCGGCGTCGGGCACCCTCACGGCCGGGGTGCTCGGCCTGCTGGCAGAAATGGCGGCACCCGAGTCGCGTGGCGCGATCAACTCGACCTTCTACCTGCTCGCATATCCGGGAATGGCGATGCCGATTCTCCTGACGACGATTGCAGGTGTCGTGGGTCTGACGACGTCGCTCACGCTCGTCACGTCGGCTGCCGCATTGGCCACTGGGGCGTCTGCTCTCGGACTCGTTCGGCGTCAGCGAGCCGTTGCCCAGGCAGCGAGCTCGGCCACGTAGGACTCCGGTAGGCCGAACTCCGTCGCCCCGGTCACGACCTTCGGCAGATACCCCGCTCTCGGGGGCCCCGGCCGATCGTGGCATGCGACGTACACCACCGCCTCGACCGCCATTTTCCCAACGTCGACGATCACGAGTTCCCGGGTGTAGTTGCCCTTCGACAAGCCTTCGAACCCATCCAGAGCCTCTATGTGGACGTCACTCGTGTTCCACACCACTCCGAGCACCCGTGACCTCGACTCGGGGACGATCGTTGCGACGCCCCTCTGGTTGATTCGGAACCGATGATCGGAGAGCTCCGCCTCGCCAACCGCAGTCGCGCCCGGGCAACGCTCCTGCATCTGCGCGCCCCACATGTTCGATCCGTACGCGAAGTAGTACGGAGGGTGAACGGGCACGGGTCGACCGTAGTCCCCGCCGGCGTGTGGGGGTTGCGCCCCAGTGACCGACCCGACCGCAATCCGTACCGTGATTCCTCATGAGCACACGTGTGTCCGGACGGCCAGGAGCCCTTTCGATCGGTCCTCTTGTCCTCGCCGGTGTCGTCGGGTTGGCCGCGTGCACTCCGGTCGAGCTCTCTACCGACACCGCCACTTTGGACGATGCCGAGCCCCGGTCTACCACGACGTCGACGATCGCCTCTTCGACCACGGACACCACGCCAGACGAACCGATCGCGGGCGACCGGGGGCCGAGCAGCGAACTGCGGTCCGACGCCGCCACCCCCGTGCCGACCACGGACCTCAACGCGGCCGCCCCGACGACCTCGATCGTCGTCAGCCCGGTCACGACCGACCTTCTCGAGGAGCCCCGCGACGCCACGTCATACGACGCGATCTTCCGATCGGTTGTGCCGGTTCTCCAGGCCGAAACGAACATTCCCATCCGCTTGCCACTCACCACGGTCTTCGGCGACACCGACATCGGGCTTCAGGCGACGATCGCCTCGGTCGACGCCGACGGGTATGTCATCTACGTGGGGTTCGGCGAATGCCACGGTGGAACCGCCTGTCGCATTGCGACCTTCACCGCCCAGCGGATCGACGAGGCGGGAGGCCAGTTCATCGAGCCGGTGGTTCCGATCGCGCTGCCCAATGGGCTCCCGGGCGAGCTACACGACGCGACCTGTGGTGCGAATTGCGGCGACGCGACGATCGAATGGACAGAGGGTGATGTCGCATACTCGGTCGGCGAGAAGGCAGCGAGTGGCGGGGCCGTCCATGCGCTGGCCTGGGTCTCGATCACGGGCGACGACCCGATTCCGGAGCGACCGCTGGCCTGCGGACCCGATGCCCCGGCGGATTCCGGGCGAGTCGCACGTGTGATCTCCACCGACGTCGGCCACGGCCACCAACTGCACTGGCTGGTCGTCTGTGAGGAGGCGGGGCTCGGTGCCGAGCTCGTGAGCGACGCGGCGGAGGTCCGTTGGGTCGATCTCGATCAAGACGGTTCGAAGGACATCGAACTCACGTACGCGACCGGGCTGAGCGAACTCTTCGTGTTGAGCGGACCGAGACCCTTGCCGATCGTCGACTTCGAGACGTTCTCCAGGCTTCGAATCGTTGACCTTCGTTGCGCCGACGTCGACGACGACGGCCGAGTCGAACTCGTCGACGCTGCCCGCAACACCAGTTACGACTTCTTCAATCCGATGAGCGTCGTTCCCGAAGCGCTGGATGTGTCTGCATTGTCCGCCGAACAGTTCGGAAGCTGCGAGTGATCCCGGTGAGCTCCATTTCTCAGCCGAGCGGCCCGGCAGCCGACGGAACCACCATGTCGCACACCTCGTATCGGGCTCGATCGGTCGCTCTCGTCGCCGTACTCGCGCTCACCGCGGTGGCCTGCGGGTCCGAAAGCGCACCAATCGAGTCGGCGGATACGCCCTCGACCACGGTCGAATCCACAACAACAACGGCCGATTTGACGACGGCACCAGCACCAACCGCCACGACCATCGCACCGCCGGCGACAGAGCCGGTTCTATCGACCACACTCGAGCCGGTCACGACCACCACCACAACTGTTCTCGGCGAAGCGCTCGCCGAGTACGACATGATCGAACCGCTGATCGACTTCGGGGCCGGAGACTCCAGGTTCGTTCGCCTCTCGGAGACGCCCAGCCTCGACGAAGAGTGCTCGCAGGGTGTGCTCGCCGTCGAGACCGAGGGTGAGATCGTCCATATCTACGACGACGTCGGTTCGGTGGGCGGGCTCCGCGCCGACTACGGACCATTCGGGCAGATCGCCATCGTTGAGAACTGCGAGGAGTGGACCACCCGCCTCCTGTTCGCGAGCGAGTCGGTGCCTCCACCTGACGGGATCCCGATCGTGAACCAGCTCGTCCCACCGAGCAACATCTTTCATCTCGACTCCCTCGGGTGGTACGGCACAACCGGTTGGTTCTCCGGCGAAGCAGCCTTCTACGACGGGAACACCGGCTGGAACGACACCGTTCTCTTCGACTACGACGCGGGCACGATCGAGATCACGTCGGACGTGTTCGGATGGCGCGATCCAATCCTCGACGTCGGTATCGACTATGTGGGCGCCGGAAGTTGGCTCGTGCCCCCGTTCGACCCGAGCCGGACGGAGGTCGTCATGAACGACGACGAAAGCGATTCGTGGGTCTCGATCACGGTGTACGACCCTGCCAACGCGCCAGAGGTGAGCGCACTCGACGGTGAAACCGTTCGTGGCAGCTTCACCCTCGAAGTAGACCTGTGGGAGTCGGTTGATCCCGGGTATCACCGTTCCCGAGTGACCGGCTCCGCGCTCGCAACCGACCACGACTTCTCGAGTAACGAGGGATTCCGAGTTCTTCGACGGGTGGAGCTCCCAGACCGTGTCGTGGACGTCCAGTACTTCCTCGCCGCCGGCACGGGTGCCGCGTATCAGGACGTCCCCTACATCACGTTCGATTCGGTCCGGATCTACGAAACCGCGAGTTGACCCTCAGTCGAGACCACGCATTGCACGGCGCCGCTCCGTGACGACCGGGACCAGCGCGGATCGCCTGACGTGACCCACCGGCGCACGAGGATGGTTCACCACAACTCGCTGCTCCACTTCGAAACCCTCCAGATCGAGATGGTCGACCATCGCTTCGGCCCCGGCCGCCAAGCCGTCCATGAGTTCGTGGGTATCGACCGCAAGTCGGTCGGGAAGCGCGGCGTCCGGCGCGGGCATCACGACCTCGACCACGATGTCGCGGCCGTGTGCGGAGATCGAGGACGAGTCGCCATCGGCGACCGAGCGGAGTGCCTCGGTGTTGTCGAAGAAACGCTGAGGACCCTCGTCGACCAGCTCGGCCACATGGTCTCCGTGCATCCGCCGCACCATCCGGGGGACCGCCGTGCGCTCGAACAGATTCCGGGGTTCGGGCTTTCCACCCTCGACGAAGCCTCGACTCCGCGCCACGAATACGTGCGTGGCGCCCCGCCCGACCGCGGACGCCCATGGCACCGCTTCGAGCAGCCCGCCGTCGACGTACGGGCGATCATTCACGAAACGATTCCCCCCGGCGAGCACTGGAAGGTTGGTGGTGGCGAGCAGAACGCGGCGGGCCTGATCGACCGAGTCGCCGACGCGGACGAGCCGGGTCTCGTCGGACGGGGTCGCCGGCGACAGTGTTGCCCACAAGGGAATGTCGCTCGACAGGAGGGCCGGCCAGTCGAACCCATGGTGATCGAAAGCGTCGCCGATCAGATAGTCGAGATCGAGAACGGATTCGCCGCGCACGAGGCGTCGGCGATCGACGAAACGCTCTGAGTTGAGGACGGTGTAGTACAGCACCGAACCCTTCGTGCCTTCGCCGATCACGAAGAAGGCGCCCGATATCGCGCCGGCGCTGGTGCCGACGACCTCGTCGAAGGAGTCCCGCAAGCCGAGCTGTTCGAGCGCAAGCAACATGCCCGACGACACCGCGCCCCGCATACCACCACCCTCGACTGCAAGTACGACGTGGTGACCATCGGTGCGGGCGCCGGGCGACGAGTTCTCGGCGAGCCGGTCGAGGAGTACGTCCCGGATCGGCGGAAGGCCGCCCGATCTTGACGAGGCCGCAGCCATCAGACCTCGGTCCGCTCCGCCCCCGGCGAGGTTCTCATACGGTCGATCAGGTAGCGGCCCGTCTCGATCACGAGCGTGATCCCGAGCGCCAACCCGAAAGCGAGCCAGAGAGCAGTCGACTGGTTCTCGACGGCATCACCGACGAGGAACCCCAGCAGCCCGGCATAGCTTGCCCACAGCGTTGTCGCCAGAAGGTCCCAGCGCGTGAACCAGGCGAGGAAGGGTTGACCCGTGAGACCGCACGAGAAGGTCATCGCGGTACGCCCCCCGGGAATGAAGCGGGCGGTGATGAGCAGGAGACCGCCGCGCTTGCGAATCTGTTCCCCGGTCGCGAGGAGTCGTTCTTCGCCGCGTTCGCCCCGGAAGAACCAACGCCGGAGCAGTTTGTCCGAGCGGTTGCCGATCAGGTATGCGAGTGAGTCGCCGAGGTACGCACCGATCGCACCGACGAGGATCACCAGCACGATCGACACGATCGGCCGCCCGTCGATGAGCGTTTCAGAGCCGGCGGCGACGCCTCCAGCGATCACGGTGAATTCCGAGGGCACCACGGGAAAGACCGAGTCGAGGAACGCAACGCTGAACAGGAGTAGGAAGAACCAGGGACTCCGCGAGACATCGGTGATCGCGGTTTCCATGGACTCGAATGTGTCGGCGGCCCAGCCCACGATCGGCGCGTCGAACACGACCAGCGCGATCACGGCGAGAACGGTGATCGCGATCGATGCAATGAAGATTCGCGCCCGACTCACTCGCCCGACGTTACGTCTCGGCGCATGCAGACGCACGGCATCGCACATCAATCGTCCGGGAGGATGACCCAGGATCGCCCCGCAGGAGGACGAGCGCCGCCCATACCTTCTCTACGATGGGTTCATGGGTTGGATGCTGCGTTTCCGTTCGTGGATGCAGAATCCGACGCCGCGCACCGATGCGGTCCTTGCGGTCGCCATCACCGTTGCGATGCTCGTCGGGACGACATTCGGCGAATTTCCCGACGATCGTCCCGTCGACGTGTGGGGGTTGCTGCTCATCGCCATCGCCGGCGCCGCCGTGTTCTTCCGCCGGACGCATTCGATTCCGGCCCTCGTCACCGCAACCGCACTCGGTTTCGCGTACTGGATTCTCGACTATCCCAACGCGGGTGCAGCCGGTGCGATCCTGGTCCTCCTGTATTCTGCGGCGCTGTACACGCCCGACCGTGTAGTCGCGATGCGCGTGCTCATCGGGTTCACCGTCGCCATCGTCATCGTGCTCGTCGCCGGTTACCTCTCGCCCGACGAGGACGAGGTCACCCTTGGTCTGATCGTGCTCAACATGATCATGTTCCAACTCGCATGGTTGGCCGGCGACAGTGTGCGAAACCGTCGAACGCAGATCGCGAGCCTCCACGAGCAGGTAGAGATGGCCGAGACCGCGCAAGCCGAGCAGACCGCGCGCGCCGTCGATGACGAACGAAATCGAATTGCTCGAGAACTGCATGACGTGGTCGCCCATTCGATGTCGGTGATCGTGGTTCAAGCCGAGGGTGCCGCTCGAATGGTTGGTCGGAACGACGACGCCGTGCGCACTGCGCTCGCCGCGATCGAACAGGCAAGCCGCGTCAACCTCAACGACATCCGCGGCATCGTCGGCATTCTTCGCGAGGACGTCGACCTCGCCCCTGCACCGGAACTCCGCATGGTCGACACCCTCGTCGATCACTGCGCCGAAGCGGGGCTCGTCGTCTCGCTCGCCGTGGTCGGCGAACGCCGG
Organism: Acidimicrobiales bacterium; assembly: GCA_051011575.1. Lineage (GTDB taxonomy): Bacteria > Actinomycetota > Acidimicrobiia > Acidimicrobiales > SHLQ01 > SHLQ01. Next base: position 11,258 of record JBPCTR010000260.1, on the reverse strand, counting down.
CCGCTCCCAGCGATGATCGAACTCTCCGGCTACCGCATCGTCCAGGAGTCGCTCACCAACACGCTCAAACATGCCGGACCCCAGGCCCGGGCGTCGGTCACGATCGACTACCGCGCCGATGAGGTTGAGATTGCCGTGATCGACGACGGCCGAGGGGCGGCGGCGAATATGACCAGCACTCCGGGACACGGCCTGCTCGGCATGCGCGAGCGGGTCGAGGCGTTCGGGGGCGAGCTACGCACCGGACCTCGGTCGGGCGGTGGCTATGAGGTCACCGCTACCCTTCCGGTTGCCAACCGATGACCGAAGCCATCCAAGTGGTCATCGTCGACGACCAACCACTTCTCCGGGCCGGGTTTGCGATGATCCTCGAGCCCGAAACCGACATCGCACTCGTGGGCGAGGCGACGGACGGCGCTGAGGCAATCGAGGTCGTCGGCCGACTGTCGCCCCACGTCGTGCTGATGGACATTCGAATGCCTCGAGTCGACGGGATCGAGGCGACCCGCCGCATCACGTCGTCGACAGACGCTCCCGCCGTTCTCATCCTGACCACGTTCGATCTCGACGAGTATGTCTTCGCCGCTCTTCGTGCGGGTGCATCCGGATTTCTGCTGAAAGACGCGCCCGCCGATGACCTGGTCGCTGCGATCCGCATCGTCGCGGGCGGCGACGCCCTGCTTGCACCCAGCGTCACCAAACGACTCATCACGAGCTTCGCCGAGATGCGAATACCGACCGACACTGGCGACCATGCCGGCATCGCACAACTCACCGAGCGCGAGGCCGAGGTGCTCTCCCACATGGCCCGCGGGCTGTCGAACGGCGAGATCGCGGCCGAGCTCATTCTCGGCGAGACCACGGTCAAGACCCATGTGGGTCGGATCCTGATGAAGCTGGGCGCCCGAGACCGGGTGCAGGCAGTGATCGCCGCCTATGAGGCCGGGGTCGTCAGCCCCGGCGCGTGATCTGCGAGCCCCGAATCACTCGTACGAGATCGCATCGAGCACGTTGAGTTTGGCGGCCCGTCTCGCCGGGAAATAGGCGGCGATCACACCCATCACGCCGCCGACCACCACGTACACACCGAGCTGAACCCATGGGATCCCGACCTTCGAGATGAAGCTGTCGGGGATGGCCACGACAGCCGACCAACCGAGCAGGAGACCCATCAGTACGCCGAGAACGGCGCCGAAAAGGCTCACCACGACCGCCTCCCATCGAATCGTCGAACGTAGCTGACGCCGCGTCATGCCCACCGCGCGGAGCAACCCGATCTCGCGTGTTCTCTCGAGCACCGAGAGCGCCATCGTGTTGACGATCCCGAAGAAGGCGACGATGAGGCACAGGACAAGAAGCCCGTTGATCACGACTTGGAGCTGACTGATCTGGCCCTCGACGCTGTCTTGGAACTCGGTGTTGTCCTGGACGGTCAGCTGCGGGAAGTTCCCGGTCAGTTCTTCGACGGTCGCGCGGGCCGTTTCCACGTCGACACCCTCGGGAAACGTGAGTCCGATGAATCCGACGAGGTCAATGTTCACGTGATCGCTCGTGAGATCGCGATTGACGATCCACTTCTGCTCGATGATCGAGTTGTCGTCGAAGAGACCCTTGATTTCGAGGGTGGTGACGAAGCCGTCCTCCAGCTCGAAGGCGACCGAATCGCCAAGCGCCAGCCCTTGCTCCTCTGCGGTGTCGGTGAAGACGGCGATTCCGTCGACGCCCAGATCTGAGGTGCCCTCGGTCAACCCATAGTTGATGACTCTCGTTCCCGTCCTCGTGTCGATCGCAGCAACGTTCGAGACGTCGGGGCCGATCCTCGCTTCGACCTCGGCGAAGCCCGCGACGAGGTCGGTTTCGGACAATGCGTCGAGCTGATCGACCAGTGTGGCCGAGAACTCGAGGCCCTGGTTCTCCTCGAAGATGAACAGATCGGCGGTGATCGCCTCGTCGAGGAGTTCGTCGAACGTGGCGAGTATCGACGCCGTGAGGACGGCGACCCCCGTGATGAGCGCGAGTCCGATCATGAGAGCCGTCGAGGTCGCTGCCGTCCGTTGCGGATTTCGGCTTGCGTTCTCGCGCGCCAGTCTCCCGGTCACACCTTTGATGGCCTCGGCCGGCGCCCCGAGTACCTCGGAAGCAGGTCCGGCGAAGAGCGCACTGAGCATGGAGACGCCAATGAACGTGAGGGCGGCACCGAGACCGATCGATGTGAGCCGCGACGACGTCGACCCGCCATCGCGGAACATCCCGAGGAACAGCAGTAGTAGGCCGGGGAGGAGGACCAACGCTCCGGCGACGAGGCGGAAGGTCATACTCCGCTCCTTACGGCCGCCATCACGTATGGCCTCCAGGGGGGCAACCCGAGAAGCACGAATTGCGGGGATCAGCGCGGAGGCCACGGTGACCACCATCCCGACGATGATCACTACGACGATTGTCCGTGGAAGGATCTCGAGCGGACCGTCCGGGAACGTTCCATCGCCGGCACTGTCGAAGAGCAGCTTCAGCAGCGACGCAATACCGATCCCGCCGAAGAGACCCACCACCGATGCGATGAGCCCGATGATCACCGATTCGATCAGCACCATCGCCCGAATCTGCGGTCCACTCGCGCCGATCGATCGAAGCAACCCAAGCTGTCGCGTTCTCTGACCGACGAGAATTGCGAACGTGTTGTAAATGATGAAGGTGCTCACGAAAAGGACCACGACCGCGAATCCGAGCAGCACGTTTCCGAATATGTCGATGAACTCTCCGAAGTCTTCCTGCTGCTCGTCGATGAGCGTCTGACCGGGTACGACCTCGAGGCCCGATCCGAGGATCTGTTCGATTGATTGGACGAGATCGGGCGTGCTGGTTCCGCTGCTGGCGCTCACGACGATCGAGTCGACTTCCCCGGGGGCGTCGAGGATCCGTTGTGTGGTCGGCAGATCGAAGAGGTTGAAGAACGCGCCAGCCGCCCCACCTTCGCCGAACTCGATGATCGCCGACAGTTCGAATTCCTCGGGCTCCGACGTCGGGAGTGCGATTTGTACTTTCTCACCCACGGAGAAGCCACCCGCCGTGACCTGGGCGGCGTCGAGTGCAACCTGTTGGCCTACGGGCGCCGTTCCCTCAACGAGCCGGAAACTCGACACCGGACTTGGCCCTCCCCACGATGCCGTGAAGATGGGGCCGCCCTGGGTCTCGTTGAGCTCGCCGTTCGCCTTGAGGGAATACGTCTGGAAAGGAGCGAAGAGCCCACCTTCGCTGAAATCGACGGTGGAGAGCTCGTCGATCTCGCCTATGACGCTCTCATCGAAGCGCAGAATCAAGAGGTCCTGGGAGCTGTTCAGATCAGGTTCGACGGCTCGAACCGCGGCATCGACGCCGGCGAACGCGGTCTCGCTGATGTTGTCGAAGATCGATCGAAGGCTGTCGGCGAGCACGAACGATCCTGAAACGAACGCCACACCGAGTACCACCGAGATGAGGGTGAGCACGAGGCGTCCGAGATTCGCGGCAATCCCGCGGCGAACGATCTTGAACACGTCAGTCCCCCAGGTTTCGGACGACGTCGAGAACCGTGTCCGGCGTCGGATCCTCGAGCTCTCGAACGATCTCGCCGTCGGCGAGGAACAAGACCCGGTCCGAGTACGAGGCGGTGACCGGGTCGTGCGTGACCATCACGATCGTCTGGCCGAGGTCCTTCACTGCGCGGCGCATGAACTCGAGAATCTCCGAGGACGTCACGGAGTCGAGATTTCCTGTGGGCTCGTCGCCGAAAACGATGTCGGGTCTGGTGGCGAGGGCGCGAGCGACCGCTACCCGCTGCTGCTGACCGCCCGACAGTTCGTTCGGGCGGTGCGTCGCACGATCGGCGAGGCCGACGGTGTCGATGACCTCCTGGACCCAATCGGCGTCACGAACACCCGATCCGAGATCCATCGGAAGGGTGATGTTCTCACGGGCATTCAGTGTCGGCACAAGGTTGAAGGATTGGAAGATGAAGCCGACCTGATTTCGTCGCATCTGTGTGAGTTGTTTGTCGTTGAGACCCGAGAGCGCCGTCTCGCCGATGAAGGTCTCGCCCGCAGTGAGGCGGTCGAGTCCCGCCATGCAGTGCATGAGCGTGGACTTTCCCGAACCGCTCGGCCCCATGATCGCCGTGAACCTGCCCTTCTCGAACCCGACCGACACGTTGCGGAGTGCGTGCACCTCGGTGTCACCACTTCCATAGATCTTGACGGCACCATCGGCGCGGGCAGCCCATTGGACGTCGGTGGCGGTAGCAGTGGACATGCGAGAGGCTCCTCGAAATTGGACAGCTCCAATGACGCTATTCCTTTCGAGCTCTGCATGTCGTCGACCTTGAAGATGATCGCGGGTCATCCTCAGGGTGGATCAGGCCCGGCCGACGAGGAGGGTGTGAGTGCTTCCTCCACCGTTGTGCCGGCAAATCGACTGGGTCAATTGCTCGCCGAGGCGCGTCTGCGAATCGGCGTCGATCTTCCAGAGCTCTCGACCCGCTCCTCCGGGCTCTTCACGGTGGGCGAACTCAGCGATCTCGAGGCCGGACATCGAGTTCTCGACGAAGAGCTGATCGCTCGGGTCACCAGGCTCTACGAGCTCGACTGCGGACCGATCATCCCGCAACGCGCCGAACTCACGATCGACCTCTCCAACAACATGCTCAGCGCTGCCGGCAGGGCGATCCCTCTCGAGACCGTCGGCAAATCACACATCCTCGACCGCTACCTCTCGCTCGTCTACGTGCTGCGCAACCGAGAGCCCGGAGCCGAGGTTCCTCTCCGTGAGGAGGACCTCGCGATCCTGGCAGCCTCCCTCGCCGAACGATCCGAACTCATCGAGGAGCAGCTGCTCTTTGCGATGCACGGTGACCGGGTCGAGGTTCGCGGCCTCATCGCATGGTTTCGAAAGCGGCTGTGGGTCCCTGGTGCGGGCGCGGTCGTCGGTGCGGTCTCCCTCGGCACGCTCGTGATGGTGGGGTCAGGCCCATCGGCGGAAGCCCGCTCGGAGCTCCCTGAACCGGAACCCGAGCCCGGCCGGTCGCCGAACGGCGCCGACGATGTCGGCGCCCCGAGCCGGGTAGTGGCCGCTCCCGGTCCTTCGAGCCCGACCAATGATCTCGACAACTCGAGCGCCGTCATTCCAGGAGCGGCGGCCATCACGGCCACGACTGCCGCCCTGTCAGAAGATGCGACCCCGGCCGAGATCGGCGCAGTTGCCGAAGCGCTCCTCCCGTTCGATTGGAAGGCCACATTGCCCGGTTGGACGATCACGTACATGGGGCCGAGGGATGGTTACCGCGGGCTGACGTTCCCGTACGACACGTCGATCGAGATGTACGTACGGCCTGGCGACTCCCCCGAGTTCGTCGCCGGAATTCTCGCGCACGAGCTCGGGCACGCCATCGACGTGACCCACCTGGACGGCGATGACCGCGATGCCTGGCTCGAGGCGCGAGACCGCACCGATGCCCAGTGGTGGCCCGACGCATTCGCGAGCGATTTCGAGACGGGCGCAGGCGACTTCGCCGAAGGGTTCGCGTACTGGGCGCTCGCCGACGAGAACTCGTCGAGGTTGGCCGGCACTCCGGATCAGCTTCAAATCGATGCCATGATCGCCATCGTCTCGCCGCATCTGCGCTGATCAGCCCGCTCTGATCACCACGTCTGAGCGAAGCGGATCTGGTACCGAGCCGGTGGCGGGAACCAGCCCGGTACCAGACGAGGTGGAGACGCTCGACCCTTCGGGTTTGTCGCGTAATCCCCGTGCGACCTTCGTCACACGAAAGTCCACGATCGGGTGGGAGCTAGAGTCCGTGCCCATGAGCAAGACGACCACCGCGTTCGCGACGATGGCATCGGTTCTCGCGATCTCGATCCTTCTCGTCGCGGCCCTGTTCCAGTTCGACTGGCTCGATATCAAATGGCCATGGGAAGACGTCGACATCGTGCAGGAAGAGCAGGACGTGGCGATCGACGTCGAGGAAGGGCCCGCGGAGATCGTCGAGATCACACCGCTTGCACTCGACTGCCGGGCCCGGATCCGAGCCGAGGTTCCCGTGATCGGGACACAACGCACCACGGTGGCGGGTGCGACGGTCAGCACGGACACGGTCCGAATGCGCGCGATAGGAGATGTCGACACGTGCGTCGCCGCAGACGGCGTCGAGATTCACCAACGGGCCGACGGCACCATCGGCGTAATCGTGGACGCCGAAGCGATCGAGTTCGTCCGTCCGCGCGTCGACGCGGTCGCGACGATGGACTCGGTCACGACGGATCGCGGCATCCTCAACCAGCTCGTCGAGGCGCTTCCTTTCACCAACGAGGACGACGAACTCACGCCCGCTGCGTTCGCGTTTGCACAAACCGTGATCGGCGGCAGCTCCTGTATGCGTGCCGCGTACGACGAGACGAGCGTCGCGATCACGAGCGCTTACATCGAACAACTGCTCGAGCAGGGCGGCGACCCGGAAGACCTCGATGTGGTGATCGCGGGTCTACCAGACTTCGCTCAGAACGACGCTCCCGAACCAATTCTCGGCGAGTTCGAATTCGTCGAGGAGCCCGGAACCACCTGCGTGCTTGCGCTCTGACACGTCAGCCCGGGAGAAAAGCGGGAAACCAGTACGCTCCCTCGGGTGATGCGCCTCTACGACACCGGCCGATCGATGGTGGTGCCCTTCGAGCCGGGCCGGACGGTTCGAATGTATGTGTGTGGGATCACCCCGTATGACTCCACCCATCTCGGGCATGCGAACACGTACCTCACGTACGACCTCGTTGTGCGCCGGCTGATCGATCTCGGCCACGACGTCGAGATGGTGCGCAACGTCACCGACGTGGATGATTCGATTCTGCCCAAGGCTCGAGAGCTCGGAATCGACTTCCTCGAGCTCGCCGCTCGCGAGATGGAGCGCTTCCACGGCGACATGATCGCGTTGAACACGATTCCGCCGATCGCCGAGCCGCGTGCCACCGAGTCGATCGAGCCGATCATCGCGCTGATCGGACGCCTCGAGGCCGCCGGGCACACCTACTCCGAGGATGGCGTCACGTGGTTCGACGTGAGCACGGCACCAGAGTTCGGTCATCTGTCGGGCTACTCGGTCGAGGCGATGACTGAGTTTGCTCGCGAGCGGGGTGGCACACCCGACGACCCGCGTCAGCGCAACCCGCTCGACTTCATCCTGTGGATGCCATCGGCGTCCGACGAGCCCGCGTGGGATTCTCCGTTCGGGCCTGGTCGGCCGGGCTGGCACATCGAGTGCAGCGCGATGAGTTGGTCTCAGTTCGGCCAGACGATCGACCTCCATGGCGGGGGCAGCGATCTGATCTTCCCTCATCACGAGTGCGAGAAGGTGCAGTCGGAACATGGCCATGGCGAGGTGTTCGTTCGCCATTGGATGCACGCGGGCATGGTCGCGTATCAGGGAACGAAGATGTCGAAGTCCCTGGGCAATCTAGTCTTCGTGAGCGATCTCGTGAAGTCGCATGATCCTCAGGCGCTTCGGCTGGCGCTGATGGGTCACCACTACCGCGACGACTGGGAGTGGTTCGACGGCGACATCGACGAGGGTCAGGCGATGTTCGATCGCATGTGCGCCGCCGTCGAGCGTGGCGTCGGCCCCGATCCCGCGCCAACGCTCGCCGCCGTTCGTGCATGCCTCGATGACGACCTGAACGCCCGCGGCGCCCGGGCGGCACTCGAAGCGCTCACGAACGCAATCCTCGATGGTGGAGGCAGCGATCAAGCCGCCGGCCAGGGCCTCCGCGAAGCGGCCGACCTTGTGGGAATCGCCCTAGGCTGAAACGGTGATTCGTATCCATGACACCCTGACCGGCTCGCTCGTGGATTTCGTTCCGCGCACTCCCGGCGCGGTGTCGCTCTACGCCTGCGGCCCCACGGTGTACGACCATCCGCACCTCGGCCATGCCCGCCAGGCGATGACCTACGACGTGGCGCGCCGCTACCTCGAGTGGCGCGGTCTGCGCGTCCACCACGTGGCGAACATCACCGACATCGACGACAACATCATCGGTCGCGCACAACGCGAGGGGCGCACCGAACCCGATGTCGCCCAGGAATGGGAGGCGGTCTACTTCGACGTCATGGACCAGCTGAACATCCTCCGGGCCCACGACCAACCACATGCCACCGAATACGTCACCGAGATGGTTGAGTTCATCCAGACGCTGCTCGACAACGGCACGGCGTACACGACCGATTCGGGCGTTTACCTCCGTGTGCGGTCGGTGCCGGACTACGGCGGTCTCGTGCACCGCACTCCGGATGAGCTGGCCGAGGGTGCAGGCGCCCGGGTCGAGGTCGACGAGTCGAAGGAGGACCCGCTCGACTTCGCGCTCTGGAAGGCGGCGAAACCAGACGAACCGACCTGGGACGCACCCTGGGGGCCGGGCCGCCCCGGGTGGCACATCGAGTGCGCCGCGATGAGCCTCGGGATTCTCGGCGACGATTTTGACCTGCATGGCGGCGGGACCGACCTCGTTTTTCCGCATCACACCAACGAACGGGCCGAGGCGATTGCCGCCGGCCGCCCTTTCGCCCGCTACTGGATGCACAACGCCATGTTGAACATCGACGGCGAGAAGATGTCGAAGTCGCTTCAGAACTTCAGCACTCTCCAGAGCCTGCTCGACGAAGACCCTCTCAACGCTCGAGCACTCCGACTCCTGCTTCTGCAGACGCACTATCGCAAGACGCTCGAGTTGGGTACCGATGCGATGGCTCAGGCGCGGGAGGCGATCAAACGTCTCGACGCGATGGCAAGAAAGGCGGTGAGCGCCGGAGTGCCGATCAACGGGCGCGGACGGGTCCAAACCGCCGTCGACGAATTCGCCGTGGCGATGGATCACGACTTCGGTACACCGGAGGCGATGGCGACCGTATTCGAGACCGTTCGTGCCGCGAACGGCGCGCTCGACGCAGGCGATGAGACCGCCGCTGATCTGGTGGCGACCGCGATCGACCTGGCCGGCGCGCTCGGGCTGGAGATCCACAGCACCAGCGGCGACAACCATCCCACCGAACTGACCGAGATCATCGAGGGGCTTGTCGCACAACGAACCACGGCAAAGAACGCGCGGGACTTCGGCGAAGCCGACCGGATCCGCGATGAACTGGCGGCAATGGGCGTCGTGGTCGAGGACACCGCGAACGGCTCAACCTGGTACCGGGTCTGAGGCGACGCGGCCTTACTTCTGCGCCACTCCGTAGACCGCGCCGCCGCGAGTACCGACCACGATCGAGCCTGCCCACACCGCCGGAGTGGACTCGATGCACCCGTTGTCGAGCGGGAGCGCCCACAGGAGCTCTGGCTCGACTCTTGGGTTCGACACATCGAATGCGCGAAGCGTTCCAGAACAGTCGCCCATGAGAAGCACATCGTCGACGACCACGGGTGACTGCCACAGGTGGAAACCGAGCACGAGCTGCCAGAGCGACTCACCCGTCTGCTGATCGACGGCGCGGAGGTTGCCGCCCTCACTGCCGAAGATGACTGCGCCGCGGTGTAGGGCGGGAGTGCCCCAGACGCCGGTGTCCAGGCCCTGTCGTTCGTCGACCGCCCAGACGACCGCCTCATCGCCCCGCTTGGTGGGGTCGAGTTTGATGAGTTGACCCAACTCGCGAGATCGGGCCGTGCCTCGTTCGAACTCGACGGCGACGTACAACATGCCCTCCACGTCGGCGACGATTGTGGCGTCCACGTCGTCGCCCACCCAGAAACGGAACACCTGCTCGGGAGACCCTCCTGTTCGCAGAGCTGCGATGTCCCAGCCCTGCACGAGGCCTGCCGAGTTGGCGAAGTACATCGTGTCGCCGCTGATCGTGACCGAGTTCTCGATGGAGACGTTGTCGTCGCCAACCGAGCGAATCAGCTCTGCATCCCATCCGGGTGCGGAGAAGACCACCTCGGGGTCGGCGGCAACGCGGCCCTCGGCATCGAAGCTCCGGTTCAGTCGGACGATGTGGATACGGCTGTTCTCGCCGCCGATGAAGAGGTGGTCATCGAGCACGAGGGCAGCGCCATCCCAGTCGTTGTTCCACCGCGTTTCCTCGAACGACTCAGCATCGAGGCGCCAGAGCTCGCGCGGCTCCTCGCCGTCGAAGGCGATGAGCCGAAACTGGTTGTCGCGCGATCCGGTGTACACGATCGGATAGCCGTCGGGATCCACCGTGACCGAACCCTTGATGATGTCGGCGGTCTGGAATGGCCGCAGGATCGACTCTCCGGTGACCGCGTCCAGGAAATGCACGGCGCCGTCGAGGGCTCCGAAGATGGTCCACAGCCGATCGTCGCGGCGGAAAATCGCTGGCTGCCCGGTCCAGCCCGTGCCACACCACGTGGATGTCTCGGTTCCGACCGTCGACGCCCGACACAGCCCACCGGTTTCCGGATAGCGCCAACGCACCTCAGGGTCGGACGGGATCGGCCCAACGCCGTAGAACGACCTCGTTGGTGACCCCCGGAACGTGAGCAGGCCTTCGACGGGTCCCGGCGGAGCCACACCCACCATGGTCGGGTCGACCCACACCGAGTCGTCGAAGACCCGAAGGCTCGGCTGGTCGACCGTGACGGGCACGGTCTCGGGCTCGGGTTCGGTTCGGCCGATCTCGGGCTCGGCCGGTCCGATCGAGAAGAAGTCGAGCGTGCCCGTTGCGAAGTCCTCCGCGATGGGAAGCGCAGAGAGGGTTGTCGAAGCGACGAGTCCGAGCATCACGGCGATTCCGATACGGATGCGATCGACCGTGCGTTGCCGCCGACGTCGACGCCTAGGCTCGGCCGTGTGCGTGATCACCAGGTCGGCAAGATCCGGACCCTCGGGCGCGGCCTGTTTCTCCGCTGTCCTGTCTGCGGTCAGCGTCCTGTGCGCCGCCGATACGGATCGCTAGCCGAGCGCTGCCCGCGCTGTGAGTTCCGCTTCGAACGGCGGGAAGGGCAATTCATCGGTGCCATAGGCGTCAACACGATCGTGACGTTCGGGTGCATCATGGTTGCGCTCGTCGTGGGCGCGATCGTCATGGCCCCCGACATTCGCATCGCGCCGCTGCTCGCCGTCGTGGTGGCTGTCGCTGTGATCGTCCCGCTCATGTTCCTGCCCGTGTCGAAGACGCTCTGGACGGCCATCGACGTCGTGATGGACCCTCCCGAGCCGAGCGAGACGCCGGGCCTCGAGTTCATCATCGACGACAGCTGAGTCCGACGGGCCGTTGAACGCACGGTC
>JBPCTR010000259.1:0-19763 GCA_051011575.1 Acidimicrobiales bacterium | reverse complement strand
CATCGTCTCGACCATCACGTCCGAGATCGTTCGGATCGTGGTTGCCGGGTCCGGCAGTGCGACGTACACACCGTCGTCCCGTACGTCGGTGTCGAAACAATCCGGAGCGTCGTCGAATCCTTCCGGTGGCCGCCCAGTGAGCGGCGAATAGTCGAAGCCATGCCAGGGGCAGCGAAGCCAGCCGTTCTCGATCGAACCTTCGCCCAACGGACCTCCCTGGTGGGGACATGCGTTGTCGATACAGCCGTACTGCCCCTCGTGGTGACTCACCGCCAGGGTCTGTGTTCCGACGCTCACCGTCTTGACCCGACCCTCATCGAGCTCATCCGGGTCGAGGATTTTATGCCACTGCGTCGTCATGGGGTCACAGTACGCTGCCGCCCCATGACGATGTCGGCCGAAATTCCGTTCCCCGACGACTGGCACGTGCACTTGCGCGACGACGACATGCTCGAGGCGGTCGTGGGCTATACCGCCCGGCGCTTCCGGTACTCGATGGTGATGCCCAACCTGGTACCGCCGATCACCTCGGTCGCCGCCGCCGTCGCGTACCGCGATCGAATTCTGGCGGCGGCACCATCGGATGCCCCCGACTTCCGACCGGTGATGGCGCTCTACTGCTCCTCGGCGATCGACCTCGACGATCTTCGTTCAGGCATTGCCGACGGAATCGTAGGGGCGGTCAAGTACTACCCTGCCGGCGCAACCACGAATTCCGCAGCCGGAGGAGCGGCGCTGGCCGATTCTATGGACCTCTTCGCGGTGCTAGCCGAGACCAATACGCGTTTGCTCGTCCACGCCGAGACCACCGATCCTTCAGTCGACATCTTCGGCCGCGAAGCCGCCTTTCTCGACCGAGAGTTGTCCCCCCTGTGCCAGCGGATGCCCGAACTTCTCGTCACCGTCGAACACGTGAGCACCCGGGCCGGGGTCGAGTTCGTCGATGCCCACCCGCGAGTCGTCGCGACAATCACTCCCCATCACCTGGCACGCGAGCGATCCGACCTGCTCGCCGACGGAATGCGACCCGACCTGTATTGCAAACCGGTCATCAACTCTGCCGACGATCGCGCTGCCCTCATCGAAGCCGCGACTCGCGGCGCCTCGAGCTTTTTCCTCGGCACCGATTCGGCGCCACACCCCACAACAGCCAAATACGGGCCCCAGGCAAAGGCGGGGGTCTTCAACGCCGCCTACGGGCTCGAAGTCGTGGCCGATGTGTTCGATCGACACGATTCGCTCGAGCAGCTCGCGGCCTTCGTAGCCCAGAATGGGGCTCGCGCGTACGGAGTTGAGGTGTCGTCCGATCGACTCGCGCTCACACGAAACGCTGTCGACCCCGATCAGGCGACCCATCTCCGCACGACGGCTGGTCACGAGGTCGTCCTCTTCGGCACGGCGGAGGCAAGTCGTTGGACCGTCGAACGCCTCTGACCCACGCTCCAGACTGTTTCAACACCTTTTGGGTGGCGACACTTCACTAGGGTCCCATGGTGGCTGTGACCGAAACCCCCCGCCCGGCAAGCACCTACGACCTGGTGATCATCGGTGGAACCGCCGGTGGACTGTCCGTGGCGATCTCGTCGCTGCGATCCGGACTCGATCTCGTTCGGATTGTCGAACCCTCGAGCGAGGTCGTGTTTTCCGAGCTCGTGAGCGAGAACGAACTCGACATCGGCTACGGGGAGCACGTCACCTCGATCGATCTCCACGACGACCTCGTCGTGGTCAACACGAACCGTCACAGCTACCGAACGATCGGTTGTCTCGTCGCACTCCGGGCCGACGACCCGAGCTGGATTCCACCGATCGACATTCCTGCCCACGAGCGGATCACGATCGACGAGATGCCGGCTCACATCCACGATGCCGACGTTCTCGTGGTCGGGTTCACCGACCACGCCGTCGAGCTGGTGGCGGCAGCTGCAGCGCACGGCGCCCGCGTCGTGATGGCAGCCGGAGGAATGGATCCGGCGCTGCTGTCTCCCGCCGGCGAAAACATGCTCCGGCGTCTCGAACGAGAACGACGGGCGACATTGCTGTATCGCGCTGTCCCTGATCAACTGGCAATCGTCGACGACTACCCCATTGCGTATTTCGACGATCGCCGCACTCCCGATCTCGAATTCGACCACGTGATCGTGGCGTCTCGCCGACACCGCACGCTCGCCGTCGATGTGGGCGCCAGCGACGCTGTTCTTGCGACGGACAAGCTCTGGTTCGCCGGTCGCTCCGTAGCCGGTGAACCGGGCAATACGGCGCCGGGATGGGAGATCGGCACGAAGCTTGCCGAGGCCTGTTTCCCGAACATCGAGGCGCCACCTGCCGCTTCGTCGGTTCGCCGGCGAGTTCGCGTTCCTGGTGTTCTCGAGGAACTTCGCGGGGAGCACTACAACGCGACGATCACCCTCTTCGAACCAACCCACTCCGATCTGTGGGTCCTCCGGGTGAAACCCGACCACGGAGACACCGCATTTGTCCCTGGCCAGTACGCCACGCTCGGCCTCGGCTTCTGGGAGGACCGCGTCGATGATTCCAGCGACCCAGACCTCGACGACCGTTGGTGGAAACTGATCCGAAGGTCGTACTCGATCTCTCATCCCGTGTTCGACGAACACGGCTACCTCGCCGAGCTCGACGACGGTGACAGCGGCCTCGAGTTTTACATTGTTCTCGTCCCGCCAACGGCCGAGAACGTGCCGGCGCTCACGCCTCGCCTGGCCCTCAAACGCCCCGGCGATCGCATCTATCTGGGCCCGAAGGTGGCCGGGCGCTACACGCTCGGGGCGGTGACCGATCCGAACGCGACAGTTGTGTTCTTCTCCACGGGTACCGGCGAGGCTCCTCACAACGCCATGGCGGTTGAACTGCTGCGAAAGGGTCACGTCGGTCCGATCGTCTCGGCGGTGACCGTGCGCAACGGGGCCGACCTCGGCTACATCGACAAACACCGACTGCTCGAACAGCGATACCCGAACTATCACTATCTCCCGATGCCAACACGTGAGCCCGACGTGCCAAAGCGCTACCTCCAGGATGTGATCATCGACGATCTGCTCCCAACCGACTTTGGGGTGCATCTCGATCCAGCGAGCACGCACGTGTTCCTCTGCGGGAACCCGGCGATGATCGGACTACCTGCGGAGACCGACTCGGGGCTCGAATTCCCCGAGCCGGTTGGGGTGGTTCAGCTTCTCACCGAACGCGGATTCACGCTCGACCAACGGCGTTCGCCCGGAAACATCCACTACGAGGAGTATTGGTAGATCTCGCTGCGTACGGTCAGGCCAGATCCGAGCAAATACACTTCGTGAGTGGGGTCGATCGACGTAAATGGGCTCTCCTGCCGCCTGCCCACCGGCCACACCCTCTTCGAGGGCGTTTCGTTCAAGGTTTCGCGTGGCGAGAAGGTCGCACTCGTAGGAGCGAACGGTGTGGGCAAGACCACACTCTTTCGTCGCCTCGCCGAGGGCGGCACCCCCGACGCCGGCTCGATCAACATCACCGGCTCGCTTGCGTACATGAACCAGGCAATCGGCATGCAAGAGGGCGTCACGATGCGCGACCTGTATCTCTCGCTCTCCCCATTCAGATTTCAGTCGGTTGCGGCCCGGCTCGCGGCCGCCGAACACCAGCTCGCGCTCAACCCGTCTGAGGAGAATGGGATCAAATACGCGCGGCACCTGGCCGGGTGGGAGGAGGTCGGCGGCTATCAGCTCGAGGTCCAATGGGCCGAGCACGCATATCGAGCCATCGGACTCGAGTGGCGTGATGTCGCCGATCGCTTGACAACCACCTTCTCGGGGGGAGAACAGAAACGCCTGGCGCTCGAACTTCTTCTTCGCGGTGAAGCGGAAGTCCTCCTTCTCGACGAGCCCGACAACTTCCTGGACGTGCCCGCAAAGCAATGGCTGTCCGATCAGCTGAACGCGACCCGTAAGACCGTCCTGTACATCAGTCACGATCGCGAGCTGCTCGCCCAGACGAGTAGCAAGGTCGTCACCCTCGAAGCGAACGGCGCATGGACGCATGGCGCCTCCTTCGCCACGTGGTCCGATGCCCGAGAGGCCCGCAGAGAGCGACTGGACGACGAACAGCGACGATGGGCCGAGGAACGGAAACGGCTGCACCGCCACATGCGGGAGATGAAGCGGCGTGCAGCGATGAGCGACGCCAACGCCAGCCGCGCCCGAGCGGCCGAGACGCGCCTTCGCCACTACGACCATGCGGGGCCACCGCCGGACTCGGCTCGGGATCAGAACATCTCGATGGGGCTTCTTGGGGCTCGTAGCGGAAAGCGAGTTGTGATCGCGGAGCAGCTCGAACTGACCGACCTGACCTACCCGTTCGACCTCGAGATCTGGTTCGGGGATCGGCTCGCTGTCATCGGGAACAACGGGACGGGCAAGAGCCACTTCCTGCGGCTGCTCGGCGGCCATGAGGAGCGACACGAAGGCGACTGGCGCCTCGGTGCCCGAGTGATCACAGGTCTCTTCTCCCAGACCAACGACCATCCGGAACTCGTAGGACGCGAACTCCACGACATTCTCTGGACGGAACACGACCTTCAACGCGGCGCGGCGTTCTCTCGCCTGGCTCGATACGAGTTGGAGACAGCCGGCGACCAGACGTGGGAGACATTGTCGGGCGGGCAGCAGGCCCGATTTCAGATCTTGCTGCTCGAACTCAGCGGCGCCAACCTGCTCCTCCTCGACGAGCCGACCGACAACCTCGACGTCGCCTCGGCCGAAGCCCTCGAAGCCGGACTCGCTGCCTTCGAGGGCACGGTGATCGCCGTCAGCCACGATCGCTGGTTCCTCCGTTCTTTCGACGCGTTCCTGATCTTCGACGAAGACGGCGAGGTTCGGTCGGCGACGGCGCCGGATCAGGCCTGGGTCGTCGACGCGTCTTGAGTTCTGGAGGGCCTCGCTCGCTCGACTCACGCCACGGCTGGATCGTTGTCGCCGGAGCTGCAGCCTCGATGTTCGCGGTATTCGGGGTCGCCTACAGCTTCGGAGCGTTCTTCTCCTCGATGGCCGACGAGTTTGGCGCGAGCAGCGGTGCGACTGCGCTCGTGTTCTCGATCACGATCAGCCTGTCGTTCATTCTCGGACTCTGGACGGGTAGATGGTCCGATGCCAAAGGACCTCGGCCGGTGGTCCTCACCGGCGCCGCCTTTCTCTTCGTCGGACTCCTACTGACCGCCGCGACCCCGAGCTTGTGGCTCGGATACATCACGTACGGCGTGGGCGTCGGCGTGGCGATCGCATGCGGCTACGTACCGATGGTGGCGACGGTCGGCGGGTGGTTCGAGCGCCGACGCGCAGCTGCTCTCGGGATCTCGGTTGCGGGCATAGGCCTCGGCACCCTCATCGCCTCTCCCCTGGCCGCGGCGCTGATCGACCGGACCTCGTGGCGACGCGCGTACGTGATCTTCGCGTTCGGAGGTGCGGCGGTCATGGTGTTCGCCGCATTCGTGGCCGAACGAGGCCCAGCGGCGGTCGAGGCGGCTCGACCGCGCTCTCTCGCGACGCTCTGGAGTTCATTCGAATTCCGCGTTCTCTACCTGTCGGTGTTGTTCGCCTCGTTCGGAGTCTTCGTCCCCTTCGTATTTCTCGCCAGCTACGCCGAAGGCCGCGGAACCGACCCGGTCCGCGCCGCGCTCCTCGTCGGGCTCATCGGTGGCGCCAGTGTTCTCGGCCGCCTCGGCCTCGGCGTCCTCGCGGATCGGGGAGGCAGCATGCGGCTCTACTTCGTCTCGTTCATCCTCATGTCGGTCGGACACGCGATCTGGCTCGCAGCTGGATCCAGCTACCCAATCCTCGTCGTCTACGCGATATGGACCGGAGTCGGCTACGGCGGATTCATCGCGCTGTCGCCCGCGGTGGCGGCGGAGGTCTTCGGCCTCGACGGCCTCGGCGGCGTTATCGGAACGCTCTACACCGCTGCGGGCGTCGGCGGTTTTGCCGGCCCGCCGATCGCAGGCTGGCTGATCGACCGATGGGGCGACGGCGCAGGAATTCTGGTGGCGCTGGCGGGAACCTTGATCGGGACCGTCGTGCTCAGCTCACTGATGCGAACGCCGCCTCGAAATACTCGGCAATATCGCGAAACGTGACGATGCCGACCGATCGGCCGGTCTCGTTCACCAGCACCAGGTATCGGTGCCGCTTGGCGGCCATCTCGTGCAACCCGTCGGCGATCGTGGCCGAGGGCTGCCCACTCGCGAACTCGGCGGTCATCCAGCCCCCGACCTCTTCGTCGTGGAGGTCCTCCACCCGGCACGCGACCTTTCTGAAAACGTCGTGCTGGGTGAACTCTCCGACGACCACACCCCGTGCGTCGATGACCGAGATCAGCCCGCGGTCCATCGAGATCATCAGCTCGATCACCTCGGCCAGCGATGCGTCGGCCGTCACCTCCACCGGCACCCGACTGGGCATTCCGTAGAAATCCACGTACCTCAGTGCGTGTTCGGCGCTGAAAGAGTCGGATTCGCCGGGCTCGTTGTCCAGGTATTCCGACGCCAGCCTGATGAGGTCGTAGTGGGTGACATTGGCGAATCGCCCGTCATCGTCGAGCCTGACAGGAAGGTTGCGGAAACGGTGGGTTCGCATGATTCGAAGTGCGTCCATCGCCGACGCGTCCCGACCTGCGACCTGGGGCCCTCGTGTCATGTGATCTTCAACGGCTTGATCCCATACGTCGGGCGACCTCACGACACGATTGGTCACATCGTGTTCGGTGAAGATTCCGATGATCTCTACCCCGTCCATGATGAAGGAGCAACTGGTGTCGGCGTTCGCCATCGCAATCACCGTGTCGCGTACTGGCGTGCCTCGGTCGATCACCACCTGCGACGAGAGCTGCACATCCTTCAACGTGGTCTGCGCGAAGTGCTTGACGATGTTCGACATACCCACCTCC
Source organism: Acidimicrobiales bacterium (assembly GCA_051011575.1). GTDB lineage: Bacteria > Actinomycetota > Acidimicrobiia > Acidimicrobiales > SHLQ01 > SHLQ01. The sequence goes on along the minus strand of JBPCTR010000259.1, from coordinate 12,836 downwards.
TGTGTTTCCACAGTAGGCACGCGCCCCGGCCGCCGTCGACGAAACCCAAGGTCAGCGCCGTCGACACGCATAGGATTCGGCGATGTCGATGGCGCTCGAACGCAACCTTCGACTGATCCCCGTTCACGAGATCCTCGTTCGTACGAGTCCGTGGATCTCGGTCTTCGTCCTCTTCACCCGCGCTGACTTCGGCCTGGACCGTGCGGTCGACCTGGCCGGGATCTACTACCTGGCCGTCGTCCCGTTCGAGGTTCCCTCGGGCTGGCTGAGCGACCGGGTCGGCCGAGCATTCACCTTGCGGCTCGCGGCGCTCTCGTGGATCGGTGCATTCGGATGCTGGCTGTTCGCAGACGGAAGCTTTGCAGTCGTGGCGCTCGGACAGGTCCTGCTCGCCCTCGGCTATGCATCGCTGTCAGGAACCGACGTCACCTTCCACTACGACACGGTCGAAGCGCTCGGCCGGGCCGACGAATTCGCAGATCGGCAAGCGCTCATCACGGGACGCGGACTCATCGCTGGCGGCCTTGGAGCAATCTCCGGTGGTCTACTCGGCATCGTCGACTTCCGCCTCGCATTTCTGGCGTCGATGCTGATCGCGATCGCTCAGCTTGTGGTCGCGTCGATGTTCGTCGAGCCCCAGCAGTCGTCACATACTCCACTCTCGATGACGAGCCAGGTCGGAACCTGCTTCCGATATCTACGCGATGTCCGCGTTGGGTGGATCTTTGGGTACGGAATCGCGATGGTGGTCCTCGAACATGTCGCCTTCGAGATCTTCCAGCCCTGGTTGACCGAAGCTCTCGGCGAGACCGCCGACGATGTAGGCGCCGCACCACTTGTGTCAGGGGCGATGATCGCATGCTTTTCGGTCGTGGGCGCCGTGTTCGCCCGGTACAGCGTGGTGATGTCGGAACGATTCGGACTTCGACGCACGCTCGTGGCACTCGGCGCGCTCTCGGCGGTGATCGTCACGGTGATGTCACAGTCGACGAACATTCTCGTGATCGCACTCGTCGCGTTCCGGAGTGCACAGGGTGCGGCGGCTCCGATACTCATCGCGGCGGCAGTTGCCCCGGTGGTCTCGCCCGCGCATCGGGCGACCTTCCTCAGTCTCGACTCCCTCGCTGGCCGGCTGACGTGGGGAACGCTCCTACTCATCGTGCCCACGGGTATGGACGACGCCGTGTCGACGACGCTCGGTTGGTTCTCGGTGATCTCGTGGATTCTCGTAGCGCTGACAATTGCTGCCGCGCTGCATGTTCGTCGTGTGTCGCTCGCACGCTGACCGCAGCCAAACCCACGTCACGAACCAGGAGAACAAGCCGAGAACGTGTCGCGAAACCGACCCACGCCTCCGGCGCTCGGGCCAGACTGTGAAGAATCAGAGGAGAGAATCATGCGGAACCTTCTTTCGAACAAGCCGTTGGTGATCGGAGTCGGCGTCATCGGCACTGCGATCGTCGCGTTTCTGGCGTTCGGGGTGTTCGGTATACAGACGGCGTTCATCGACGACGAAGTCAATGAGGCCGGGCCAATCTTTCGGTCGCAGGGTGCCTCCGGCCTCCCGAGCGACGACATGACCGACGCAGAAGTAGACGACATGAACGCCGTCATGGTCGATGAAGCGATAGCGGCAGAGGATGAGACCGACGAGTCCGAGCCGGAGATGCCGGAGGTCACCCGGGAGGTCGAGGGCGAGTTCATCGATCGGATCCATTCGGGCACCGGCACTGCGGTTGTGCTCACCGACGGGGTCCAACGCTTCCTCCGCTTCGAGGACGACTTCGCGATCGACAACGGACCGGACCTGAACGTGTATCTCAGTGCGGGTGTTCCCGCCGACGGCGACGCAGGGTTGTTCGACGACGATTTCATTGACCTCGGCGACCTCAAGGGAAACATCGGACCGCAGAACTACGAACTGCCCGCCGACGTCGACCTCGAGCGCTACTCGACCGTGGTCATCTGGTGTGTGCGATTCGGGGTGGCGTTCAACGCGGCCGACCTCGCCTGATCAGTCGGGGGGCGGAATCAGGACCAGCTTTCCCGTGTGCCGTTTGCTGAGGAACTCATCTTGGGCCTCAGCGATCGCCGACAAAGGATACGTCCCCGCCACGAGCGGGCGAATCTCATCGGCCTCGACGTATTTCACGAGATTCTCGAACACGTGGTCGGGTTGGTACGTGCTTCCGAAGAGTGTGAGGTCCTTCAGGTACAACGTGCGCAAATCGAGGTCGACGATCGGCCCGGCGATCGCTCCGACCGTCGCGTACCGGCCACCCGGTCGGAGAAGGTCGAGGAGTGCGGGGAACCCCGATCCACCGACTACGTCGAGAACGACGTCGACGCTCTGCTCACCGAGCGCATCGATCAGATCGTCGGCGCGGTCGAGAACGGTGTCGGCGCCGATGCCCCGGAGCTCACTGGCCTTTGCCGCTTGTGAGATCGCAAGTACTTCGGCGCCACGGCGCTTTGCGAGTTGAATCGCCGCCGACCCGACACCACCCGACGCCCCGGTGATCAGGACGCGCTCGGCCGCGACCGACGCCCGGTCGAGCATGCCCTCGGCGGTCGAGTAGGCACATGGGAGGGAGGCGAGCTCCTCGTCGGTCCAGTCACTATCGACCACGAGTGCGTCGGTCGACCGACAGACGGTGTACTGCGCGAACGCGCCATCGGAGTCGGACCCGTACGTGAGCACCGCGACCGGTGACTCGGCGCCATCGGGGCGATAGAGCGCTCGTATCAACACTCGATCCCCGACTCGACGCTTATCGACGCCCTCCCCGACCGCTACGACTTGTCCGCACGCATCGGCACCTTGGATGAGTGGGAAGGCCAGGGGTTCGCCGCTCCAGGCGCCATCTCCGTCATCGGGCACACCGAATCCATCCGAACCCTCGCCTGTTCCCGATGAAACCGATTTCGAGTACCAGCCGGTACGAGTGTTGATGTCGGTGTTGTTGACTCCTGCAGCCAGTACTCGCACCAACACCTGGCCTGATGCCGGGACAGGAACCGGCACGTCGGTGCGATATTCGAGTCTGTCGAGTCCGCCGTGGCCCGTGAGCCAGACGGCTGCCATCGTGTCGGGCACACCGTTCACCGGAGGTAGCTCATATCATCCCTGGCTCCTTCAGCCAACGCTTCGGATTGGGCCGCGACGACCTCTGCGTGCAGCGCGAGACCAGCGGGATCCAGATCAGCGAGAGGCGGCGCGACGGTCACCAGATTGCTCGTTCGATTGACACCCCGCACGAGCATTCCGAAATCGCGTGAGGCGGCCACCTGTTCGACGTTGGGATTCACATAGCGGATGACGGCGGCCAGCCGCCGACCGTCGGTCGCGTTGGGTCCAGATGAATGGAACATGTGCCCGTGATGCAACGAGACCTGGCCGGGATCGAGTTCCACAGCCACCTCATCATCGGGATCGTGCTCCGTTTCGATGTGCTGCCCGCGGGTCAACACGTTGTTCTCAGCGAAACTGTCGCGATGATCGACCTGGCCCAGCCGGTGACTCCCGCGCACGAATCGCATGGCGCCGTTCGCGACCCGCGCCTCCGAGAGGGCCACCCAGACCGAGACCAGTGAGTCGGGATGGTTCAAGCCCCAGTACGTGAGATCCTGGTGCATACTCACGATCTTGTCGGTGTGCGGTTCCTTCGCGATCAGCTCGACCGCCCAACAAAGAATGTCCGGGCCGATGATCGGTTCGACGATGTCGAGCAGCGCTGGGTGGGCGGCGAGCGAGGCCGCCGTGGTGCTCACCAGGTGCAGGCACGTCCGGGCGTAGTTGTCGAACGGTTCGGGCAGGTCGGATCGCGCCCGGCTCACCTGCTCGAGGTGTTCGAAGTCGGCCCGGATCCTGCCCGCTTCGTGAGGGGACAACGCGCCGACCGGAAACACGTAGCCATCAGCCCAGTACTGGTCGATTTGTTCCGTGGTGAGCCGAGTCATCGAGCGAAACTGTAGGTCTCTCGTGTTCGGTGATCCAGCACTGGCGACGGGCGAGATTTATGCGTAACGGGTATCAGCCGATCAGGAGAGGAGAGACCGAAGCGAAGGATGTGGACGATGGCCCTGATCAACGTGAAGAAGAAGATCGAGAAGGCGAGTGACAAGCTCGGCATCGGCCCGGACGAGACCATCCTCGCGGCATGCACCACGAACCCTGCCGGAACGATGAAGCGCATGATGGCGCGAGAACTCGGCGGCGCGATCGCTTCCGCTGCTGCCGGATCGACCGCCGCGATCGCGACCGGTGGCGGTCTGGCGGAGACCTTCCCCAATGGCCAGATGTTCGTTGCCGTCACGAGTCGGCGAGTTCTCGTCGCCAAGATGAACGCCCTCACGGGAAAACCGAAGGAGCTCACCGCCCAATACCCGCGGGAGCAGGTGACCGACATCATTGTCGACAAGGGCCGGCTGGCTGCGCCCTTCACAATCGTGTTCGCCGATGGCACTGCGGTACAGATCGAGGGCGCAAAGGGGACCGACCCCGGGAGTGTCGCCGACGCCCTGGCAGCCTGATTCGCGTCAGTTCCGCGCTGCCGGCTCTGCCAATATTTCACTTGCATGACAAGTGTTTCGCGTTCGCAACTCGCTAAAGTCTTGTGTTGCGGTTCCGTTACAAGAAGTGAGTGGGAACAATCGAACGACTTGGACGTAAGGGGCAAGCGGCAGTTCTTCTGATCGCGCTCGTCCTTGGCGCGCTCGCTCCCTCTGTCCTCTTCGACACCGACACCGACCTCGTAACCGACGGCGAGGAGTCGGCTCGAAATCTGCTCGAACCCTCTCCCGGCAGGCTCGTTGGCGGTCCCGATCCAGCGCTCGACACCGTTTCTCGAGATGTCCTGACCCCATCTGGTCGAAACGATGCCGACCCGAACTCTGCGCGTGAAGCGGTTGGCCCCCCGGAGAGCACAACAACCGCTCCCCCGCCGACGACCGCAGCTGAGGCCGCAGCCGCAGCGAGCGCACCATCCACCACGCGGGCATCGGCCACAACGCGGGCACCAGCCACCTCATCGCCCGCCACGAATCCACCCGCCACCACCTCTGCACCTGCCACGACCGCATCGCCGACCACGACCGGGTCGCCGGACGCACCTCAGGTTCTGGCCTTCTCCACATTCACCGATTGGCCGATCCGCAACACGAGCCTCGACGCCCGCACACAGTTCATCTCGACGCCCGCCAGCCAGATCGGGGTCAACCAGTTCACCGAGCCGTCCGATCGTGCCATCGCACTGGGTTCGGTGACGGAGAACAAACACCTCGGCCAGTTCCGCACCCAGTGTTCGTTCAGCCACTTCGCCTACGACGATCCGATCGTGTTCCCGGGGCAGCCCGGCGCCGCCCATCTGCACATGTTCTTCGGGAACACGCACGCCAATGCGAAGTCGAGCTACACGTCCCTTCGCGACTCGGGTTCGAGCACCTGCAACGGACTCGAGGGAAACCGCACGGCGTACTGGGTCCCGGCAGTGTTCGACGCCAGTGGAAGCGCCCGAATCCCCAGCCGAATCGAGGTGTACTACAAGTCTCACGACCGCGCCTTCGACATCGTCGAGAAGCCACCCGAAGGTCTCGCCATGGTCACTCCACAAGCTGCGAGTACGCCGCATGTCGAGTGGGCATGTCAGGAGACTGGCGCACAGGGCACCAACCTCAACCGTCCCGTTCAGCAACGTCAGAATACGATTCCTCGTTGCAGCGGTACCTCGACCCTCCTCGCCCACATCAAGTTCCCGCAGTGCCTGTCTGGTTCGGTGGGCCCGAACAGTGGCAACGACACCAACAAGATGAGCTATCCGACCAACGGGTACTTCACGAACAGCTGCCGGGGCGGAAGCACCTATCTCACGAGCATCGAGTACTTCATCGCGTGGAATCCGGACAACCACGATGGCCGAACCAACGAATGGTGGCTGTCTTCCGACGTTCGAGCCGATGGAAGTCTCGCGCCGAACGGGTCGACCCTTCACGGCGATTGGTTCGGCGCGTGGAACCCGGCCCTCATGGATCAGATCCACGAGAACTGCATTGCCCGACTCGCCGAATGCAGCTGGGACCTGATCGACGACAACCGTCGACTCACCTGGGTCGAGCACTTTGGACCCAAGAACCCCGAGGCCTACGCCGGCCGTCGGGCGGTCGCCGCCTCGGAGCTCTCGAGCGCGTTGTGCCCGGGCGACCACTATGAGACACCCCTGGACGCTGCCGGCTGCGGCCACCATTGATCGAATTCGGTCGGGCTACGCTCGCACGAATCCCGAATCAGGAGTGGCCATGATCGAACCGCAGGTCCGGAAAACGCAGCTCATGACTGAGCGAGTGAGTCATAGCGCCGGCCGCCCACTCGACACCGAATTGCACCGGGGGTCGATCGCCGTCGTGCTCGAGAATCCGTTCGCAGGGCGGTTCGCGGAGGAGACCGAGATCACCGCGTGGATGCACGCGCTGCAACCGCTGGCAAACGACATTGCGCAGGAGCTTCGTGATTCACTCGCCCGCGATGGCCGTCAGATCGAGACCTACGGTAAGGGTGCGATCGTGGGAGGGAACGGCGAACTCGAGATCGCTGCCGCGTGGCACGTGCCCGGTGGCGCCGGCCTCCGCCACGCCCTCGACTCACCCAAAGCGATGGTTCCCGCGAGCAAGAAGGTTGGTTCGGTGGGGAGCCAGGTCGATGTTCCACTCGTGTACATCCATGCGAGCTACCTCCGCAGTCACTACGACGTCGTACCCGTGTCGGTGGGTGATGCACCCGGACCCAACGAGGTCGTGTACATCCACGTGATGTCGACCGGCGAGCGACCGAACGCTCGAATCTCCGGCGGATTCAGTATCGATGAGGTCGACGGCGCAGACGGTTTGCGCTGAGCGGCCGGTCACCGTTCGCCGGCTGCAATACTGCAGCGATGAATGAGTTGGAGCGATTGCGACAGCACATTCTGGCCGCGCTCGAGCACGGTGCCAGGCAATTCGACCTTCCGCAGATCGACCGCGCGATCGAGGGCCTGCAGGGAGCGATTCGATCGGAGAACGACGTCGACTGCCCTGCCGTCGTCACCGACCTCCTGTCCCGCGCCGAGGCCTTGTCGACGAGCGAAGATGTCGAGGTGCTGGCGGCGATTCAGGGGGCGGCTCATCGGATGCGGTGGGCGCCGTCATATCAGCATCATGACGAACCCGACATCGTGACCCTTCGCACCGGCTACTTCGTCGCTCCCCTTCTCGGGCCCATCGCCCACATCCCGGCTCCGTTCGCCAGCGAACAAGCCTCGATCTATCTGACGGTGCAAGCGCCCCGCCTGCTGTACCCGTCGCACGTGCACAAGGCACCCGAGCTGTACCGGGTTCTGGCGGGCACCGCCGACTGGCAGATGGGCTCGCGCCCGTTCTCCCCCGAGCCTCCGGGAACCTGGATCGTCCATCCCTCCGGCACCCGACACGCCATGCGAACCAAGGCCGAACCGCTCGTCTCGATGGCGATCTGGACCGCCGATCTCCGATCGGAACCCGTAATCGTTCGCGATTGAAACACCATCACCGAACAGGAAATCCGCCGGGCGAGCACGGTTTGGGTGTCACAGCACGTAGCGTTGTCTCCGAGCCGGCCACGTGGTCGCGACTCAGAACGAAAGATATGACATGCAAGGAACTGTAAAATTCTTCAACAGCGAAAAGGGCTTCGGCTTCATTTCGCGTGAAGGCCAGGACGATCTTTTCGTCCATTACTCCAACATCGCCGGCGAGGGCTACAAGTCGCTCGACGAGGGCCAGGTCGTCGAATTCGACGTTGCACCCGGCCGCAAGGGCGACGAAGCTCAGAACGTTCGCGTCATCTGATCCGAGTCCGACCAGTGCCGCCGACCGTTTCGGTCGGCGGCATTTGTCGTTTTCTGCCGAATTCCCGCTTTCGATCCCGACCAGTACCGTGAGCCGATGGAAATCACAGTTCTCGCGGCCGCAATAGCCGCGCTCTCCTTCGTCGGTGGCCTGGCGCCACGCACGTTCATCGGTCGGCTCTCGTCCTCCCAGCTCGCCGACATCACCGGCGTGGCCTCCGGGCTTCTTCTCGCTTCGGCGCTGCTCGTGGTCATTCCTGAGGGCTTCGACGTGGCGAGCGCGGCCGCCGAACCCGGCGAGACCTTCGCCTACGAACCCGCAGTTCTCGGTGCGACCGTGCTGGTCGGCTTTCTCGTGATGATGATTCTCGAAGGATTCGGGGCCGGACACGACGTCCACGAGGAGCATCACGATCACGCCGAAGGACACGGCCATGGCCATGTTCACCACCCAACCTCGGCGTCGGTGATGGCGTTGGGCCTCAGCGTGCACGCGATCGCCGACGGAGTCGCCATCGGCGCGGCTTCGGTCGCGGGAGACACGACCTTTTCAGTTCTGGTCGCCATGGCCGTCGTGATCCATCGGGTCCCTGCCGCCTTCAGTCTCGGCATGTTCGCGCTTCACGAGACCGACGATGCCGGTCGTTCGACCCGCGCATTGTTGGCCTTCGCGCTTGCGACCCCACTCGCGATGTTGGTCACGAGCGCGGCGCTAGACAGCGCCGACGACCGATTCATCGCGCTCGTTCTCCTGTTCTCGGCCGGCACATTCGCTTACGTGGCGACCGTCGACACCCTTCCCGCAATTCACAACCCCGACACCGGAAGACGATCCGTCCGGAACGTGCTGATCGGCGCGGCGATCCTCTCTCTTCTGGTCTTTCTCGCCGACGCCAGCGGTCTTCTCGAGCACAGTCACTGAAAGGAAACTTCATGTCCGATCCACTGCTCACATCCTTGGAAGCAACCGGCGAACCGTTCGAGGTCGTCGAGTGTGACCCGACGCTGGCCGACACCGCCGAATTCTGTGCCGCCTATGGATACGCCATCGAGGACTCGGCGAACACGATCATCGTTGCTGGTAAGTCCGACCCACCGGTCCACGCGGCCTGCATCGTGCTCGCCGACTCGCGACTCGATGTGAACAAGACAGTCCGGAAGCGGCTCGGCACGCGAAAGGCCTCCTTCGCAAACGGCGAGGCAACGGTCGCCCTCACCGGCATGGAGATCGGCGGAGTCACGCCCTTTGGCCTGCCCGCCGACCTTCCCCTTTGGATCGACGCTCGCGTGATGGACCGTGAGCGGATCGTGCTCGGCGGCGGTGGCCGCGATCGAAAGGTGCTTGCGGCTCCTGCGATTCTCACGGCGATCGGTGGCGAAGTCGTCGATGGCTTGGCAAACGTCGTCGAGGGATAACGAGCGACCTCATCGTGGCCTCACTCTTCGACCGCCGGATACTCGCCGAATTCATCGGTACTGCCTTCCTCCTCGCTGCCGTCGTGGGGTCCGGGATCATGGCGGAGTCCCTCACCGACGATGTCGGTTTGCAACTACTCCAGAACGCCTTCGCAACCGCGGTGGTGCTCGCCGCGCTGATCATGGCACTCGGCCCGGTATCCGGCGCCCACTTCAACCCGGCGGTCACCCTCGCCGAACTCGCGACGGGCGGGATCGAACGCGCGACAGCGGTTCGATACTTGCTGGCACAGACCGTTGGCGGAATTCTCGGTGTGATCCTGGCCAATGCGATGTTCGACCTGACACTGATCGACTGGTCCTCGAAGGAACGCTCGGCCGGCCATCTCGTACTCGCCGACGGCGTCGCGACGCTGGGGCTGTTGCTGGTGATCTTCGGCGTGGTTCGGTCGGACAACGTCCGCATGGTCGGGCCCGCCGTGGGCGCGTACATCGGCGGCGCGTACTACTTCACCTCGTCGACCAGTTTCGCCAATCCGGCGGTCACGATTGCCCGCATGTTCTCCGACACCTTCGCCGGCATCGAACCTGCGTCCGCCCCCGGATTCATCGCTGCCCAACTCGTAGCTACGGCGATTGCCGTTCCGCTGATCGTCGCATTGTTTCCCCAGGACCAGGGCCTGTAAACAGTCGAGGCTCCCGAGTTGGAATCTGTCGATTCGGTACGGTTGCAACTCGTGGACGTGATCGCACGAGCCGAAGAACAGGCGGCGCAGGCGTTCGGCCACGGTATCGATCGAGCGCTCGCAACGTTCCGGTGGCTGACGATCGGCTGGGCGACGATCGGTGTGCTGATCGGCCGTCAACACCTCGACCGTCCGCTTCTTGCCATCGGCGCCCTCGCCCTGGCGATCGGCTTCACCGGCCTCACGACCATGCTGCTCGGACGTCGGTCACCATTGCTCGGACATCCGGCGCTGATCGCCGTCGAACTGATCATTGGCGCGATCACGCTCCTTGCCGACGGCGCGGCCTTCGACGCCGCTCGAGCGCAATCACTCCCCTGGGCCTGGCCGGCGGCCGGTATTATCGCAGCGGGGATCACCCTCGGCGCCCGGGCCGGCGCTGCCAGCGCAGTCATCCTTGGGTTCGCGAGCTATTTGGGCGACGCTCGAACCTCGCAGAGCGAATGGGGCGTGGCCGCTTCGTCCAAGGCAGCGCTGTACGTACTGGCAGGTGTGGTGGCGGCCTATGTAGCTCGACGGCTCCGTGAAGCTGAAGTGGAGATAACTGCCGCAAAGGCTCGCGCCGAGGTTGCGCGCACATTGCACGACGGAGTCCTCCAGACACTGGCCGTGGTGCAGCGGCGCTCGACCGACCGCGAGCTGGCTGCGCTGGCTCGCGAACAGGAACACGATCTCCGCGAGTACCTGTTCGGAATCAAGGCAGAACCCCGGTCATTGGCCATTGCGCTGCACGAATCGGCGAATGCGGCTCATGCGCGCTACGGCATCTCGGTCGAGGTCGTCACCGCCGACGACCTCCCTCGGCTCGAGCCGGCCCAGGTCGAGGCGCTCGCGGGCGCAGTGAGTGAAGCCGTCACGAACGCGGCCAAACACGGTGAAGCCTCCCGCGTAGTCGTGTACGCCGAGCCGACCGACGACGGGGTGTTCTGCAGCGTGAAGGACGATGGCGTTGGGTTCGACCCCGAGGATGTCACTCTCGGCCAGGGAATCGACGGATCGATCCGCGACCGGCTGGACGAAATCGGTGGCAGCGCGCACATCCGCTCACAACCCGGTCGCGGGACCGAAGTGCAACTGACGATCTGAGGAGCTTCATGTCAACATCCCTTGGCCCCGTGAGTGTGGTCATCGCCGACGATCACCCCATCTGGCGCAGTGGGGTTCGGGCCGATCTCGGCGACAACTTCACCGTGGTCGGTGAAGCAGAGGACGGCACCGAAGCGGTGGAAATCATCAAGCGACTCGAGCCGGCACTCGTCCTGTCCGATCTTCACATGCCGAACGGGGGTGGCCTGAAGGTGGCAAAGGAATGTGGCGGCATCACCAACGTGGTGATGCTCACGGTGTCCGAGGCCGAGCGGGACATTCTCGACGCGGTTGCTGCTGGCGCAGTCGGCTATCTGCTCAAGTCAACCCCACCGGACGAGCTTCGGGCGGCCTTGTGGAAGGCCGCTCACGGAGAGCCCGTCTTCTCCCCCTCGCTCGCCTCCCTGGTGCTCACCGAGTTCCGGCGGCTCAAGGTCGCCGACACTCCTGCCAGCGCGCTCAGCGAGCGCGAACGAGAGGTCCTGCAACTCGTCGCTCGCGGCCACGCCTACCGGGAGATCGGCGAGGAACTGTTCATCGCCGAGAAGACGGTCGAGAATCACGTTCGGAACATCCTCAAGAAGCTTCAACTCAACCGGAAGAACGAGCTCATGCGCTATGCGCTCGAGCACGGAATCGAGTAGCCGTCGCGTCCATTCGGTCGGTTGCCTTGGGGCTGAGCGCCGAGACCCAGACCACGAGCACCACGGCCATCGCCGCCGCCGACACGGCGAACGAGCCATGAGCCCACAACTTGAGCGCAGTCGAGAGGATCGCGACCATCGCCCACATCGACGCAACGCCACCCGCCCAGGGGCGACGCTCGGCCAGCAGGGCCCGCTGTTCGACCGGCGCGACCTTCGACACGATCAACCCCAGAACGACGACTGAGACAGCGATGAACGGTGCCTTCGCGAGCCACCATGCAGCTGTGCCGACCGACGCGGTCGACAGAAGACCGGCCGCATAGAAGCCGGCGCCGGTCACGATCGCAGCCGTGAAGTGCCAGAGGTAGACGGACATTGCCACGGCATTCGCCGCAACGACGCCAGCCCACACACGGTGGTTCGCTCCGAGCCAGCGAGACACGGCGGGAGCGGCAAGAATTGCCGTGGCGCTGTAGGCCGCGCCGAACAGCATGAGCGCACCCGAAGGTGGGTGGGTGGGCGAGTTCACGACTCCGTCGTGGTGCACCATGGCCACAGGGTACGGACCCGCAATGACCGCGCCGATCGCGGCAACCCAGAACCCTCCGCCGACCAGGGCCAGATGGCGTCCGGTGGGAAGCAACCCATCCCGCCAAGCGAATCCGGCAACCTGAAACAGCAACCAGCCGAGCACCCAGTTGATCCGGGGAATGATGGGGACTTCGAGGAGACGCAACCCCTCGATGCTGATGAACACCGAGAGTGCGATCGCCGGAAACAGCACAGGGTGACGGCGAAACGCGGGCAGAACCCACGGGGCCAGCGCGGTATCGATCGAATAGTTGGCGAGGAACCACAGCGGGATCGCGGCGGCCGGGAGAGCCACCATCACGAGCGCCCCCTGACCCAAGCCGAACCCAACGAGCGGCACCAGGGCCCACACGCCGCCGAGCAGAACGGCCGGACCCACCATGCGGCGAAGTCGAGCAGCGACCCAGTCCTGGGGACGACCGCCGCCATCACGATTGAAGGCATCGAGTGACATTGCTGAAGAGAAGCCACCCACAACGAAGAACAGCGGCATG
>JBPCTR010000258.1:0-18582 GCA_051011575.1 Acidimicrobiales bacterium | reverse complement strand
AATGTGGTGCGTCGAACAGGTCGCCGTACTTGAACGTGAACGGGTCGTAGTAGTCGTCCAGTTCGGGAAGGGATGGGTTGTAGAACAGTTTTCCGAGCCCACCTGCCTTCGAGTGAAGGACGAGCTTCAGCCTCCCCTTCTCGTCCCGATGCCATCCGCCCTTGTAGTGGTCCTGATCCTCCCAGCCGGTGGGGTAGCCGGTTCCGGGGCGCGTCTCGACGTTGTTCCACCACATGTACTCTGCGCCCTCGCGGTCGGTCCACAGGTTCTTGCAGGCGACCGAGCACGTGTGGCACCCGATGCACTTGTCGAGATGGAACAGCATGCTCATTTGAGCTCGTACTCGCATGATTTTGCTCCTAGTAGTCGGGCCGGTCGATACGGCGGACGTAAACGAAGGTGTCGCGGTTGACTCCGGTTGGACCCCAGTAGTTGAAGGCGTAGGTGAACTGGCCGTACCCGCCGCTCATGAGCACCGGTTTGAGTCGGGTCCGCGTGAGCGAATTGTTCATCCCGGCTCGTTTGTTCCGTCGGGGCGAGATCGGGATGCCGACCGTGCGTTCGGTGGCGTGGTAGACGAACACCGTTCCACGGGGAATACGCGACGACGTCGTGCAGCGCTGCACGAACACTCCGTTGTCGTTGTACAGCTCGACCCAGTCGTTGTCGACGATGCCGAGGTCGGCGGCATCCTTGCTGTTCAGCCAGATCGGGTAGCCACCTCGAGACAACGTCATCATCCGCTCGTTCTCGGAGTAGGTCGAGTGAATCGACCATTTGCCATGCGGCGTGATGTAGTTGAAGAGCCGCCCGTCCTGGCCCTCGGCGAGCGATTCCTCGGTTTCGGAAAGCATCACATGGTCGGGACGAGGTTTGTAGCCGGGTAGATGTTCGCCCCACGCGATGTACTGCTCATGGTCGAGATAGAAATGCTGGCGGCCGGTAAGTGTTCGCCAGGGAACTCGCTGCTCGACATTGAGCGTGTACGGGCTGTACGCACGTCCCTTGCCGACCAACCCACTCCACGTCGGAGTGGTGAGAATGCGACGTGGTTGAGCGATCAGGTCCGAGAAGTTGATCCGCGTGTCCCGTTGGCCCGCACCGAGATGGGTGAGACTGAGCCCGGTCTTGGCTTCTTCGGCGAGGAATGCCCGATGGGCGAGCTCGCCGTTCGAGGCGGGATCGAGTGCAAGGATTGCCTCGCACACTTCACGGTCACGGACGAGTGAGGGGCGAAGGGGCTCATCGTTGGAGCCGCTTCGCTTGTCTGGTTGTTTGCGAGCAAGTTCGTCATAGAACTCCTCCACGTCGACCCGCAGTCCGTGTGCTCCGACCCCGTTGTTTCTCACGCCGAGACCAAGCGACGTCATCTGTTCGTAGAGGCGACCAAAGTCGCGTTTCACCACCTTGAACCTGGGCATGGTCTTGCCCGGCACGGCCTCGACTTCGCCCGTTCGCCAATCGGCCATCTCGGTCTGCGAAATCTCATCGGGTGTGTCATGAGCCAGTGGCTGCATGACCACGTCCTCAAACTCGGCAGGGAGGTGCCCGCCCGCCATCTCCGAGACCTTCTTCGCGAGGGCAGAGAAGATCCGCCAATCCGACTTCGACTCCCAGGAGGGCGGCACCGCCTCCTGCATCGGGTTGATGAACGAGTGCATGTCGGTGGTGTTGAGGTCGTCTTTTTCGTACCAGGTCGCTGCGGGGAGAACGAGGTCCGAGTAGAGCGCAGAGGTGTCCATGCGGAAGTTGAGATCGACGACGAGATCCATCTTTCCGATCGGTGCGTCGGGGCGGACGTTCACCTCGGCCACCCCGTGGTCTTCGGGTTCGGCTGCGATAGCAGTCGAGGTCGTGCCGAGGTAGTGGCGCATGAAGAACTCGTGGCCCTTCGCTGACGTGCCGATCGCGTTGCCCCGCCAGATGAACCAGGTCCGAGGCCACGACTCCGGCGCGTCGGGATCGTCGATTGCAAAATCGAGATCGCCGGACGTGAGGCGATCGACGATCTCGTTGGTGATCGCTTCGTCGGTCTCGGCACCGCCCCGACGAGCTTGGCGAACGACCTCGATCGGATTCTCCTTGAACTGCGGGAAGAACGGCAGCCAGCCCTGGCGCACGGCTCGTGCCTGATGATCGAGGGTGTGGTCGTGTCGCTCGGGGTGATCGATCGGCAGTGAGTCGTACTCGCGGTAGCCACGTTCGTATCGCCACTGGTCGGAGTGGACGTAATGGAACGACGGCGTGTTCTGGTGGCGGGGTGCCATTCCCCAGTCCAGGCCGAATGCGATCGAGCCCCAGGACGCCTGATTGACGAGCTTCTCCTGGCCCACGTAATGGCCGAGCCCACCGCCGTTGACACCGACCGATCCGGTGAGCATCAGGGCGACGATTCCCGACCGGTAGAGGAGGTTGTTGTGATACCAGTGGTTGGCCCCAGCCCCAATGACGATGAGGTTCTTTCCCTTCGTCAGTTCACCGTTGCGGCCCCACTCTCTTGCGAACTTCACGACGGTGTCGCGGTGGATACCGGTGTACTGCTCCTGCCACGCCGGCGTGTAGGGCACACCTTCGTCGTCGTAACTCGATGCGTCGTAGCCCCCGAGCCCGCGATCCACGCCGAAGCGGGCGTTGAGCAGATCGAACACGGTTGTCACCGTGACCGGACCGTCGCTGGTCTGCACGACACGCACGGGCACCGATCGCGTGACCATGCCGTCGGTGCCGAAGAACTCGAGTTCGACCTTCGCGACGTCGTCGTGGTGGTCGATGAACGACAGCCGGGGCTTGATCTGCTCGCCGGTCACGTGGTCGATCAACTCGAGGTTCCAGTGGCCCTTGTCTTCCACCGCCCACCGATCACCGACGCTGCCGTTGGGCATTCGGGGCGCATCTGCTGCCTCGTCCCACATCAGCATCTTCCAGTCGGGATTCTCCACACCGGCGTAGTCCTGGAGTCGCCCCGCCCGCAGGTACTTGCCCGGTTTGCCGTCCGCGACCTCGACCAGGAAAGGCAGATCGGTGTACTGCTTGGTGTACTCCTGGAAGTAGTCGACCTTGCGCTCGTCGTAGAACTCCTTGAGCAGGACGTGATCGACCGCGAGCCAGAATGCGGTGTCCTGCCCCGGAGTGGCAGGGATCCACCAGTCGGCGTACTTGGCGACCTGGGAGAAATCGGGGCTGAAGACGGCGAGCTTCGCACCAGCGTGACGAACCTCGGCGATGAAATGGGTGTCGGGCGTGCGAGTCATGTTCAGGTTCGCACCCATGACGGCGATGAACCGTGCGTTGTACCAGTCGGCCGACTCGTGAACGTCGGTCTGCTCGCCCCAGATCTCGGGCGATGCGGGCGGGAGGTCGCAGTACCAGTCGTAGAAGCTCATGACCACACCGCCGATGAGCGACATGAATCGGCTTCCGGCGGCGTAGCTGATCTGCGACATCGCCGGGATCGGAGAGAAACCTGCGACTCGGTCGGGTCCGTGTTTCTTCACCGTGTGGATCACCGAGGCCGCAGCGAGCTCGAGCGCTTCATCCCAGCTGATGCGACGGAAACCGCCCTTCCCGCGAGCTTCCTGGTAGCGGCGACGCCAATCGGGGTTGTCCTGAATCGCGGCCCAGGCATCGACGGGATCGCCGAGGTACTCCCGCTTCGCCTGGCGGTACATGTCGATCAATACGCCGCGTACATACGGATACTTCACGCGGATCGGCGAGTAGAGATACCACGAGTACGAGATTCCTCGCTGGCAGCCCCGGGGCTCATAGGGAGGGAGACCCTCTTCGAGTTGGGGATAGTCCGTGGCCTGGAGCTCCCACGTGACGATGCCATCTTTCACGAATACTTCCCAGGAGCAGCTTCCCGTGCAGTTCACACCGTGCGTCGTGCGCACTCTCTTGTCGTGTTGGAACCGGTTTCGGTAGAACTCCTCCCATTTGCGCTCCGCGGGAGCGACCGATTCTTCGATCCATTCGTTTGTCATCGTCTGCTCCTCAGCCGTTGCACGTACGTCTGGCGCATGCCCCGCCACGCGAGGGCCATACCGCCGATCAGAATCAGGAAGCCGATCGCGCCGGCGATGATCAGTCCGTCGCCGGGATCAGAAGGTTTCGTCTGGGTCGGGGCGTCGCCGAGGAACGCCACGACGTCGGCGATCTCGTCGTTGGTCATCGGGTGGTCGGCGAACAACGGTCGCATCGTCTCGGACGCCGGATTGGCGAGCCAGCCGGTGAGGCCCAGCTCACCTCCGAGGTTGGCGAATGTGTTGGTCAGGTCAGGCCCGAGGCTCCAACCCCCGAGATTGCCGACGTTGCCCGCGGTGTGGCAGCTCGAGCACGCTGCACCACCATTGCCGAATCGATCCGAACCGATGAAGAGTGCTCGCCCTTCGTCGACGTCGCCCGGCTCGATCTCGACGACGGGTGTGTCGGGAACCGCATCAGGGTCCTGGTCGGCGAGCGTTCCCACGAAGGCGACGACGGCACTGATCTCGGTGTCGGACAGCACGTCGAAGGCCTGCATTCGTCCGTCGTAGGTCTCGCCGAGCACCTCGGTCGGCCCGGTGAGTCCGTTGCGAACGACCGACTCGACGTAGTCGGCATCGGCCGCGTTGGGGTTGCCCAGCAACGGAGGGAACGTGCCGGCCACGCCTCGGCCAGCCGGCTGATGGCACGAGGCGCAATGGGTTGCGTAGACAGCTGCGCCTGCCGCCACATCGTCCTGGAAGACCATGGCTGCGGATTCGGCGCGAGCAGACGCAGTTGCGTTGCCTCCCGTGAATGCGGCGATTAGTAGCGCGAGCGGCACGACCACAAGCACGGCGAACGCGTTGCGCCGCGCTCCGGTTGGAGGTGAGGCCGTATCGCCCGGCCGGCTCGTCGAGGAGGATCCGTCGGTCATGGGTTTGCGAACTCCGCTTTGGGTCCGAGGTAGAACCACCAATTCAGGACGAGGCAGACGAGGTAGAAGATTGCGAATCCAAAGAGGGCGACCTCCGGAGTGCCGCCGGTTATCTGCTCGCCGAACTCCTGAGGAACGACGAAGGCGCCGTAGGCGGCGACCGCAGACGTCCACCCGAGGACCGGGCCGGCCTGCTCCTTGTCGAACACGATTGCAATCGTCCGAAAAGTCGAGCCATTGCCGATTCCCGATGCCGCAAACAACAGCAGGAAGATCAGGAAGAACGCGACGAAGTGATCTTCGGGCGTCTCCGATCGGTATGCCTCACGGAGGAAGTACGCGACTCCCAGGGCGCTGGCGGTCATGACGATCGACACGTAGTGCGTCACCCGAGCACCCCCGACACGGTCGGCTATCCATCCACCGACCGGCCGAATGAAAGCACCGATGAATGGGCCCATCCAGGCGAACGTGAGTGCGGACGGGCCATCCGGGTTGACGGTGTCGTGTGTCAGGACACCGTCGACCTCCATGTGTTTGAAACCGAACACAACCTTGATCGCGAGCGCGAAGCCTGCGGAGTATCCGATGAAGCTTCCAAACGTCATCGTGTAGATCGTGCTCATCACCCACGTGTGACGATTTCCGAAGATGCTGTACTGCCGTTCGAGATTGGGCTTGATGTCGCCGGGGAGCTGCTTGAGGAGGAACACCGTCAACCAGATCACGCCGGCGATCACCGGATACTTCGCCCACGACGGCGCGCCCAGCCCGGTCGGATCGGGGAGGATGATGAACAAACCGATCGCCGAGGTCAGGAACGCCACCAGCAGCATCCCGGTGATCTTGGCGAACGACGACAGCGGCGAGCCGATCGATGGCGAGACGTGTTCGGTTCGGATGTTGTTCATCCGGGTCCACCCGAGGAAGGCGAGTGGAATCAACAGCACCAGCCAGACGAATCCCGCGTTGTGAATCCATGTCTCGGTTCCGGCCGAAATCTTGCCGATCAGCGTTCCGGAGTCCTTCTCCAACACCATGGAGCTACCGCCGAATACCGCGTTCGTCATCACGAGCGGAATCAGGATCTGCATTGTCGTGACACCGGCGTTCCCGAGGCCGGCATTCAGCCCCAGGCTGAGGCCCTGCATCCGCTTGGGATAGAAGAAGCTGATGTTCGACATCGAGGACGCGAAGTTGCCCCCGCCGAGGCCCGACAAGAACGCGAGAACCTGGAACACCCAGAGTGGTGTGTCCTGATCCAGTAAGGCCATCCCTGTGCCCACCGCGGGGATCATCAACAGCGCCGTCGTGAAGAAGATGGTGTTGCGACCGCCGGCGATCCGAATGAAAAAGCTGCTCGGGATCCGAAGGCTGGCGCCAGTGAGTCCGGCGATGGCGGTGATCGTGAACAGCTCGCTCTGCTCGAACGGGAATCCGAGATTGAGCATCTGAACCGTGATGATGCTCCAGTAGAGCCAGACCGCAAATCCACAGAGAAGACTCGGAATGGAGATCCAGAGGTTTCGGGTCGCGACGTTCTTGCCCTCGCGCTCCCAGAAATCGGTGTCCTCGACATCCCATGTCTGGATGTCCGTCATGTGTGTCCTTTGGATAGCGGGCGTGTGATCTCGTCTAGGCGGGTGATGCGGTTTTTTCGGCGGCTTGGCTGTGCGGGTCGTCCTCGAAAGTCTCGGAGAACGAGTCTTCCGGTTCCTCGAGCAGCAGCAGCGTGACCACGAAGCTCACCGCGGCCCCGGCTGAGAGAATGAAGAAGAACGTTCGAGCGTCGACGAGCGAGAAGATGACGAGGTAGATGACGGCGCCGACGTTGCCGTACGCGCCTGCCATCCCAGCGATCTGGCCGGTCATTCGTTTGTTGACCATCGGGATGATGGCGAACGTCGCGCCCTCGGCCCCCTGCACGAATACCGAGGCGAAGATGGTGATTGCCACGGCGAAGACCAGCCACATCACCCCTCCGAACCGGGGAATAACGTTGCGTAGACCGTCTTCATCCACGCCGGGTGCCCACTCGGCGATGAAGGCCATCAGGAAGAACCCGACGACGATGCCGAGGATGTAGATCAACATCGTTCGTTTGCGACTAGGCAGTCGGTCCGAGAGGTAGCCGCCGAGCGGGCGGGCGACGAGGTTGACAAAGGCGAATGACGATGCGACCAGTCCGGCGACGGTGGCCGTGACCAGCGGCCCTCCCCCACCGCGGCGGAGGGGTTCGAACGTGTTCTCGAAGAAGGCGGGGAGCATCGACACGACTGCGAGCTCGGCACCGAAGTTGGCGAAGTACGTGCTGTTGAGGGCGGCGACACTGCCGAAGTGAAACTTCTCCTCCTCGGGCACACCCGCGCGCAAATAGGGGAGGTTGACGTGAATCGTTTTTGCCGCGTGCGCCAGGTAGATGAGCACGAGAACGCCATAGATCGCATACAACGCGTCGTCGCTCAGGATCACGTCGCCCTCGACCTCCACATTGCTCACTCGCCATGCGAGGACACCCAGCGCCGCGACGAGCGGGATCGACCAGACGAGATATTGGACAAGATCGCGGTAGGACGTGAGCATCATCGGCTCGGTCCGCTTCGTGCGAACCAGCGTGCGCTCTTCGGGGACGTCTCGAACGAGGAAGAAGTACATGACGCCGTAGACGCCCAGCACAAGACCGTTGATAGCCATGGCCCAGCGCCAGGCGTCATCGCCCATGTCGAGCCAGTTCCCGAGAACGGTGATGGCGAACCACGGAAGCGTCATCGCGGCAAAGGCCGAGCCGAAGTTGCCCCATCCGGCGTAGAAACCCTCTGCCCGGCCCACGTACTTGGGGGGAAACCACTGCGCCACCATCTTGATCCCGATCACGAATCCGGCACCGACGCTGCCCAACGCGAGTCGGGAGATCATCTGCTGGGTGAACGTGTCGGCGAAGGCGAAGAGGATTGCCGGAATCGACATGGTGACCATCAGCCCGGTGAATACGATGCGGGAGCCAAACCGGTCGATCAGCGCGCCGACGACAATGCGCGCTGGAATCGTGAGGGCAACGTTGCAGATCAACAGGATCTTGACGTGCTCCTTCGTGAGCCAGTCGAGGTCGTTCCGCATCGTCGTGGAGAGCGGCGCGAGGTTGAACCAGACGTAGAACGTCATGAAAAAGGCAATCCACGTGAAGTGGAGAACACGGATACGTTCCTGAGTGAAGTCGAGAAGCAGTGGCGGCCGCTCGGTCTCGATGTCCGTCACGGGTTCGTCCCCTCGTCAGCGGCGTCGGTCAGATCGGGATCTCGCCAGTCGGGCACGTCGGGTGCGCCTTCTTCCCATGCACGCAGATAGAGGGTCACTGCCTTGATCTGCTCTGAGGTCAGCGGACCCGCGAAATCCTGGGAGTAGGCGCCCATGGTCGAGCCGGGGATACCCACTGCCACGAGGAGCTCGATCTGTTGGTCGGTCGCGCTCTGGAGGAACTGCTTCGAATTGAGAGCGGGCGCCGAGCCTCCCTGACCCTCGACTCCGTGGCAGCTCGCGCAGTTGAATCCCCAAATGTTCGAACCCTCTTCCGTGAGTGATTCGATCTGGGTCTGTCGGGCGCTCGCGCGGGCCGATGGTTCATACGAGAGGTAGAGCGGGAAAGCGGCTGCCATCGCCAGCAGCAGCACCGCGCCGACAACCATCACGCGATTCGTGGACCGATCGAGCTCGGGATCCGTCGTGTACCCGTACGGCATCAGTGCCCACCTTCCTCGGCGCATGAGGGTCCGGGGCTCGGCTCGTCGATGGTCTCTGTGCCTGGCGGTGCGCCGTCGACCTTTGAGCCCGTGTCGATGTAGAGGAGCCCGTCGTCCCCGAGTTCGACCGGGTGGCGATCCAGACCTCGTGGCGACGGCCCCGTGAGCAGCTCGCCGGCGCGGTTGAAGACCGAACCGTGGCAGGGGCACTCGAAGCGATTCGACGACTCGCAGTAGGGCACACGACATCCCAGGTGTGTGCACTTTTCGGACAATGCGACCAACTCCCCCTCGATTCTCACGAGGAACGACTTGGCGGCAGCAACCTCGACTGCACCCGCGTCCGGCACAGCCTGCGGGGGTACCGCCCGTACAAGCCCGCCGAAGCCTGCTGACGGCAGGGGTTGAAGGAGATCCCATGTCGTCCAGGCGCCTGCCCCGGCGATGAGGCCTGCGCCTGCCATCCACGTTCGACCGAGAAGTGCGCGGCGCGTCAGTTCGTTGTTCATAGTTCTCCATGCCATTCGATCCAGGGCCACACCCAGTCCCAGTTGGGACCGCGGAAGGCGAATCCGACGATGGTCAAGATCGTCCACACGACGAGGAACGCCGTGAACGTGACGACCGCGACCTTTCGTCGACCCGGCCGTTTCTCGGGACTGGTGTCGATGTACGGAAGCGCCACGAGACCAACGACGATGCCGGCCGGGATGAGGACGCCGGCCACGAGTGGGTGGAAGTGGGAAAGGAGTTCCTGAAGTGCGGCAAAGTACCAGGGCGCCTTCTCGGGGTTCGGAGTCTCGGTTGGATTGGCGATCGCGCGGAGCGGCGCGTCGAAGAAGATCGAGATCACGAGAACGAGGAACAGAACGGACATGGCCGCCACCGCATGGCGGACGAGGAGGTGGGGCCACACCATCACCAGGTCCTGCTCGTCTGGTTCCTTTCGATCGCCTGCTACCGGTTTGCCGGGAACCACGCCGAGAACTCGGCGTCCGTCGGCGCTCGTTTCGGGTTGTCGCCGCTTGCCCGGTGGCGCAACGTCAGTCATCGGAGGCATCCCCTTCCACGTCGAGCATCGAATCCTTGCGCCACCGCCACAGATGGATCATCAACACGAGGATGATCAGCGCTGGAAGTACGGCAACGTGGAGCACGTAGAACCGCAGAAGGGTCGATGCGCCCACGACCGGGCCCCCAAGCAACATCTCCCTCGTCGTGTCGCCGATGAAGGGGACGTAGCTCGCCATCTCGGTACCGACCGTGACCGCCCAGAACGCCAGCTGGTCCCAAGGGAGGAGGTAGCCGGTGAACGACATCAGAAGTGTCAGTCCGAGAAGGACCACGCCGATCACCCAGTTGAACTGGCGCGGCGCCTTATAGGCGCCTCGGAAGAACACCCTGGCCATGTGCGCGACCACGGCCAACACCATCAGGTGTGCGGACCATCGGTGGACGTTGCGAACGTATTGACCGAAGGTGACCTCGGTCTGCAGCGTCTGCACGTTCGTGTACGCCTGGTTCGGCGACGGCACATAGAAGAACATCAGATAGATGCCCGACACGGTCAGTGATCCGAGCAGGACGGTCGAGATCACGCCGAGGTACCAGGAGTAGCGGAAGCCGATCTCCTTCCTTCGCACCTTCACGGGGTAGATGTGCATCAGGAAACTCGACCAGTGACCGGCTGCCCGATCCCGTGGTGTGACGCGGGAAGGTGAACGGAAGATCGATCGACCGACCGGCGTGCGCCGGAGGCGGGAGATCATTCCTGGTGCGGTTTCTCTCATGACCATGCGGGTACTCCGATTCCGGTCCACATCCCCATCGACAGCGCGTCGGGGGGACATCGTTCGATACAGAGGCCGCACCGGATGCACGCGGTCTCGTCGAGGAGAAGCGCCGTTCCCCCCGCTCGCGTCGCGTCGAGTTCCTCGGACGGAACGAGTGAGATCACATCGACCGGGCAGACGTCGGCGCATAGGGCGCACAGCACACAGCGCTCGACGTCCAACATGATGTTGGCGAAGCAACGCAGACACCGATTCGCTTCACACCGAGCCTGATCGGCGGTGAAGCCCGTCTCAACCTCCGCCAGACCCATGCGCCTTCCCGTTTCGAGCGTGGGCACGTCGACGCGCGAGATTCGGTCGTAGTCGTCCTCGAGACGATGAAACTGTTTGATCTCGACCATCCGGCCCGCATGGGCGGACTCGAGTTCGCCACCGAAGGACGAGTGGATGGCGGCCGCCGATCGGCGGCCGTCGGCAACCGCATCGATCAAGGTCCGCGGGCCCTTAGCGGCATCGCCGCCGGCCCATACCCCCGCCAGTGAGGTCGCCCCGGTCGCATCTTCGACCTGGATTGTTCGGCGAGGTCCGACCTCGGGCCCGGACGCGCCGAGTGAGTCGAGATCGATGGCCTGTCCGATCGCCAGAATGACCGTATCGGCCTCGAGGTCGTGCCGGTCTTCCGTGTCGAAGACCGGGCTGAATCGGCCATCGTCATCGAAGACCTGAGTCACACCGACCGTGGCCAGGCCGACCACCCGACCGGACTCGGTGAGGATCCGATCGGGTCCTCGGCGAGGGACGAACGTGATCCCTTCGTGCTCGGCCTCTTCGATCTCGAAGTCGTGCGCCGGCATCTCCTCTCGCGATTCGAGCGACACCACGGTGATTTCCCGGGCACCCGCTCGCGCTGCCGATCGAGCGACGTCGAGCGCCTCTGTCATCGCCGAACGGTTCTCGGCCTCGACCGGCGTCGTCACGCGATCCCCGGCGACGGCCCGCTTTCCGTCATAGTCGGCGGCGCGCAGGGCGGTCCGAGCCGCGTCCATTGCAACGTCTCCGCCGCCGATGACGATGACCCGCTCCCCCACGTCGACTTCGAAGCCCCGATTCATGTTGATGAGGAATTCGATCGCTTTGAACACGCCGTCCGCCTCGGCTCCGTCAATGTCGAGTCCACGGCCGAGGGTCGCGCCGATGCTGAGGAAGACCGCATCGTGGCGCTGTCGCAGCTCGTCTAGTGAAATGTCGGCGCCAAGTTTTGTCTCGTACTCGACGTTCACACCCAGGTCCACGATCGCCGAGATGTCTCGCGCCAGAACCTCGCGGTCGAGGCGATACTCGGGGATGCCCAACCACATGGCGCCGCCGAGCTTCTCGGTCGCCTCGTAAACGGTCACGCGGTAGCCCCACCGGCGCAGGTCGTGCGCACAGGCCATGCCGGCCGGACCCCCACCCACGATGCCGATGCTCTGTGGCTGCTCCACGTCTGGAGGCGCTGCCACCTTCTTCCAGAGGCCCTGAGAATCACTCTCTGGCCCGAACTGCTCTGTCACGAAGCGTTTGAGGGCCCGGATGGCGATGGGCTGGTCGATCTGGCCCCGCCGGCAGGCGTCCTCGCACGGAGCTGCACACACGCGCCCGCATACCGATGCGAACGGGTTCGGCATACGAGCCGTCAGATACGCCTGTTCGTCGTCGCCGTCGGCGATCGCTGCGACGTACATGCCAGCATTCGTGTGCACGGGACATGCAGCGAGACATGGGATGTTCTCGTCGAAGTAGGACAGCGCTTCGGTCGTGGTCATCAGACGCGCTTCTCCGCATGTGCCCACCGGAGGACCCACAGGACGACGATGAGGGCGATCGCGAACAGCCCAGCGCCGATGAGGTCCTGCGCGTTTCGGTTCATGTCGGCGACCGTCTTGGTCTGCAGCGCCCAGGACGGCACGTACACCAGGAAGAACGCAACGGCCACCAGGATCACGATCGCTTTGAGCCACGCGTCGACCCAGGACGTCGAATCTCGTTCATTCGCGCCGAATACCCGCGCCCGGAACACGACGGCCACAACGCCAACGACGATCGTTGCGAGAACAAGGTTGGGAACGCTCAGCGCAACGATCATTGCGGGAATTGTCCGCCCGTCGTTGAGTGCTCTTTAGGGCCTTTGGTCCCTTAGTCGAGAACTGAGGGACTGTGAAACCCTCTCGCTCTCATTCAAACCTCGCCCCGAGGGCGGAACCAGATCGGGTTGCAAGAGGAGTGTCAGCGGCGAAGAAACCAGTCGTGCTCATAGGGCGGCCCGAGCTCGGCGAGCTGTTGTGCGACGAAAGCGTCGCGTTCGGCCTGCCGCGGGTGGGTGAAACCGGCACCGACCACGACCTCGTTCGGCCCGCAGACCACATACCGGCTCACACGCTTCCCGTGGTCGGAGAGCTGCGACCACAAGTCGTACGGCATCGAGCGATGGATGCCCTCACTGCGGAACCACGGCGCGTAGAACTCGAGATTGGGGAAGGCCCGCACGTCGTTCGAGAGGTTGGGGGTGCCACCGTGCCAGGCGCGGTTGTCGCGGAAGACTGCCGAGCCGGCCGGAACCGGACAGAGCGTGCTGTAGCGCATCCATGTCGGCTCGTCTGTGAGGCTGGGAATCGGGTCGAGCCAGCGTTGCGAACCCGGGATCTGGCGAATCGGTCCGTTCTCCCAGGTGAGATCGGTGACGGTGAAGTTGATCGTGACCACCGGTACGGGCAGCTCCGGTGTGGTCAAGCCGCCGACCGGATCGAACGGTTCGCTCCAGATGCGGTCGGCGTGAAGGCCCTGGTACTCGATGGCGCCCGGGAGCGCGAGATCACCTCCGGCGCCGCCCAGCACGTAGGTGTCGGCACCGAAGATGGCCGTGAGTATGCCGGTGACTGCGGGGATGTCGACGAGCGCGACCCATTCGGGTTCGTGGAGGCGGTGGCGCGATGCCGATGATGAGCCGAACGAGTAGCGGTGCGGCAGGCCACCTGCACCCCCGCCAGCGGCGGCCTCCGGGTCAACGGCGAGGATGTCGTCGACCACGCGATCGGTGCCCGTTCGCAGGTTTGAGAGGACGGTGTGGTCGAGGGCGTCGGTGACGACGACGAATCCGTCGCGGTAGAAGAGCTCGACCGCTCGGTCGTGGTGGGCTGGAGTGACCGTTTCGAGTTCGGGGATGCCGTTGTGTTCGCGAAGTTCCTCCCGACGTCTCACCACTCCGGGGTCGTCGGGAGACCGGGTCCAGCCCTCGCATTCCGGGTCGCCTGCCACGAGGTTCCGATGCTCCGGCGTCGTCTCGATCACGATCTCGGGTTCGGGGGCGAGCAGGCCTTCGGCGTTGTCGTTGTTGTCCTGGGAGCGCGGCCGATTGGCGAGGCCGTTCGGCGGCACGTTCGAGAACCATCCGCGCACGGCTAGCCGAACTTCCGAAGCATTCGTTCGATCGTTCCGAGTGTTCGGATTGTCATCGGCCCGAGCGTCCGCTCGATCGCGGGGATCGGCAGCTTCGAGTCACTGATCCCGACCTTCGGAAGCCACCACCACTCCGTCCCGTCGTGGACCACGCGATCGTCGGGCGGGACGAGATCGTCGACCGCAGCGATCAACGCAGGATCGGGAGCATTTCGCAGGAAGGTGAGCTGCACCTTTCCCCCCGTGTCGGCCAAATCGGAGGAGCTGAACGGAGACCGGTCTGCGATGTCGCGGAGCTGATCGTTCGTGCGAACGAAGGTCGGCGCATCGAAGCCATAGCTGTCGCGGAGTGCGCCGTCGAGCCGGTGCTCCAGGGCATCGTCCTTCTCCGTGACGAACGTGACGTTGCCCGCCGCCTGATATGCGACGACCTCTTCCAGCCCAAGATCGAGGAAGGGGGCGATCACCTCGTCGTTCGTGAGCCGACGCCCACCAGTGTTGATCGCGCGGATGAACGCGTAGTACCTCACGTTCTCAACCATGCAGGGTCACATCCCCCGGCCGCCGGCAATTTCGATCACGATTCCGGTGAGGTACGCCGACATGTCGGACGCGAGGAACAGCGCCACGTTGGCCACGTCTTCGGGTTGTCCCAGACGGCCCAGAGGGATCTCCGTGATCCGTGACTCGAGCACCTCCGGCTTCATCTGCCGGATCATGGCCGTATCGATCAGTCCGGGCTGGATCGCGTTCACTCGCACGCCGTGGCGCCCCATCTCTTTGGCGGCCGCTTTGGTGAGACCCACGATGCCTGCCTTCGCCGCGCTGTAGTTGGTCTGGCCGGGGTTGCCCTGTTTCCCCGACAGCGACGACACGTTGACGATCGACCCCGACTTCTGCTCTCGCATGACCGACGACGCCGCCCGGGTGCCGAGCCAGGTGCCGGTGAGGTGCACGTCGATCACCGCCTTGAAATCGTCGAGCGTGAGGTTGCGCATGCTTGCATCTCGCGTGAAGCCGGCGTTGTTCACCATCACGTCGAGCGAGCCGTAGGCCTCGGTCGCGGCGTTGATCGCTGCTGTCACCTCGCCCTCCGAGGTCACATCGCACGAGACCCCGAGCGCCGCCGGTAGTGCGGCCGCCGTCGCCTCGGCGGCAGCGCCATCGATGTCGGCCACCACCACGTTCGCCCCCGCGGCGGCGAGCACTTCGGCCATCGATGCACCGAGGCCCTGGGCCGCCCCGGTGATCAGCGCGGTTCGACCGATGAGAAGTTGGGGCGCTTTGGTCTTCACATGTCCTCCGTATCACTGTCGACATCCTTGACCATAAGGATCCACTCGCCTTTCACATCGGATTCTCGTCGTCGCGGACGTCGAACTCGCTTGGCCACAGACACCCAGATCAGACGGACAGGCGATGGTCGAAGGGCAGCGAGCTCATCCGGCGGACACCGCTGTCGGTCACGAGATACTGATCCTCGAGCTTCACGCCCTCGCCTCGCTCGGGGTCGCCGATGTAACTCTCCACGCACACGACCATATTCGGCTCGAACTCGCCGTCTACAGGAAATGCCTGGTCGGGAACGGCGACGGGGACGTAGGGAAATTCGCCGCACATTCCGAGTCCGTGCGCAAGGCTCGAGTAGCCGAAGGCACGGTGGCGGGCCGGTACGTCCCAGGCTCCACGAGCGAACTCCTCGAACCGGACTCCGGGTGCGATCAGGCTCGCGTTGTGTTCGAGCTGGTCCAGCGCCAACGCGTGCAGATGTCGTTGATCAGACGACGGCTCGGAGGGTCCGACGTGGTAGGTACGGGAGAAGTCGACGGCGTATCCGCCGAATCCAATGGCATCGGTGTCGACACAGAACAGATCGCCATCTGCGATCACGGTCGAGCCCGCTTCCTGAAAGTACGGGAATGTCCGCGGCCCGGCTTGAACCAGACGCGTCGACACGTATTCGCCCCCGTTCGCGATGAGATGCTGCTGAAAGTGCGACCAGACCTCGATCTCCGTCGCTCCGGCCCGAAGCTGTTCGAGCATCATCGAGACCGCTGCCTCGACCCGCGACATCGCCTCGTCCATCACCTCGATTTCGTCCGGAAGCTTGATGCGACGACTCTCGACAAAGACTTCGGTTGCTGACGACAGCGAACACCCAGCCGACCTCAGCGCGTCGGTGACGTCGTGATCGACCCGCTCGACGGCCAGCGATGACCGCGTTTCTGGCCGAGCTCCGATCAGCGACGCTATCTGAGTCGAGAACACGTCGATCGCGTCGGTGTGGCGAGAACCGCTGAGCGCCGTCAGGCCCGGCGCCGTACGGACCTCGTCGACGAGCGGTGATGACTGCGACAGATGCTCCGAGCCGGCGAACTCCCAGGCGACGACCGTGTCCTCGACGCCGACCAGAAGCAGACGAGCAGGGCCCATCATGGAAAACACGTTCATGTTGCGCACGCCCGTCGCATAGGTGATGTTGATCGGATCAGCGGTGAGGACCCACTCGACCCCGAGCCGCCCCATTGTGTTCCGCAAACGATCCAAGCGATCTCGCGGCAGCGTCACGAACCGATCCAATGTCGCTAGTCCTTGCGACCGGAGACAGCGAGCTGGAGCCCAAGGCCGACCATTGCGAATCCGCCAGCGGCGCCGAGGCGTTCCAAACGTCGAGGCGACCGTGCAAACCAGTGACGAGCCGTACCGGCAGCCATCCCCCACAACCCATCGGAGATCAGGGCAACCACAACGAATACAACGCCGAGGAACGTCATCTGAACTCCTGCCGGCGCACCTGCCCTGTCGACGAACTGCGGGAGAATGGCGGCGAAGAACACGATGGCCTTGGGGTTGGCGACTCCCACGATGAAGCCGTCGAGGAACACCGATCGTTGCGGCCGAAGGCGTTCGGTGACGTCGAGCGCCGAGGCCAGCTGTCGACGATGCCGAATTGCTTGTATGCCCAGCCAGATGAGGTACCCCGCGCCGGCCAGCTTCATCGCTGTGAATAGCGCAACCGAGCGTTCCACGATCGCGCCGAGTCCGATCGCGACCAGCACGACCTGGACATAGACACCAGCCGCATTGCCCAAGACCGTGAGCAGCGCCGCCCGTCGGCCGAGCGCCACGGCCCTGCTCACCACGAACATGACGCTCGGTCCCGGCACGACGATCAAGGCGAAGGACAGGGCCGCGAAGCCGGCGATGGCGTTGGGAGATGGCATCGCGTGATCCTCGCCTGCTTCGCGCGAACAGGGCCAATCGGTGCGGCAGGATTCTGGAAGACACCGATGACTTCGAGGCGTTGAGGCCGAGAGGCATGACGATCACGTCGGTGAGACGTTCAGACAAGGGTTACGTTCGGGGCACGCGAGAGTGTGGCCAACTGGCGGCCCTGGGCGCTACATCATGCGGGTGGGTATCTACGCCGCCTTCCTGCATTCTGAGTATCCGCTAAGAGCGCCGACTCGGCACACTTAGCCCATGACATCGAAGCCATCTGCGCACCACGCAGAAGCGGATTGGTTCGCGCAATGCAAAGAACTTGTTGGGGCGATGGGAGTCGAGCGTCTCTGGCCGTCGATCTCATGGGGCATCGTGGATGGCCACGGGTTGGTGGTGACGAGTTCCACCGGCGCGGTGTCAGGGGGTGAGCCGCCCAACGCTGACACCGTCTATCGCATCGCCTCGATGACCAAGAGTTTCACGGCGGCGGCAGTGTTGTCGCTGCGCGATGAGGGTGTGCTGAGGCTCGACGATGACATCCTGGAGCACGCGCCGGAACTCGCGGGAGTGATTGGACCGACAACCGATAATGGTCCGATCCGACTCCACCACTTGTTGTCGATGGCCTCGGGCCTGGCGACCGACAACCCGTGGGCCGACCGGCATCTCGATATCACCGACGAGGAGCTTGACGCCGTCGCTGGAGATGCTCCAGTGTTCGCAGTCCCGACGGGCACCGCCTTCGAGTACAGCAACCTCGGCTATGGCCTGCTCGGCCGAATCGTCAAACGGGCGTCGGGGCGCCCGTTGCAAGACATCATCACCGAACGGTTGCTCAAGCCCCTCAAGATGACTCGAACCACATGGACCAAACCCGAACACAGCGACTGGGCGCGACCATACGTGAAGGAGGATGGAGCGTTCCGCGCCGACGACATCGCCCCACTTGGTGACGGTCAGTTCGCTCCGATAGGCGGCCTCTGGAGCACAGTGCCCGATCTCGCCCGTTGGATGAGCTGGCTCGACGACGCCAACGTCCCGCGCGACGACAGCGATGACGGCCCGCTACAGCGAGCGTCGCGTCGCGAGATGCAGCAGATGCATCGCTACTCGCGGTTAGAGAACGTCAAAGGCCGCACAACGGCTGTCGGCTACGGCTTCGGGCTCGCTGTAGCCGATGATCCCTTGCATGGGCGTCTGATCAGCCATGCGGGTGGCCTGCCGGGCTATGCCTCAGACATGCGGTGGATCGCGGGTCGCGGGCTCGGCGTCGTGGCGCTCGCCAATGTGACGTACGCTCCGGTGACCACGCTCACCGCTCGCTTGCTCGACGTTGTCGCA
The DNA here is from genome assembly GCA_051011575.1 of Acidimicrobiales bacterium. Classification (GTDB taxonomy): domain Bacteria; phylum Actinomycetota; class Acidimicrobiia; order Acidimicrobiales; family SHLQ01; genus SHLQ01. The sequence continues at coordinate 151 of JBPCTR010000258.1, read as the reverse complement.
GCGAGCGATCTCGCACCAGCCCCCGCCGCCTTCACATCACCGACCGTCGATCGTGCGGGTCGGCAGCTGCTCGCCTTGCTGAGCGACTGGGAGAACGACGCAGCCGCGGAACTGTTCGCCGATAACGTCGCCCTCGATCAGAGTCTCACCC
>JBPCTR010000257.1:0-20982 GCA_051011575.1 Acidimicrobiales bacterium | reverse complement strand
TCGACATGGTCGCTACGCGAAGCTTCGCTCCCTCACACGCTCTCGAGGAGAGGGCGGGGGTCGACGCGGGCTTTGACGGTCTGGAAGGTCGACCGGGACTCGCCGAGTTGACGGTCAAAGAGGTACATCTCGTCCCACACGATGTTGGCCGTGTCCGTCCCCGGTCCCTGACGGGCGTAGATCGTGGCGGTCACGTGTGGCGCAAGGGAGGCCAACGACGACGAGGCGTGTACTCCGAGGTCGCGGCGGCTGGCGGCGACGATTTCTTTGACGGTCATGTCCGGGCGGATCTCGACGCCTGCCTCGAGGAGTCGATCCTTGCTCTCCTGCCAGCCGGCGAGCACGCGAGCCGTTGGGTCGTCGAGGTTTTCACGCCACCGTCGGCGTAGCATTTTCGCGAGAAGGACCAGGAATATGAGCGCCAGGGGGAAGATCACCAGGAACAGCCCGACGACCACCACAGCTCTCGCGGTTGCGGTCGGCCCCGAATCGTCCTCTTCGACCGTGTCGTCCTCCTCGGCGTCGGCTTCCCGCGGGGTGGGTCCCTGCGTGACCGGCTGGCCTTCGGGGATCTGCGTCGCGTCGTCACGGCCCAGGGTCCCCTCGCCGCTGGTTCGAGGGACCGGGTCGAAGTTGACCCAGCCGATTCCTTCGAAGCGGACCTCGGGCCACGCGTCGTACTGTGCAGAAGTGATGGTGTCGAGGAACACGGTGCGGTTGTCGTCGGTGTCCTCCACGATTCGATAGCCGACCATGATCCGCGTCGGGAACCCCTGCTGTCGGGCGGCGACGGCGAACGCGGCCACGAATTGGTCGCGGTATCCCTGCTGTTCGAGCATGAACTCGTCGAGTCGCCCGATCGACGTTCCTGAGGACTCCTCGAGCACGAGCGTCCACTCGTCGCGAAGCGCCGTCTCGAGCGCCAGCAGCCGGTCGTAGTCGGTCTCGCCGACCAGTCGACCGCCGAGGTTCACGATGGCAGAGTCCGGCGAGATACTCGGTAGGTCGATGTACCGGGGGTCGGACAGGTCGATGGACGCTGCTCGCAGCTGATCGTCGCTCGGCACGGGTATCCGAGACACGACCTCGTAGGAGAGCGCCCGTGGTCCCTCCGGCGAGAGCAGGGTTCCGGATCGCTCGTCGAACCACACGTCCTCGGCGTTGATCCGAATCGCTGGCTGACCCACGGGGATCCACGGAAGGCTCGGGTCGGTGATCTCGATGCGTTGACGAACCTCGAGCGTTTCGACGGTCGTTACCTCGGCCGGCGAGAGATCGATCGGCGCCGCCGAGTAGGTGGCGTCGGTCGTCCAGTTGGCGCCGTTGTAGGTATCGAGCGCAACGAGACCGACGCGGTCGAACAGTGAGGCGGCCGGTGCCGCCGGAATCTCGAGAAGGAAGGCACGGGTCGAGTCCTGGCGCTTCGACTTGAGCTCGGCGAGCGGATTGACAGCAGCAGTGAATTCAACTTCCTCGACGCGCAGACGCCGGGGGTCGAACGGTTCGTCGGCGGCGGTTGGAACGAACGCCGCGAGAAGCGGCGCGGCCAGCCCCAGCACGAGGAGCACCGGTGCGCCAGCTACCAAGCGTTCGGTGAGGAGGCGATCGCCCGAGAACTCGGTGACCCGCGTCGCGATGGTGGACTCGTCGCTACCTCGCTCGGGCACCGCACCAACGAGGGTGAGCAGCAGTGCCGACGCGACGAGAGCCGCAATCAGAAGGTACGTGACGAGCCCTGTGGGAGCAGCGAGAGGAAGCGACATCGCAGCGAAGGCAACCGCGGGGATGATGGGCGGCGCGGAATTCCTCGACCGCGCAACGAGCGAGCCGGTGACCGACCCGGCGAGCCACGCGAGGATCGTCACGAAGCCGAGCGGTTCGGGGATCGCCGTGTCGATCGGAAGGGTCGCGGCGAGGGCATTGCGCCACCCGTCGATCGTCGAACCCGTGAGCGCATTCGTGATCTGGTCGATGCTGCCGAAGTTCGTCGTGGGAAGGACGACGGCGAGCAGGAGAAACAACAGCCCGCTGAAGAACAGCGCTCCGGAGCGCATGGTGCGGCCCATGCGCGTGCGCCCAAGCCCCACGGCCATGGTTCCCGAGATGATCACCGCCCCCACGATCGGACCGACCCAACCGGCGCCGTTGAAGACGCGGCCGTAGAACGTAGCGGCAATGACCAGCAGGAGACCGGCAGCGGAGACCTGCCCCAGAAGCACCTGGCGGTTCATCGTCTCGTCGCCTTGTTCCACGCCCGCGCGAACTCCTGGCTGCTCGAAACCTTGAGAAGAATCGCGTCGGGGATTCCTCGATCAGGGCGGCCCTCGTCGTCGGCAGCCGCGAACTGAGCGATCGTGATCACATCGAAGCGATCCTTCAGTCGGGTCAGCGAATCGAGCTCGTCGATCCGGCTCGTACCGGTGAGCAGTGCGAGGGACACCCCACCGAGGTCGCCGATGACCTCGTCGAAGACAGCGTCGACCGAGCCTCGGAACGACAGACCGATCTCGGCGAGTCGATCCATGATCGATGCAGCCGGCATCCGCTGATCGAGTTCGAGACCGTCGGTCGTGAGTAGCCGGAATTCGAAACCGCGATTGAGAGACGCGACCACGATCGAGGCGGCCGCGCGCACGGCATCCTCGAAGCTCTCGGCCGTGTACGACGATGCACGCGTGTCGAGCACGATCAACGAGCGAGGGTGATTCGTGTCCACGTTGTGCCGCACCATGAGCTTGTTGGAACGAGCCGACGATCTCCAGTGGATCAAGCGCAGATCATCACCTCGCACGTATTCGCGCAGCGTGTGGAACGTGATGCCGCCCTCGAGCGCCTCTCCGGACTCCGGGCCATCGAGGTCGCGAGCGAGACCGCTGGGAAACGGGTCCAGCGTGTGTACGACCGGGTGCACCCACAGCCGGGCGACACCTTCTTCGGGTTCGCCCGACCGAACGAGCCCGAAGGGGTCTCCTCTTGTGACGTCGAGTGGGCCCACCCGGAAGACACCTCGCAGCTCGGTGGGCAACTCCGTCGTGACAACCGCCGAGTCGCCCGGTTCCAGCCCAGGGAGTTCCACGGGAATCTGATCGGCGCCGAAAGTCTCGTAGGCGATGCCCCCCGACGTACGACGGCGTCCGCCATTGGTGATCGTCAGGTGCGTGCGAGCCGGGCGACCAGCGCGTACCCGTTCGGGGACGACGACCCGGCTCGCTTCGACCCGCGGCCGGCGCACGATCCACAGACGGCCGATCGCGACGGCCACGAGGAAGGCAATCCCGAGCGCGACCAGGGTGCGATAGTCAAGCAGAGCACCAACGACGAACGAGATGGCGCCAATCGCCAGGAAGGTCTTTCCGGCAGAGGTGAGCACCGCGTTCAGCGCTCGACGCGCTCTTTGGGTGTGGGGATTTCCTGGAGGACCGCGCGGAGCAACTCGAGCGAGTCGATTCCCTCGAACTCGGCCTCGGGCTTCAGCAACATCCGGTGGGCGAGCACGGACTCGGTCAGGTCCTTCACGTCGTCTGCGGTCACGAATGGCCGCCCGTTCGCTGCCGCGAGTGCACGGGAGGTACGGCCGAGCGCTATCGAACCACGAGGGCTGACGCCGATTCGCAGCTCGGGAAGCTCGCGGGTGGCCCGCACGATCGACACGATGTACTGGCGCACCGCAGGCGAGATGTAGACCACGTCAGCGACGCGGGCCATCTGGCGAACCTCTTCGGTTGACAGCACCGGCTCGACGTCGACGCGGGTGCGTCCCGCAGGAGCGCTGTCGATGATGTCGATCTCGGCGACTGCGCTCGGATACCCGAGTCCGACCCGCATCATGAAGCGGTCGATCTGCGCCTCCGGCAGTGCGTACGTTCCGTCATGTTCGATCGGGTTTTGGGTGGCGACCACAAGGAACGGGTTCGGGACCGGGCGGGGAACACCGTCGACCGTTACCTGGTATTCCTCCATCACCTCGAGAAGTGCCGACTGTGTCTTCGGCGAGGCTCGATTGATCTCGTCGGCGAGGACCACATTCGCGAACACGGCGCCGGGGTGGAATTCGAACTCGCTGTTCGACTGATTGAAGATCTGCACGCCCGTGACGTCGGTGGGGAGCAGGTCGGGGGTGAACTGAATTCGGGTGAGGGTGCCATCGATCGACTCGGCGAGCGCCCGCGCGAGCGACGTTTTACCCACGCCGGGAACGTCCTCGATCAGGAGGTGCCCCTGCGCCAGCATGCACAGAAATGCAAGACGGATCTCACGGGTTTTGCCGTGGATCACTCGCTCGACGTTGTTGACAAGCTGTTGGAACCGATCGGCGTAGGTCCGAACCTCGATCTCGAGGTCCTCGCCGGCATTCATCGTTGTCACGTTCGGTTCTCTCCACTCTGGGCATGTTGGCCCCGCCGCGCGAATTAGAGTCAAGTGTGGCGCGCGAAGCCGCGCATTTCTACACGACGCCACCCTCTACGACGTCATCCGCGAGCGTAGAGCCCTGAAGCCCGACTCGGAGGTCGCCACGAGTACCCGACGACGCCTCGATGCCGAGCTCGTGGTGCGTGGCCTTGCCGACTCTCGCCAGCGCGCCCAGGACCTGATAGAAGCCGGTCGCGTCACGGTCGGCGGCGCCCCTGCGTTCAAGTCATCGCGGCAGGTCTCTCCGGCAGAACCGGTGCTCGTATCCGGCCGTCCTGATCCGTTCGTCGGCCGTGGAGGCCACAAATTGGAGGGAGCGCTCGACAAGTTTTCGATCGACGTTGCCGATCGTTGGGCGCTCGACGCCGGCTCTTCGACCGGGGGGTTCACCGACTGCCTGCTGCAGCGTGGTGCTGCGGGCGTGGCCGCCGTCGACGTCGGAACGAACCAGCTGCACGAGCGACTTCGTGCCGATGACCGTGTCGACATCCGCGAGCAGACCGACATTCGGGCAATCGCTCTTTCGCAATTCGACGCACCGATGGATACGAACGGGTTCGACGTGATCGTCACCGATCTGTCGTTCATCTCGACGACCCGCCTCCTCCCCCACTTCGCCACGCTGCTCGCTGCCGAGGGCGACCTCGTAGTCCTCATCAAACCGCAGTTCGAGGCAGGCCGCTCAGAAGTCAGCCGAGGGCGTGGTGTCATCCGCGACCCGGCGGTCTGGGAGCGGGTGTTACACGCGTTCGTAGACCAGGCCGCGGCTATCGGACTTCCGGTCATTGATCTCGCGATCTCGCCGGTGGTCGGCGGAAAGGGAAACGTCGAGTTTCTCGCCCACCTGCGTCGGGGCGACATACTTGGAACCGTGATCGAGGAGCGACCCTGATGGCCCGTATCGGAATCGTCCTCCATGGAGCCGACGAACAGGCTCTGACCCAGGCCGGCGACCTCGCAGAACAGCTCACGTCCGGCGGGCACGAGGTGGTCGGAGTCGTCGACGATGCCAGTCGCTCGAGCCATTTCCGTTGCGTCGAGCCCCACGAGTTCCCTGACGACCTCGATCTGGCCATCAGCCTTGGCGGCGACGGCACGATGCTCAGAACGGTGGGGCTCCTCGCAGGTTCGAAAGTGAAGATCCTCGGTGTGAACTTCGGTGACCTCGGCTACCTCACCGTGACCGAGCCGGAACACCTCGAGACTGCGGTTGCCCGCTCGCTCGCAGGCGACCACGAGGTCGAAGAACGAATGTTGTTGCGCGGCACCGTCGGCGGCCAGAACTTCGAAGCGCTCAACGACATCGTGGTCGAGCGAGCACCCGGCGAAACCACGGTTCGGGTGTCGGTTGCAATCGACGGCGAGCGCTTCACCTCGTATCAGGCCGACGGCCTCATCGTCGCCACGCCCACGGGCTCCACAGCGTACGCCCTCTCGGCCCGCGGCCCCATTGTGGAACCGACCCACGAGTCGATCCAGATCACGCCAGTGTCGCCCCACATGCTCTTCGATCGCACCGTCGTCCTCAGCCCGAAATCTTCGGTCGCCATCACGGTCGAACGACACCGAGCCGCAGCGGTGTCAGTGGACGGAAATACAATGGTGCTGATGAAACCTGGCGACACACTCACCTGTGCCCGATCACCTCACGTCGCGCGATTGATAACCTTCGAGCGCCGCGACCACTTCGCCGTCCTGCGGGCAAAGCTCGGTCTCTCCGACCGATGACGGGCGTCATCGACTCTTCTGATCGGCGGATCACCCCGTGCTGACCGAACTTCGTATCGAGAACCTCGGCGTGATCGAGCGACTCGAGCTCGTGCTCCCGGCCGGGTCGATCGCAGTGACCGGCGAGACCGGTGCGGGCAAGACCATGATCGTCGGCGCCATCCAACTACTGCTCGGCGAACGTGCCGACACCGACATGGTTCGCGTCGGCGCCGACGAAGCTGTGGTCGAGGGTCGCTTCGTCGACCACGACGGCGCCGAGTCGGTCGTACGCCGCATCATTCCGGCCGACGGACGCTCCCGGGCCTACCTCGACGGATCTCTGGCTACCGCGGCAGCCCTCGCCGAACGGGTCGGGCCGCTCGTCGATCTGCATGGACAACACAGTCAACAGTCGTTGTTGCGTCCCGGCGTCCAGCGAGACGCGCTCGACCGGTTCGGCAAGGTCGAGCGGGGTCCGCTGCGCGAGGCCCGAGCCGACGTCTCCGCGATCGATGCCGCCCTCGCCGACCTCGGGGGAGATGCGACCGAGCGAGCCCGCCAGATCGATCTGTTGCGGTATCAGCTCGACGAGCTCGAGAACGCCGCCCTCTCCAATCCATCCGAGGACGAGGAGTTGAAGTCGCGCGAAGACCTGTTGTCTCGCGCGTTCGACATCCAAGCCGCCGCCACTGCGACGGCCGAGCTCTTGGGAGGCGACGGTCCGGTGGCAGATGGGTTCGTTCAGGCCGCCGCAAGACTCGGCGACGACGCCCCGTTCGCAGACGTCAGCAACCGCCTCCAGGTTCTGCAGGAACAGGCTTCGGATCTTGCCACCGACCTTCGCACGATCGGCGAACAAACCACCGATGATCCCGAAGCACGCGAAGCCGTTCGCACGCGATTGCAGATGCTCGTCGAGCTCCGCCGCAAGTACGGCCCGACGCTGTCAGACGTGATCGCATACACCAACGAGTTGTCTGATCGGCTCGGCACCCTCGAATCACACGAAGACCAGGTCCGGGTGCTCAGCTCCCGGCGCGAAGCGGCCACCGATCGACTCGACGCTGCGGCCGCGAGGGTGCTCGCCGCGCGCCGCAAGGCATCGCGCCCGCTCGCGCGGGCGGTCGAATCCGAGTTGGAAGCGCTGGCCATGCCGAACGCCAAGGTCGACGTGCTGGTCGACGGTGCCGCCGGCGACGACGTGTCGATCCTGCTCGCACCGAATCCCGGGATGCCCGCACTTCCGGTTGGCAAGAACGCTTCCGGTGGCGAGCTGAGCCGCACGATGCTCGCCCTCCGGCTCGTGATCGCCGGCGGGCCGCCGATCAAGGTATTCGACGAGGTCGACGCCGGCGTCGGCGGTGCGGCCGCCCAGAAGGTTGGATCGGCGTTGGCTGCGCTCGGTGCGGACGCTCAGGTTTTCGTCGTCACCCATCTCCCCCAGGTCGCGTCGCAGGCCGACCATCACGTCCTCATCGACAAGGCCTCGTCGGGGCGTGGGACATCGTCGATGGCTCGCATTCTCGAGGCCGACGAGCGCGTGGTGGAGCTGTCAAGAATGTTGTCGGGGAGCCCCGACAGTTCGTCGGCTCGCGAGCACGCCGAGGAGCTGCTCGACGCGGGTGCCCGCGGGTCGGCCGGCTACGCCCAATGATCGACAAAGGTCACCCTGGGTCCAACGCGATCGGGGGCGACCGAGGGTATGGTGATCTCCCGTGACCAAACACATCTTTGTCACCGGTGGCGTGGCGAGTTCGCTCGGTAAGGGAATCACGGCTTCGGCCCTCGGACGACTGCTCAAATCGCGGGGACTCCGGGTCACAATGCAAAAGCTCGACCCGTACCTCAACGTCGATCCGGGCACGATGAACCCGTTCGAGCACGGCGAGGTCTTCGTCACCGACGATGGCGGCGAGACCGATCTCGACCTCGGCCACTACGAGCGATTCATCGATGAGAACCTGACCCGCCGATCGAACGCGACGACGGGATCGATCTATTCGGCCGTGATCGCAGCGGAACGGCGGGGCGACTATCTGGGCCGCACCGTGCAGGTGATCCCACACATCACCGACGAAATCAAACATCGGATCCGACAGCTCACCGCGGACGACGTCGACGTGGTGATCACCGAGGTCGGCGGCACGGTCGGCGATATCGAGATCCTTCCGTTCCTCGAGGCCATCCGTCAGCTCCGCCTCGACATCGGGCCCGAGAACGTCTTCTACCTGCACGTCACCCTCGTCCCGTTCATCGGCCCCTCAGCCGAACAGAAAACCAAGCCGACCCAGCACTCGGTAACCGAACTACGTAGTCGAGGCATCCAGCCCGATGCGATCGTCTGCCGAAGCGACGAGCCGATCAACGACGACCTCAAGCGAAAGATCTCCCGTCTGTGCGACGTCCCGTTCGAGGGTGTCGTCAATGCCGCTGATGCGTCGAGCCTCTACGAGATCCCCCTCGTTATTCACGACGAGGGGCTCGACTCCTTCATCTGTCGCCACCTCCGAATCGAAGCCGCCGACGCAGACCTCACGGAATGGCGGGCGTTGGTCGACCGGGTCTTCTCCGCCGAGACGACGGTGCGCGTCGGTGTCATCGGTAAGTATGTGAGCCTCATCGATGCCTACCTGTCGGTCGTCGAGGCGCTGAATCACGCTGGCATTCACCATCACGTCAATGTCGAGATCGAATGGCTCCAGGCCGAAGACGTCGAGGGCCTGCTCACCGATCGCCTGCGTGCCCTCGACGGAATCGTGCTTCCAGGCGGCTTCGGCGAGCGAGGCATCGAAGGCAAGATCGCCGCGGCTGGTTACGCGCGGGAACATGGAATCCCATGTCTCGGCTTGTGCCTTGGCCTCCAGGTCATGACCATCGAATACGCCCGCAACAAGCTTGGGCTCGCCAACGCCAACTCACTCGAGTTCGATCCGGCGACACCACATCCGGTCGTGAACCTGATGGACAGCCAGCGCGACGTGAGTGAGATGGGCGGCACAATGCGCCTCGGTGCCTACGTCGCACAGTTGGCGACGGGGTCGAAGGTTGCCGACGCGTACGGCGAAGAGGTCGTGAGCGAACGGCATCGTCATCGTTACGAATTCAATTCGAAGTATCTGTCGCGTTTCGAAGACGGCGACTTCTGGGCCAGCGGCGAGTCGCCCGACGGCCGCCTGGTCGAGTTCATCGAGCTTCGTTCCCATCCGTTCTGGGTCGGGACACAGGCCCATCCCGAACTGAAGAGCCGACCGAACCGGCCGGCTCCGCTGTTCCGGTCGTTCATCGAGGCGGTTGTGGACCGCAAGAACGGCCGGAACCCGCAGCTGCTCGACATCGGTCACCCGCAAGCGCTACCGCGCGCGTGACCGGGTTCCGGCTCGTCTCGGAACGCGAGGTCCACGCCGGCTACATCTTCAGCCTCACCGTCGCAACATTCGAGGCTCCCGACGGATCCACCTTCGAACGCGACATCATCCGACACCCTGGAGCCGTGGCCGTCGTGCCTGTCGACGGAGACGAGGTGATTCTCGTGCGTCAGTATCGTGCCGCCCTTGACCGCGACCTGCTCGAGATCCCGGCGGGGCTCCGCGATGTGCAGGGCGAGCCGGTCGAGGTCACCGCGCAGCGGGAGCTCGCCGAAGAGATCGGCATGCGTGCCGGTTCGCTCACGTTGATCTGCAACGTGCACAACACGGTCGGGTTCTGCGATGAGGAAATCCACATCTTTGTCGGCACCGACCTGGATCCGGTCGAGCGGGATTGGACCGACAGTCCCGAGGAGGCCGTGATGGAGGTCGTGCGGATGTCGATCGACGATGCGGTTGCTGCGATCGACTCGGGCCAGATCACCGACGCCAAGACGATCATCGGTGTCCAGGCCCTGCTCAGGCGGTAATCATGGGCGACGAGCCACTCCCCGCTGCGATCGAGGACTACCTGACCCACCTCGCCATCGAAAAGGGTCGAGCCGCCAATACGTTGTCGGCGTACCGTCGCGATCTCCGCACGTTCGTGACGGCCATCGGTGCCGACAGAATCGAGTACGTCGCTCCGCAGGATGTCATCAACTATCACCGGTCGCTCGAAACGAGGGGGTTGGCGGCCAGCACGGTCAACCGGGCGATGACGTCGATCCGTGGGATGTACCGCTACCTCCAGGCGGAAGGGGTGATCTCCAGCGACCCGACGGCGGATGTCGAGCCGGGGAGGCTTCCGCGCGGTCTCCCCAGGGCCCTCAGCGAAGCGGAGATCACCACCCTCCTCGATGTCGTCGTCGGCACCGCACCGGCAGTCCGCCGGGACCGGTCGATCCTCGAGCTTCTGTACGGAACCGGGATGCGAATCTCGGAGTTGGTTGCGTTGTCCCTCGAGGATCTCGATCGCGAGGCCGGTCTGATCCTCGTGACGGGGAAGGGCGACAAGCAGCGATTGGTTCCGCTTGGCCGAATCGCCGCCGACGCGCTCGACGCGTGGCTATCCCCTTTCGGGCGTGACGCGTTCGTGCCCGACCAGTGGGCCACTCGCGCGGCGGAACGAGCTGTATTCCTGAACACCCGTGGCGGCCGGCTCTCTCGACAGGGTGTTTGGGGGGTCGTGCGCAAGTACGGCCTGCTCGCCGGCCTCGCCGATCGCCTCTCGCCTCACGTACTCAGACACAGCTGTGCGACACACATGCTGGACCATGGTGCCGACATACGTACCGTGCAGGAACTTCTCGGACACGCGTCGGTTTCCACGACTCAGCTGTACACGAAGGTGTCGATCGAACTCTTGGCGCGCGCGTACGCAGACGCTCACCCACGAGCAGCTGGGCGCCCCAGCGCCTCGAAGGGTGCCAGCGCGTGAATCTGCTGCACCTCGCCAGCAGATTCGTCGGTTCTCTGTGGCCGCTCGGACCCCGGTCTGCGAGCACCGCATGGGCCCATGCCGCGCTTCTCGAGGGCGAACAAGCGCTATGGAACCGCATGAGCGCCGCCGATCGGCGCCACAGCATCGGCGTGGCAAGACGAGTTGTCGAGCTGCTCGGCAAGGATCGGGCCTCCCGCGAGATACTCGCGGCCGCGCTCCTGCACGACGTGGGGAAGCTGGAGTCGAATCTCGGCACGATTCGCCGCGTGCTCGCAACGATCGCGGTCGGACTCGCAGGCCGGGACGCTGCTGCGGCGTGGATCGAAACCAGCGGTGTGACCCGACGCTTCGGGCTCTACGCCGGCCACCCGCACATCGGTGCCGACATGCTCGAGATGGCGGGCAGCGACGATCTCACCCACACGTGGGCTCGCGAACACCATCTCCCCGCCGATCAGTGGACGCTCGACCTCGACGTAGCCACTGCGCTGTGCGAGGCCGACAACGACTAGAACTCTCGATCTGTCGCTACGGGCCCACAACGGGTGGGTTGACCGTGACGTTCTGAGCGATGGTGTCGGACAGGGAGCCCACTGTGACCGTCAACTGGACGAGGAACGTGCCCGCACCCGAGAACGTGAACGACGGGTTTTGCGCGCTCGAAGTTCCCTCGCCTCCGAAGTTCCATGAATATGTCGCTCCACCCGCGTTGGTCGACGTGTTGGTGAAGTTGATGGTGAAGTCAGGAGATGCCGCTTGCACCCAGGTGAAGTTCGCTATCGGCTCGTCGGTGACGGTGATCGTCACGGGATTGCTGGTCGTCGAGCCATAGGCGTTCGTGGCGACCATCTCGATCGTGTACGTGCCGTTACCCGGCACCGAGAAGGTTGCGTTGTTGGACCCCTGACCGCCCGAGACCGAGCCACCGTTGGTTATCGACCAGACCCTCGATGTGACTGGACCGGCCGGCGAGCTCACGATTGCCGAGGCTGTGGCCACGCCGCCACCTGAGTACGAACCGCTGATCGTGACGGTCGGCGGGTTGAGATCGTTGACGGTGATCGTCACGCTGTCCGACCCCGATCCCTGGGCGTTGGTGGCGACCAGCTCGATCACGTAGGTGCCGTTGCCGGGCACCGAGAAGGTTGCGTTGTTCGACCCCTGACCGCCCGTGACCGAGCCGCCGTTGTTGATGGACCAGGTCCGGGAGAGGATCGGTAGCGATGAGCTCACGGTCGCCGATGCCGATGCGTTTCCGCTGGCACCACCGTCGTACGAACCGGACACGTTCACCACTGGCGTGTTCAGATCGTTCACGTTCACCTGGAACGAGGCCGAATCCGACCCGGCGACATTCGTTGCCGTCACCTGGATCCGGTAGGTTCCGTTCGACGGAACGCTGTAGGTGATCGAGTCGGATCCCTGCCCTGAAGTTACGCTGCCGCCGTTGTTGACCGTCCAGTTCCACGCGACCGGGCCATTGGTCGAGCTGGCCGAGGCGCTGCCGGTTCCCGCGGAGTAACCGTCGTTCCTGATCGTGACCTCCGGGGGGAGGCTGATCGTGACCGTATCCACGAACGTGTCCGCGTCGCCGAACGCGTTCTGGACGATCAGCGTGATCGTCTTGGTTCCCGACGTCGTGTAGAGGAACGTGGGCATACCGACGGTGGACGAACTGGGCGTCGCTCCGGGCGCTGTCCAGTCATAGGAGACCTCACCCGTCGAAGAAGTGCCGTCGCAGGCCACACCGCCTCCGGTCACGGTGCATGTGAAATCGGCCACCGGTGGCGTCGCGATTACGTCGATGTCTCGGACCGACGAATCGGATCCGGCCGCGTTCGTGACGGTGAGCGTGACCGTGTAGGTGTCGGGTGCGGCATACGCATGGCTGGGGCTCTGCGTGGTGGATGTTTGACCGTCACCGAAGTCCCATGACCAGCTGGTCGGGGTATTGCTGGAAGCATCGATGAAGTCGACACTGAGGCCACCGTGAGTGTCGGTGAACGACGCAACCGGTGCCTCCGCCACCGTGATCGTTCGGTCGAATACTGCCGATGCGCCTCCGGCGTTCTCGGCGATCAACGAGATCGTGTAGGTGCCAGGTAGCGCATAAGTATGGGTGGGGTTCTGGGCTGTCGACGTGTCGCCGTCACCAAAATCCCACGACCATCCGGTCGGAAGACCCGTGGACGTATCGGTAAACGTGACGGCCAGTTCACTTGCCGCCGTGTCGAACGACGCCACCGGCGGGTCGATCACGACGATCGTCTGGGACACCGAGTCCGAGCCACCCGCGTTCGATGCGGTGAGCGTGACGGTGTATGTGCCGGGGGAACCGAACGAACGCGCCGGACTCTGAGCGGACGACGATCCGCCGTCGCCGAAGTTCCATGACCAGCTCGTTGGGTCGCCGGTTGACGTATCGGTGAACACCACTGCCGTGTTCACCGGGACCGTGGCGTTCGTGACTGTGAAGGACGCCGTGGGTGGATCGGGCGGCGGCGGCAGAACGGTGACGGTCTTCGAGACATCGTCGCGTCCCGCCTCGTTCTCGACCGTGAGGGTCACGGTCGTTGTCCCTGGCTCGGTGAAACGGTGTGTCACGTTCGGTCCGGTGGCCGTTGACCCGTCGCCGAACTCCCAGTTGAATCGGGTCGGATTGTTGAGCGACAGGTCGCTGAAGCTCAGCGTCTCACCCGAAACGACCACGAGATCAGACTCGGTGAACCGTGCGATCGGCGGATCGACCCGGGGCTGGACCACGATGTCGGCGAACGTGGAGCTGTTTCCGGCCGAGTTCGATACGAAGAGCCGGATCCGGAACGTTCCGGGATCCGCCCACGCATGGCGCACCTCGCTGCCGAGTGCGGTCGTGCGGTCACCGAAGTCCCATGAGACCGCGGTTGGCGAATTCGTTGATTCGCTCACGAGCGTGATCGACTGCCCGGTTTCCACCGTTCTCGGAAAGGCGCCGATGATCGCCTCGGGCGCCACAACTGCTGCGACCACGGTGATCGTGGCGGTTGTTGAATCGCTGCCTGCACCGTTGCTCGCCGTCAACTCCACCGTGTAGACACCTGCGTCGGAGTAACTGTGCTCCACGAGCGATCCGGTGGTCTGGGTACCGTCTCCGAAGTCCCACACGAGTGTTTCGGGGTCACCGGTCGACAAGTCCTCGAACTCGAGGACTTCGCCGACCTCGATCGTGTCAGAGCGGAATCGGAAGTTGGCGGCCGGAGGCCGGATCTCGTCGACCGCAACGACCGTTATCTCCACGGTCTGCGAGTCCTCTCGGCCAGTGGCATCAGCGACGAACAGCTCGACGAGATACACACCTTCCAGATCCCAGGATTTGACGACCTCGGGGCCCTCGGCACCGGTGCCGTCGCCAAAGGCCCAGTTCCATGAGACAGGCTCACCGGTGCTCACATCGGAGAACCCGACCTCCTCCCCCACGTTTACGGTGTCGGAGGTGAATTCGAAGTTTGCTTGCAATTCGACCGTCGGTTGCGCCTGCTGCACGCCATCGACAACCACCGCGACCTGGGCGTCGACCGACTCGGTCGGCGCCCCATCGCCCTCTGCCAGGTCTCGATCGGTCGGCGAGCCGGAGCCGCCGGACACATCCTCGCCGCCGCCAACGGATTCCTCGCCCTCGCTGCTGGCGCCGCCCACGAACTCGCCATCATCGCCGAAGAAACGCTGATCGACGTCACCTTCGCCCACGACCGCCGCGCCGGTATCGCCCTCCTCGCCGTCGCCCGACTGCACGACGAACCGCGTGAGCTTGGAGATGCGTTGGAACTCCCGACCGCGCAGAATTCCGGCGATCGGGCCTTGCGGGTCGTTTACCCATGCCGCGTTCTCGAAGACCTCGAGTTCGAAGGATCGGCCCGCGCTCCCGAAACGATGAGTGTCGACAACGATCCGTTCGACGAGGTCGACGACGACGATCTGGCCGGTTCCCCAGTTGGGCAGATACGCAAAGTCCCCGATCGCGACCGGGTCTCCATACTCTTCTCCCTCGACGTCGATCTCGATGTCGAAACAATCGGAACGCGTAGGCTCGCTCACGCTCATCACACGATTGTCGGGGTCGTGAACCAGCACCCGATCGAGTGCCTCGATGCCCGATGCGTGGCTCGATCCGACGCGTACATTCGACAGCGAACCGGCCACGCAGGTCGTTGGTCCGAGCGTCCCGTCGGCTTCGAGGCTGTTCACGGTGCGGCGGTCGGGATCGACCACGTAGACGGTGTTGCCCGTATTGACGAGTTGCGGAGCCTGCTCTGAATCGGCGATGGGTTCGGTGAGATTGGCGAAGGGAACGAACCCTCTGTCGCTCGTGATGGCGATCTGCAGACCGTCGACGGTGACTGCCAAGAGGTCGCCGTTGGCGTCGATCGTCATGTCTCCGAGGCCCCCCGGAGTCGGGATCGGAAGCCGAAGGCCGGCGCCTGGTTCGACGACGACGGTGCGAGTGTCGTCGATGACGTAGGCGTTCGTGGACACCGCAAGATTTCCGAGGAGTTCGAGGTGCTCACCGATCATGGGCCCGCTCGCCGGCTCGAGGACCTCGACGTTGTCGACCTCGAGGCTCACGGCACCGATGACACCTATCTCACCAGTAGTCCTGTTGAGGAAGACCGCATCGCGACCTCGGGGGATCGCCACGATCGAATCTCCGCGCTCACCGACTCTCACCCGCGCGGTGATCTCGCGAGTGCTTCCGTTGACCTGCAGGACCTCTCCCTGCGACCCGTGTTCGATCCACACGACCGGATCGTTCAGCGTGACACCGGCGCTGGCCTGGTTCCCCAAGCGAAACACGACAATAAGCACCGCAAGCGCAAGCACGCCGATGACGCCCGCGATCGCAAGTCTTGGGGCTCCAAAGTCCCTCACGTGGTGCTCCTCATGCCGAGAATCTCACAATCATCAACCTCGAAGACCGCACTCGACATCGAAAAACGAGTGTACGGACCCTCTGCGGTGATGTCAGGGCAATCGCGCACGCTGTGCGCGGATTGTCATGTGTGTTTCAGCTCACTTCCCACGTGGGATTCGAACGGAGCAGCTGGGCAAGGCTCGCATCGACCTCGGCGACTGCCGCTTCCTTCTGTCGAGCGGCGGCCGACGCATACTCAAAGCGCTCGTGAGCACGGAAGACCCCGATCGGCGTGGGTTCAGTGGGCCCGTTCGCGAGCCGTGACAGGGCGAAGGCCGCGGCCGGATTCGGCTTTGCTTCGTCGTGTACAAGAAGTGCATCATCGCCGACATCAGCGACCTCGACGATGATTGCTTCGCCGGTGTGGTCGATCATCACTCCGCGCTCGTGGTCGGCGCCGAAGCGAATCGGCTGACCGTGTTCGAGGTTGATCAACATCGCGTCACGATTGGCTCGCTTCGAAATCTGATCGAACGCGCCATCGTTGAAGACGTTGCAGTTTTGGAAGACCTCCACGAAAGAGGCCCCACGATGCTCGTGCGCTCGACGAAACATCTCCTGCATGTGTTTACGGTCCATGTCGTGGGTTCGTGCGACAAACGACGCTTCGGCTCCGATCGCCACACTGACCGCGTTGAACGGCTCGGCGATCGACCCCATCGGCGACGACTTCGTCACCTTGCCGAATTCGGACGTGGGCGAATACTGGCCCTTCGTGAGGCCGTAGATCATGTTGTTGAACAGCAGGACGTTCAGATTGACGTTGCGCCGAAGTGCATGGATCAGGTGGTTGCCACCAATCGACAGCATGTCGCCGTCACCACCCACGACCCATATGTCGAGGTCTGGCCTCGCCATAGCCAATCCGGTGGCAAACGCGGGTGCGCGTCCGTGGATCGAGTGCATGCCGTAGGTGTTCATGTAGTACGGGAAGCGCGCGGCACAACCGATTCCCGAGATGAACACCGTGTTCTCGCGGGCGACGCCCAACTCGGGCAGCAGAAGCTGCATCGCTGTGAGGATCGAGTAATCGCCGCAACCCGGGCACCAGCGAACCTCCTGATCGGTGGCCCAGTCCTTTTTCGTGGTCACTTCGATGTCGGTCATGTCAGGCCCCCATGTCGGAGAATTCGTCGAGGATCACTCGCTCGAGTTCGGCGGCGGTGAAAGGCTGGCCCATCACCTTGTTGATCGACCGGGCGTCGACCAGGAATTCGGCTCGAAGAAGTCGCACGAGCTGACCAAGGTTCAGTTCCGGCACGAGGACCCGTTCAAAACTTCCGAGCACCTCCCCCAGGTTTCGAGGGAAGGGAAACAGGTGCGTGAGGTGAACGTGCGCCACCTTCTTGCCCGCATCGCGTACTCGACGAGTGGCGCCGGTGATCGCTCCCCAGGTGGAGCCCCAACCGACCACGAGAATGTCGGCATCGGGGTCACCGACGATCTCCACTCCGGGGATGTCGTCGGCGATCAGGTCGATTCGCTGTTGACGGAGATCGGTCATCCTCGCGTGGTTTGCCGGGTCGTATGACACGTTTCCGGATCCGTCGGCCTTCTCCAGACCACCGATCCGGTGCATAAGCCCCGGGGTGCCGGGAATCGCCCACGGTCGGGTGAGTTTCTCATCGCGCAGGTACGGCCAGAACGCCGGATCGCCGTCTTCGTTGGTTTGGTTCGGCTCCGTGGCGAACACGACCTCGATCGGCGGGATCGAATCGATGTCGGGCAGGCGCCATGGCTCGGAGCTGTTCGCGAGATATCCGTCGGACAGGAGCATGACCGGCGTCTTGTAGGTGAGCGCAATGCGCGCTGCCTCGATGGCCGCGAAAAAACACTGGCTGGGTGTGTGAGCCGAGACGATCGGGAGTGGGGCCTCACCGTGGCGGCCGTACATCGCCATCATCAGATCGGAGGCTTCGGTCTTGGTGGGTAGACCAGTCGAGGGTCCTCCGCGCTGGATGTCCACGATGATCAACGGGAGTTCGAGGCTGACCGCCAAGCCAATCGCTTCACCCTTGAGGGCCACACCGGGACCCGACGTGGTGGTGACGCCAAGATGGCCACCGTAGGACGCCCCAATCGCCGAGCTCACCGCGGCGATCTCGTCTTCAGCCTGGAACGTCCGGATACCGAACTCGTTCCGCTTCGACAGCTCGTGGAGAATGTCGCTGGCCGGGGTGATCGGGTACGAGCCAAGGAAGAGCGGCACCCCCGACTTCTTGGACGCTGCGATCAATCCCCACGAAAGCGCAGTGTTCCCATTGATGTTCGTGTATGTGCCTGGCGCGAGCTGAGCGGGCGGCACCTCAACGACGAGACTCCCCAGCTCCGCGGTCTCGCCGTAGGCATGGCCAGCGTTGAAGGCCGCGGTGTTGGCTGCGATGACGGCGTCGCGACCGGCGAACTTCGACTCGATCCATTCGAGGGTGGGTTCGGTGGGGCGCGTGTACATCCACGAGACGAGGCCCAGGGCGAAGAAGTTCTTCGAGCGTTCTGCGTCGCGGGGCTTGACGCCGAGCGGCTCGCAGACTTCTCGCGTGAGCCGTGTCATCGGTACCCGGATCAGGGTGTAACCATCGAGGCTTCCATCGTCGAGAGGATTATCGACGTAGCCAGCCTTCTCGAGATTCCGCTCCTCGAACGCATCCTCGTTCACGATGAGGGTGCCGCCCGACGACAAACGGGCGAGGTCCGACATCAGGGCTGCGGGATTCATTGCCACCAGCACCGTCGGCTCGTCGCCCGGCGTACTCACATCGGCCGACGCGATCTGCACCTGGAACGCAGAAACACCGGCGAGCGTGCCGGCTGGTGCCCGAATCTCCGCTGGAAACTCCGGCAGGGTTGCCAGGTCATTTCCGAAGAGCGCACTCGCACTCGTGAATCGGTCTCCGGTGAGCTGCATGCCGTCCCCGGAGTCGCCCGCAAAGCGGATGACGACCCGCTCTGCGCTACGACCGGGTGCTGCTTCCGCGGTGTCAGTCATCAGTGTCCACTCCTGGCCGGTTCAGCCACTCGCCAGCCTTGAGCGAGACCATAGCCGCGGTTTGTCTCGGTCGAGCGACACTGGCCACGGACCGTTTCCCCGGATTTCTGAACCCATCACTGGAGTGCGCGAGCGCGGTCATCGGCGTCGCCGAAATGTGGCTCAACCCGGGCGATCCACTCGAACAGCTTGCGGCTGCGCGGGATCTTCCCCGCTCGCTCGAGTAGGTCGGCGAGTGCGTAGGCACGACGCAGATGGTGTTCCATCGGCTCGCGTGGAACCTTCCACCCCTTCTCGAGAATCCGGACAGCGTTGTCCACGCGACCTCGGTCGGCCTCGGCGCCGGCCCGCACGATGCGCCCCTCGATCATCAGCTCTGTGGAAGGAGACGCTTCCCCGAGCTCCGACCACAACTCCTCGACATCGGCCCAGTTGCCCTCGGCGCGATGGGCGTCCATGAGCACCGGATGCTGTTCGGTCGTGCCCGACACCGAACGGAATCGCTCCAGCTCCTCGATGGCTGCGTCCCAACGCCCGAGGCGATAGAGAGTCAGTCCGTACAGCTCGCGCAGATCGGCGAGGTCGGGGTTGGTCTCGACGAGAGGCTTGAGCGTGCGATGAGCGTCGGTGTAGCGCTCAGCTTCGAATTCGCGTGCAGCCCGCTGGAACAGTTTCCAGGATCGTTGGCCACGATCGGGCCCCTGCGTGCGACTGAGCTCCGCCTTCGAGTCACGAAACTGGGGCGGTCGCCCGGGCAGCGGACGACGGTCGATCGTCGGTTTCGATCCGTCGGAAGAGCGAGTCGCCGCATCGGCGCCCGAGCGATCGACCGCCTTTCGAGCCTCTTCGCGCAGCCCGTCGATCCGTTGGGCGGCGGCGTCGCGCTTGGCTTGACGCTCGAGGAAACGAGCGCGCTCGTCGGGAGAGAAGCGCTCTTCCGATTCCTGCTCGCTCAGACGCTGGCCGTGGGTTGCGCCGGCGGCACCGTGCTGGGCCACACTCCCCCAACCCGAACGTTCGGCCCGAGGCGTGGGCGCTGGCTCGGATGGGCCGCTTCGGCGGGACCGACCGGCCTTCGACCGGTCGTCTCGATTGCGGCGGGGCCCCGAATTCGACTTGGGTCCGCTGCGACGGCCGCCTTGGGATCCAGAGCGCGAGCCGGAACCTCCTCGCGGGCCGGAGTCGCCCCGCGAGTCCGACCCGGAACGATTCGACTTGCCGCGCGAGCCGCCTCGCGATGAGGCCCCATCGCCACTACCCCGCGATCCGGACGTGCGCCGAGACCCACCTCCGGTACGGGGCCCGCCACGGCGCGACGACGAACGACCCGAATCACCAGACATGGCTGTGAGACTAGCGGGCCAGATCCGAAGGCGATCGAAAACGTCAGAAGGCCGCCCCCGGGAACGGACGGCACGTCTCTCATCCACATCGGGGCAGCCCAAAACGTGAAGAACCGCCCCTGAGGGCGGTTCTTCTTGCGAAACCGGCGGCGACCTACTCTCCCAGGGACAATCGTCCCAAGTACCATCGGCGCAGCTGGACTTAACTTCTGTGTTCGAAATGGGAACAGGTGTGACCCCAGCGCTATCGCTACCGAGACTTTTACATCAGATTCCGCTGGAATCTGCGTGACAGCAGATTCATTCAGGATCTGCGATCTGTCTGGAAGCCAATACGGCATCTATTCAGTTGTCAACGGAGCCGGCGTTTCGCGACCGACTCCAGGTGTCGAATCCTTCGAGGATTCCATAGCGAGCACGAACACCCATACAAGGGTATAAAGAGAAACCAAGCCCTCGGCCGATTAGTACCGGTCAGCTAAACACATTGCTGTGCGTACACTTCCGGCCTATCAACGTGGTGGTCTTCCACGGGCCTTACCAGGTTAACCCTGTGGGAGATCTCATCTTGGAACGGGCTTCCCACTTAGATGCTTTCAGCGGTTATCCCTTCCGTAGGTAGCCAACCAGCCATGCCCTTGGCAGGACAACTGGCACACCAGAGCTACGTCCATCCCGGTCCTCTCGTACTAGGGATAGCCTTCCTCAAATCTCCTCCGGCTGCAGAGGATAGGGAC